>UQYF01000019.1 GCA_900545175.1 uncultured Eubacteriales bacterium
CGGACTGGGCTATCCGGGAGGACCGAAGATTGATAAGGTGGCCAGGGAAGGAAATCCGGATGCTATCGCATTCCCACGTGCAAATATAGAAGATGCACCATATGACTTCAGCTTTAGCGGATTAAAATCAGCTGTTCTGAATTATATCAACGGATGCAGGATGAAGGGTGAAGAATACAACCAGGCAGATATCGCAGCTTCTTTCCAGAAAGCAGTTACCGATGTACTGGTTGCGAAAGCTATGCATGCGGTGGAAGAATATAAGGTAGATAAATTTGCCATTGCAGGCGGTGTGGCATCGAATAGTGCTCTCCGTGCAGCTATGAAAGAAGCATGTGAAGATCGGGGAGTAAAATTCTATTATCCATCTCCGATTTTCTGTACGGATAATGCAGCGATGATCGGGGTAGCGGCTTATTACGAATACATGAATGGAACCAGAAGCGGATGGGATCTAAATGCGGTTCCTAATCTGAAACTCGGTGAGCGTTAATTCCAAGAAACAGGTGGTGAACAACAAATGAAGAAGCGATGTGTGGCGATCGTACTTTCGGCAGGACAGGGAAAAAGAATGGGGACATCTATCCAGAAGCAGTATATAGAACTATGTGGAAAACCAATTATCTGTTACTGCCTGGAAGCATTTGAAAAGTCAGAAATTATTGATGATGTGATCATGGTAGCCGGAGCCGGGCAGGAAGACTATGTGACAGAAGAAATTGTAAATAAATATCATTTTGGGAAAGTGCGTGCAGTAATCCCGGGCGGAAAAGAACGTTATGATTCTGTTTGGAATGGGTTAAAGGCTATTCGTGACGGTATGGCCGGAGAAGAGGCAAAAGAAGGTTATGTCTATATTCATGACGGTGCCAGACCGTTCGTAGACGAACAGATTATAAAGAGAGGCTATGCATGCGTAAAGGCAAATCGAGCATGTGTAGCAGGTGTGCCAAGCAAGGATACAGTAAAGATCGTAGATGAAAATCAATTTGCGGTCAATACACCTGTACGTAAATATGTATGGATTGTACAGACTCCGCAGGTATTTGAGACAGAGCTTATTACGCAGGCATATAAGAATCTGATGGAACATGACAGGGAAAATGTAACGGATGATGCCATGGTGGTAGAGCAGGAAATGCAGATTCCGGTGAAACTATATGAAGGTTCTTACTGTAATATTAAGATTACGACACCGGAAGATCTGGATACGGCAAAAGGATTTATTGAGCATATAAAAAGCTGACCGGAGTCTGTGAATAAGTCTTTGCAAAGAACTGTATTTATATACAAAAAATACAGGAAAATAAGAAAAACACAAAAAAATAAAAAAGTTTTAAAAAAGTACTTGCATTTTTAAAAAACATGATATATAATCAATATCGTTGAAACGCAAGGCAAGCGTCAGACAAGCCATTCAATAGAGTGGATGTGCTCAGCAGAGTACTCATTGGGCTATAGCCAAATGGTAAGGCACTGGACTCTGACTCCAGCATTTCCAGGTTCGAGCCCTGGTAGCCCAGTCAAAGGCATCACGTCAGCGTGATGCCTTTATTGCATAATAGGGAATTTTAACGTAATTTCCTATTATACAATAAGTTATAACAGGTTTGTGTAATGTGTCATGATGGCAGTTACCACAGACAGGGAGGAAGCTTCTTTTGGCTCCCTTCTAAATTAGATAGTATGGAAACGTATCGAAGTGGCCATAACGAGCTTGACTCGAAATCAAGTTGTCGGGCAACCGGCACGCGGGTTCGAATCCCGCCGTTTCCGTTTGCGTCAGGCACATTATGGGAGACTATAATGTGCTATTTTCATCTACCGGGAAATTTCGTTAAAATTTTCCGGCAGATAAAAATTTGGAAGGAGGCTATTATATGTACAGCTATGATGCAAGAATAAGATATTCAGAGTGTGGAAGTGACAGGAAACTCACTATTCCGGCGCTTATCAATCTGTTTCAGAATTGTTCTTCGTTTCACTCGGAGGATGCCGGAGTCGGAATAGATTATGTTACGGAGCATGACGGAGCATGGTTTATTTTAAACTGGCAGATAGACATTGACGAAATGCCATCCTTCTGCGACAAGGTAAAGGTGTGTACGGTTCCGTATGAGTTCAAGGGCTTTTTCGGAAATCGTAATTTCTGGCTTGAAGATGAACACGGAAATATTCTTGTGAAGGCTGCGACATTGTGGTCTTACATGAATATAAAGACTTTAAGACCTATGAAGCCTGATGAAAAACAGCTTGAACACTATGAGCTGGGACAGAAACTTGACATGGAATACCTTCCGCGCAAGCTTGCGCTTGTTGAGGAGCTTAAGGAAGGCGAAGCGATACCGGTAAGGGCGGATATGATTGACACTAACAATCATGTCAATAATGGACAGTATATAAATATTGCCATGGCTCTTATGGCACAGGATGAGCCTGAGCTTGCCGGAAAGCCTATAAGACGTGTGCTTGCCGAATATAAGAAATCAGCGGTCATGGGCGATACGTTCCATCCATATACAGGATATGCGGACGGCAGATATTATGTATGCCTTAAGGATGACAATGGCAATATCAATGTGATAGTTGTGTTTGAAATATAGAATGGAGAAAACGATGATTAAAATTGGAGAAATTCAGGATTTAAAGATAGTAAAGAGAACGGACTTCGGCGTATATTTAGGAGATGAGACGGAGAAGGTGCTGCTTCCTAGAAAACAGGTTCCTGAGGATGCAGTTATAGGAGACTCGGTGACTGTATTCATATACAGGGATTCGCAGGATCGCCTTGTAGCTACTACGCGTGAGCCTATGCTTGTGCTTGGACAGGTTGCAAGGCTTGAAGTTAAGGATACAGGTAAGATAGGCGCATTTCTTGACTGGGGACTTGAAAAGGATCTTTTCCTGCCGTTTAAGGAGCAGACATACAAGGTGCGTCCGGGTGATGACTGTCTTGTAGCTCTCTATGTTGACAAGAGCGGAAGACTTTGCGCGACCATGAATGTCTATAAGTATCTTAAAGGGACAACACAGTACAGACGCGGCGATATGGTGAGCGGAACGGCATACCAGTATATTGAAAAGTTCGGAATGTATGTCGCTGTTGACGACATGTATCAGGGACTTATCCCTAAGAAAGAGTGCTACGGTGTTCTGAACGTGGGAGATAAGCTCACGGGACTCAGAGTCACAAATGTCACAGCAGATGGCAGACTTGAGCTTGCTGTGCGCGAGGTAGGCTACCTTCAGCGTGACGATGATGCCGCTAAGATACTTGAGACGATAGAGGAGTTTGACGGTGTGCTTCCGTTTAGCGATAAAGCATCCCCTGAGGTTATAAAGCGTGAGCTTGGAATGAGCAAGGCATCCTTTAAGAGAGCTGTGGGAAAGCTTCTTAAGGAAGGAAAGATTGAACTGTCTGAGACATCCATAAGACTTAAATAAAAAACTGCCGTGTCTGATATTGTTATCAGATACGGCAGTATTTCGTATACACTAAAATGTCATGAAGCTTCAGGTATGCTATACCTGAACGTCAATGTTGGCACCAAGATTCGGATTGACGGACATCTCCATCATCTTCTTCATGCCATCACCGAGAGTCTCAATAGTGTCAAGGTTCTTCGCAAGCATTGCGATTCCGACCTGAGAGTTTACATCAGCAAGACTCATGCTGGAAGAAAGAGCTGTTATATCCATGAAAATACCTCCCTTCTCATTGAAAACACAGCTAAAACCATACACAATATTTATAGCATATATGATAAAAATTAACAAGCAGTTATTGAAAAAATGCATTAAATTATTATTTTTTTGTATAAAATGTAATAAAAATGTAAATAATATTTTGTTTATATGCAAAATAGACAAATTCCCGCAGGTATTTTCGGCTATTTGGGGTATGGCATTTGAACAAGTATTATTGTAGAATAATGATAGTGAAAACGGAAAATACTTTAGGAGGTATAATAATGGCTAGTTTATCACTTAAAAATGTATGTAAAGTATATCCTAACGGTTTCGTAGCAGTTAAGGATTTCAACCTTGAGATTGAAGATAAGGAATTCATCATTTTCGTAGGACCATCCGGTTGTGGTAAGTCTACAACACTTCGTATGATAGCAGGACTTGAGGAGATCAGCTCCGGTGAGCTTTGGATCGGTGACAAGCAGGTTAATGATGTAGAGCCTAAGGACAGAGATATCGCGATGGTATTCCAGAACTACGCTCTTTATCCACATATGTCAGTATATGACAACATGGCATTCGGACTTAAGTTAAGAAAGGTTCCTAAGGCAGAGATTGATAAGCAGGTACATGAGGCTGCTAAGATTCTTGATATCGAGCATCTTCTTGATCGTAAGCCAAAGGCTCTTTCAGGTGGTCAGAGACAGAGAGTTGCTATGGGACGTGCTATCGTTCGTAATCCTAAGGTATTCCTTATGGATGAGCCTCTTTCAAACCTCGATGCTAAGTTAAGAGTACAGATGAGAATTGAGATTTCTAAGTTACATCAGAGACTTCAGACAACAATCATCTATGTAACTCATGACCAGACAGAGGCTATGACACTTGGTACAAGAATTGTAGTTCTTAAGGATGGTATCATTCAGCAGGTAGATACACCACAGAACCTTTACAACCAGCCACAGAACGTATTCGTTGCAGGTTTCATTGGTTCCCCTCAGATGAATCTTGTTGATGCTAAGCTTGTTAAGAACGGTGATGATATGGTTCTTATGTTCGGCAGCAACTCAGTTAAGTTACCTAAGTCTAAGGCAGATAAGCTTGGTGCTTATGTTGATAAGACTGTTGTAATGGGTATCCGTCCGGAGGATCTTAACGATACAGAGATGTTCATCGCTAACTCTCCTGACAGCGTAATCGAGGCTGAGATTCGTGTATACGAGCTCCTCGGTGCAGAAGTTTACCTTTACTTTGATATCGAGGATAAGAGCTGTACAGCAAGAGTTAACCCTCGTACAACAGCTCGTCCTGGTGACAAGATTAAGCTTGCACTTGATATGACTAAGCTTCACCTCTTCGATAAGGATACAGAGTTAGTAATTCCTTGCTAATTGTTATATACATATCGGACAGGATTGATAAGTAATATAATGCAAATATTGAGGAAATACACTAAAAATAGTGTATTTCCTCTTTTTTTTTTCTCGATTTTGTTTTACAATAAATAGTGACAATTTATAATCTTTTTATGTATTTTATATAATGAAAGTAGAGGTTACCGCATGATTTCAAATCAGATTTTACAGAACACGATAGAAGGACTGAAGTCAATAACCAGAATTGATTTATGTATAATGGATACAGAGGGTAAGACTCTCGCAACAACATTTCCGGAGTCTGATGGATATGAGGAAGCTGTTCTCAGCTTTGCGGGTTCACCGGCAGACAGTCAGGTTATTCAGGGATATCAGTTTTTTAAGGTATTTGATGATAAACAGTTAGAATATGTGCTGTTGGCAAAGGGCGGCAGCGATGATGTATATATGATCGGCAAGATTGCAACATTTCAGATACAGAATCTTCTTGTCGCATACAAGGAGAGATTCGATAAGGATAATTTTATAAAGAATCTTCTTCTTGATAATCTTCTTCTTGTTGATATATATAACAGAGCTAAGAAGCTTCACATTGAGACAGATGTGAGGAGACTTGTGTTCATAGTTGAGACTAAGCATGAGAAGGATAACAATGCACTTGAGACATTGAGAACACTTTTTGCATCCAAGGCAAAGGACTTTATAACGGCAGTTGATGAGAAGAATATCATAATAGTCAAGGAGCTGAAGGCGAATGAAGGCTATGATGAGATGAATCAGGTCGCTCTTACAGTACTCGACACGCTCAACTCCGAAGCTATGAGCAAAGTACATATCGCTTATGGCACTATAGTGAATGAGATTAAGGAAGTGTCAAGGTCTTACAAGGAAGCTAAGATGGCACTTGATATCGGTAAGATTTTCTACGGTGACAGAAATGTCGTATCATACACTAAGCTCGGTATCGGAAGACTTATCTATCAGCTCTCCATGTCTCATTGCAAAATGTTCATCAAGGAGATATTCGGGGGACAGAATCCGGATGATTTTGATGAGGAGACTCTCACGACAATCAATAAGTTCTTTGAGAACAGCCTGAATGTGTCTGAGACATCGAGACAGCTTTTCATACACAGAAATACACTTGTATATCGTCTTGATAAGATACAGAAGAATACAGGACTTGACCTCAGAGTATTTGATGATGCAATCACATTTAAGATTGCACTTATGGTTCGTGATTATATGAAATATATGGAATCACTTGATTATTAATTGCATGTCAGTTTATAATGGCAATATCGTGGTCGCTAACTATAGACCATAAAATGGAAAACTGGTATTGCCAGTAGAACCGCATAAGAACTTAGGGGAGGCATAAGAGACATGCTTATATTGGAAAATGTATGCAAGACATACTCAAGCGGCTTCCCGGCGCTGAATAATATCAGTCTCCGTGTGGAGAAGGGTGAGTTTGTGTTTATCGTCGGGCAGAGCGGCGCAGGTAAATCGACGCTCATTAAGCTGTTGCTTAAGGAGCTTGAGCCGACATCGGGTCATATATTTATAAACGGAAAGAACCTTGGAAGAGCTAAGAGAAGGGAGCTTCCGCTTATAAGGCGTGACATGGGAGTCGTATTTCAGGATTTCAGGCTGCTTGAAGACAGAAATATTTATGATAATATAGCGTTTGCACAGAAGGTTATTGAGGTTCCTAACAGAAGAATACGCTCGGAAGTGCTTTCGATGCTTTCGATGGTCGGACTTCTTGAAAAATACAGGAATTTTCCTTCACAGCTTTCAGGCGGTGAGCAGCAGAGAGCTGCCATTGCAAGAGCACTCATAAATAAGCCGGCAATACTTCTTGCCGATGAGCCTACAGGAAATCTTGATAATGCCAATTCATGGGAGATTATGAAGCTTCTTGAGGAGGCGAACAGAAGAGGGACGACAGTTGTTGTCGTCACACATAATATGGATTTGGTGCAGACTATGAAAAAGAGAGTAATCACTATTGATCATGGTGAGATTGTCTCAGATGAGAGATGGGAGGATTACGGATATGAAGATTAGTTCACTTGGTTACTGCATAAAGCAGGGCTTTAAGAATATATACAGGAACAGGCTCTTTTCCCTTGCTTCGGTTGCAACCATGGCGGCATGTATTTTTCTGTTCGGAATATTTTTCTGTGTAGCGCAGAATGTATCATACATGGTAACAGAAGTTGAGAAAAATACATGTCTCACAGTTTTCTTTGATGTAGGTACGAGTGATGCAAGAATTGAGTCCATCGGAAAGACGATTCAACAGATGGAGAATGTATCTCTGATAGAATACACATCCCCGGAGGAAGCATGGGAGAAGTACAAGGTTAAGTATTTCGGCGACAGGATGGATCTTGCAGATGGTTTTGAGGAGGATAATCCTCTTGCAAATTCCGCTTCATACACGGTATATCTTGACAGCGCAGAGGCGCTAAGCACCGTTTCGGCTAATGTTGAGAAGATAGATGGTGTGCGTTCCGTTAAGCGTTCAGAGGTCACTGCCAATTCTCTTACTGACATGAATGGTCTGGTCAGCATGATATCGCTTACAATGATAGTTGTGCTATTCCTTGTTGCATGGTTCCTCATAGGAAATACCGTATCTGTCGGTATTGCAGTCCGCAAGGAAGAGATTGCGATAATGAAGCTTATAGGAGCTAAGAACGGCTTTGTTCGTGCGCCGTTTATTGTTGAGGGAATTGTGATTGGCTTTGTGGGTGCGATGGTTCCGATGGTAGTGATTTATTATCTTTACGAAAATGTTGTATACTACATTATCAACAGATTTACATTTTTGTCGAATATACTTGTATTTCTTCCTGTTAAGACTGTATTTTCTACGCTTCTGCCGGTGGCAGCGGTGCTTGGAATCGGAATAGGCTTTTTGGGAAGTTATACAACACTTCGGAAACATCTTAAAGTATAAGTGGGGAGATACTTAAGGGAGGAATGGTTTTGAAAAAAAGAAGAGATTTTAAAACATCATGGATAAAGCGAATCCTGTTTGCACTATTACTCATTGTAATACTTCCGCTTAAGCCGGAAGATTATCAGGCAATTTCGGAGGATGATGTAAGGCAGGCAGAGCGTGAACTTGAAGCGGCAAAGCAGCAGGCGGATCAGCTTGACAGTAAGCTTAGTGAGCTGAATGGTGATATCTCCAATACGGAGACGTATATAAGCCAGGTTGACGGCTGGATTTCCGATGTTACATTGCAGATATATAATCTCAATCAGGATATCACGGCAAAGCAGGCACAGATTGATGCAAAGCAGGCGCAGATAAATGAAACCTTGCAGAACATAGACACAGTTAGTGCAAATATTGCACAGACTGAGATAGATTTGGCTGATGCACAGGAAACAGAGGCGAATCAGTATTCTTCAATGAAACTCAGGATACAATATATGTACGAGAACGGTGACGAGAGCTTTTTGGATATTCTCTTTTCATCTGACAGCATGATTGATTTTCTCAATAATGCCGAGTATATATCTGAGATTTCCCAATATGACAGACAGAAGCTCATAGAATATGGGGAGACAAAGGAGCAGGTGAGCACCTTGCTTGCCAATCTTGAGACACAAAAGAGTGACCTTGAGACACAGGAGGAACTCTATGAGAGCCAGCTTTCAGAGCTTGAGCAGCAAAAAGCTGTCTTAGATTCCAACAAAGCTGAGCAGGAGGTACTCCAGGCATCATATACAGATTTGTACAATGCCAAGAATAATGAGCTGTCCAACCTTGAATCCGAGCAGAACGACACAGAGTACAAAAAACAGCTTGCACTCAAGGAAGTCGAAGAGCAGGAGCAGCGTGTTGAGGAGGCGAGAAGAGAGTATGCAGCATGGCTTGCCGAGCAGGCAAGACTTAAGCAGGACGCAGATGCAGCAGTTGCAGCCAAGCTTGCCGAGATAAATGTTACAGGATTTACATGGCCTGCGCCGGGTTTTAATACGATAACATCGCAGTTTGGAATGAGAATGCACCCGATTTTAGGCTATGAGAAGCTGCATGACGGAACGGATATTTCCGGTGCCGGAATCAATGGAACACCGATAGTTGCGGCTTACAGTGGTACGGTAATACTTGCCCAGAGCTACTGGGGATATGGTAACTGTGTTAAGATTGACCATGGCGGCGGTGTTGTGACATTGTATGCACATGCATCGGCAATTCTTGTTTCCGTGGGACAGCAGGTGAAAGCAGGCGATACGATAGCACTTGTCGGAAGTACAGGTAATTCAACAGGACCGCACCTGCATTTTTCACTTATTATCAAGGGCGAATTTGTAAATCCGCTCGATTATGTTGTAGTTCCACGTTAATAAAATGTCGGATGACAGTATCAGTTTTGACGGAAATGAGGACTAAATATGGAAAAAATGAATGACACTAATGTATCGAGTCAGGATAAACAGCCAAAAAAGAAAAACAGTGGATTTTTAAAGGGTGTAGCTGTCGGAATGATGTCGGCAGTGATTATGATTGCGGTGCTCGCAGGCTGTAGTGGACTGTCATCGCTTATCGGTCCCGGCTCTGACAGCAGCGTAAAGAAAAACACAGAGAATGTATCTGAGGACAGCACCGGTAAGGGTGATGACACAGACAGTGGGTCAAAGTCAGACTCTAAGAACGATAATAAGAAGGCAACCTATGGAGAATATACACCTGTCAGTGAACAGCTCACGGATGAGGTTATAGAGAAGATTGACACGCTCATACAGGTTATTGATTACTATTATCTTTATGACTATGACAAGGATGCAATGATTGACGCGGTTTATAAGGCAGTGATGGATTCGCTTGGCGACCCTTATTCTGTATATTACACTAAGGATGAATATGCATCATTTCTTGAAAGCTCGTCCGGAACATATTGTGGAATCGGTGTTGTTGTGCAGCAGAATATACAGACAGGAATTGTGACAGCCATAAGACCTTATGAGAACTGTCCGGGCTACGAAGCGGGAATAAGACCGGGGGATTTGGTTCTTGCTGTCGATGGCACTGATATAACAGGTATGGATTTAAATTCGGCTGTAGCTCTCATAAGAGGTGAGGAAGGCACTTCGGTGACTATCACATTGCAGCGCGAGGATGAAGTGTTTGATGTTGAAGTTACGCGCCGTCAGATAGATGTCGAGACAGTCACATACAGAATGATGGATGACAATATCGGATACATCCAGATAGATGAATTTGACGAGGTTACCGCAAAGCAGTTTTCGGCTGCATTTGACGCTCTGACAGAGCAGGGCATGGAGGCACTTGTAATAGATATAAGAAATAATCCAGGCGGACTTTTGAATATCGTGGTGGAAATGCTTGATGATATACTTCCGGAAGGCGTTATCGTGTCGGTTAAGGACAATAAGGGAACTGCAGAGGAGTACACATCGGATGCAGCTACCAGGCTTAACATTCCGCTCACGGTTCTTATCAACGAGAACAGTGCTAGTGCATCAGAGATATTCGCAGGTGCAATAAAGGATTACGGAGTCGGGACACTAGTAGGAGAGACCACCTATGGAAAGGGAATAGTACAGACTATATTCTCCTTGAAGGATGGAACCGGTATGAAGCTCACGATTGAGGATTACTACCTTCCGAGCGGTAAGAGCATACACAAGGTGGGCGTTGCCCCGGATGTTGAGATTGACCTTCCTGAAGAGCTTAAGATGTATGTGAATATACCTGAGGATCAGGATGTGCAGCTTCAGAAGGCCATGGAAATTTTAAAAGAGCAGTTACAGAAGAATTAATACAGACAAGGTGTAATGCAGATGCCTGTAATAAAATGTACAGCGCATCTGCGATATTGGTGGGGACAATTATGAAGGTATTAAAATTTGGAATGAGATATTGGAAAAAGTATCTTCCGGCAGCGATTATTGCAGAGCTTATCAGCTTTATGGTACTGACGGCAGACTTACTTATGCCATTATTCTCTGAAATGTTTATTGATTATTGTATAGGGGAGAGTGAGCCGGATACAAGTGCGGTATTTGGCTTTCTCCTTACCGGGAAGTATGGAGAGGTTCATACTTTCCGGCTTTTTGGCGTTTTAGCGGTATGTCTTATGACATTGCTGCTTGCAAGATGCATACTTGTATATATAAGAAATATAATGCAGCAAAAGCAGGGGCTGGGGCTTGAAACTGACCTTAGAATGGCGACATATGACAAGCTTATGCAGCTTGATTCTGAGACAATAACGGAATATAACACAGGTGAGCTTTTGAATATCCTTTCATCTGATACGATAATGTTCAAGGAAATGTTCTGTCATATGATTCCATATATTATAGACAGCATTTTTGCTATCGCTGTTGCGGTATATTTTCTTTGGAAGATAGATATTGCGCTTTTGTGGATACCGGTAATGTTAGCTCCGGTATTTACATTTGAGCTTATGCGCTTTAAGAAGCTTGCAAAAGAAAAATATACTGTTATACGAAAGAACAATTCTACTCTCAGCCTTAAGGTTCAGGAGAATATAGAGGCTGTCAGGCTTGTGCGCTCATTTACCAATGAGGGAGTTGAGGAAAGACAGTTTGATGAGATTAACAATAAGCTGAAGGATTCATACATAGACCAGATATGGCTCTCGACCAAGTTCGAGGTGGTGTTCGGCATAATCAGGCAGGCGGCATATATAGGAAGCATCGCAGTTGCGGCAGTGCTTGTCATCAATGGCCAGATTAAGGTTGGATATCTGGTTGCATGTACGAACTACGTTTTAAAGATAATGAGTTTTTTAACGCAGATTAACAACTATATTTTCCAGATGCAGCAGCAGCTTGTATCAGGCGAAAAGATGATGAACTTTATAGAAAGACCGCTTGGAATATCAGGAGGCAAAGTTAAGACAAAGGAGACAGAGCCGGTTAATCTAAAATTGGAGCATGTATCACTTACGATAGGCAAAAATAAAGTGCTCGATGATATTTCTATTGATATTCCATGGGGAAAGAAGCTTGGTGTAGTAGGAGAGACAGGAAGCGGAAAGAGCATGCTGCTTGAATCTCTTTCAAGAATACATGATGTATCGGAGGGACAGATTACACTAAACGGTATAAATATCAAGGACTATAATCTCGAATCGCTAAGAAGCAGATTTTCTTATGTATTTCAGGATGTTTTTCTTTTTTCGGATACAATCGATGCGAATATATCATACAGCGAGCCGGAGGCACGCCATGCGGAGGTTGTGAATGCGGCGCGCCATGCACAGGCACATGGGTTTATAATGGAGCTTACGGAAGATTACTCAACGATTGTCGGTGAGAAGGGAATCGGAATATCAGGTGGACAGAAGCAGAGAGTTGCCATTGCGAGAGCACTTTTAAAGGGTGCTCCGGTGCTTATATTTGACGATTCTACAAGCGCATTGGATGTGAGAACGGAAAAACAGCTCATTGGAGAAATCAGAGAGTGTTATAAGGATAAGACGGTCATCATTTCCGCACATCGTCTGTCGAGCGTTATAAACTGCGATGAGATACTTTACATGCAGGATGGTAAGATTGTTGAGAGAGGTACATTTGATGAGCTTATGAAAATGAACGGACATTTTGCCAAAGTGTACCGCATTCAGGAGAATGCAAAGTACAAGGAGGTGGGATGATGGCGGCACGCAATACATACTTTCAGGATGAAAAGATAGAAAAAAAGCCGGATATAGGGCAGTTTAAGAAGATATTCAGATATGTGTTTCCCTACAAGAGCATGCTGATTATGAGTGTCATATTTATGGTGCTCGCATCGCTTGTGGCTATGATATCGCCTCTGCTTTTAAAGAGGATAATCAACAATGTTGTGTATAATGAGGATTACCGTGAACTGGCGCTTGTGATTGTTGGAATGGCACTTCTTGCTTTTCTTGAGATAATGCTCAATTTTTTCGAGCAGCGTCTTATGGGAAAAGCAGGACATAATATTATTGCGGCTGTGAGACAGGAAGTGTTTTATAAGCTTCAGAAGCTTCCGTTTGAGTATTTTGATTCGAAGCCGGACGGTAAAATTGTGGTGAGAGTGACAGACTACATAAATGATTTAGCGAATTTCTTTACTTCACAGCTTGTCATGTTGTTTGTATATCTCATGAAGATAGTGCTGGTGCTCTTTTTCATGCTTGCGATAAGTCCGCAGCTTACGCTTGTTGTCATAGCGGCGGTTGTGCCTATGATGGCATGTATCTTTGCGCTCAGGAGGTCGGTGAGAAAGCTTTTTCCGGCGCATCGTGCAAAATATTCGAACAGGACTGCGTTCACTATCGAGTCGATAATGGGCGAGAAGGTGATAAAGAATTTTAACCGCATTGAGCAGAGCAAAAAGACTTATTTTGATATCCATATGCAGAGTGTGGACATGTGGATGAAGATTGTCAGTAGAAATGAGTTAAATACTCCTGTCGTTATGCTTTTTTGGAACGCCGGAATGATTGCTCTTTACGGGATAGCACTTCTTCTTATAAAAGAAGGCAATGCCATGGTCAATGCCGGAACGGTTGTAGTATTTACCAACTATATGAGTCTGTTCTCGGAACCGCTTACCAGAATAGCAGGAATAATCCAGCAGCTCGCACAGGTCAGCTCCAATCTTGAGCAGGTGTTTGACACGATTGATTATCCGGTATCGATTGAGGATGAGAAGGATGCGGCTGAGCTTGTGAATGTCAAGGGCAGAGTCGATTTCGATCATGTCTATTTTGAATATGAGGAGAATGCGCCAGTTTTAGAGGACTTTGATTTACATGTGACTCCGGGACAGACAATAGCGCTTGTCGGTCCTACAGGGGCAGGAAAGACCACGGTGATAAACCTTTTGACCAGATTTTATGATGTCGATAAAGGCAGTGTAAGGATTGACGGAAAAGATGTAAGAAGTGTGACGCTTGAATCTCTCAGAAAAGAGGTCGGCGTACTCATGCAGGATCCATTTATATTCAAGGGAACGATAATGGACAATATTCGTTACGGCAGACCATCCGCATCGGATGAGGAGTGTATTGCGGCGGCGAAGCTTCTGAAGATAGACAGCAGGATAAATGCCTTTACTGACGGCTTCTACCATAAGCTTGAGGAGAGAGGACAGGGACTTTCCGCAGGTGAGAAACAGCTTATAAGCTTTGCAAGGATTATCCTTAAAAATCCTTCTGTGATAATATTAGACGAGGCTACCAGCTCGGTTGACACGGAGACGGAGGAGCTTATACAGCAGGCATTGTCGATTGTGTTAAAGGATAAGACAGCATTTATTGTCGCACATCGTCTGTCCACAGTGCGCGATGCGGACAGGATACTTTACATAGCGGACAGAGGAATTGCAGAGAGCGGAACGCATGAGGAGCTTATGAAGAAGAAAGGGCTGTACTACAGGCTTAATATAGCAGCCTTGCAATAAGCACAGGTATAAAGTATAATTAGGAGCGTGTAAATATTCGTAATGCAGGGTTATGAATAGTTATGCGGATGATTATTAACATCAGGTAATTGCAAAATGTCCGGTTTCAAAATATATAGTTTTGCAAATGCCGGTTATTAAAACATAATGGAGGTGTGCAGTGAGAGAGTATATAAAGACATGCATACAGGATTCTATAGATACTAAGCGCAGGCTGTATGAAAATGAAGAGCTGCTTGATAAGATTGAGGCGGCAGCAACAGCGTGTATAACAGCATATAAGGCGGGCGGCAAGGTTTTAGCGTGCGGAAACGGAGGCAGCGCTTCGGATGCACAGCATCTTGTGGGAGAGCTTGTCGGCAGGTATAAGATTGAAAGGTTCGGGATAGCGGCGATAGCGCTCAATTCAAATGTCGCTGTAATGACAGCACTTGGAAATGATTACAGCTATGATGAGATTTTCTCAAAGCAGGTCAGAGCGCTTGGCAAAAAGAGTGATGTTCTGTTCGGAATATCGACCAGTGGAAATTCCGCTAACATTGTAAAGGCATTTGAGCAGGCAAAAAAGCAGGGAATATATACTGTTTCGCTCACAGGTGAAGGCGGCGGAATTCTTAAGGAGATATCGGACTGCAATATCAATGTTCCGTCAACAGATACTCCGAGAATACAGGAATCACATATTCTTGTAATACATGCCATATGCGGACTTATTGAAAAAGAGTTGTATAACGCAGGCTATTTTGGTGAATAGATGAATAAGGCGGTATTTTTGGACAGGGATGGCACACTCAATGTGGAAGTGGACTATCTCCATGAATGTGATAAGCTTAGATTGATAGAGGGAACTGCTGAGGCACTTAGAATATTGAAGCAGGAAGGATATCTGCTGATAGTCATAAGCAATCAGTCGGGTGTTGGGAGAGGATATTTTACATCGGCAGAGGTTGATAAAGTCAATGATTATATGAATGTCTTGTTAAAGAGGCAGGGAGCAGTGCTTGATGCGTTCTACTACTGCCCTCATATAGAGAAGGATAACTGCAGATGCCGTAAGCCTAAGACAGGATTATATATTAAGGCGGCGAAAGATTTTGATATAGATTTTAAGCAGTCGTATATGGCCGGCGACAAGGAAACGGATATTTTGGCATCGTTTGAGCTTGGCACGGATTATGCACTGTTGATGTCAGGGCATGACATAGAACAGGAAATATTGGAAAAATACAAGGGGCATTGCTATGCAAAGCTGCTTGATTTTGCAGAGTATGTAAAAAGGAAGAACTATGGGAATAGTGAATAAGTTAAAAAAGCTGACACGATGGGCGAATATATGGATGTCACAGTTTACAGCGTGCCGAATGAAGGATATGCGCTGTGAGATAGGCAGCAACAGAGTAGTCCTTATTAAGACGGATGCCATAGGCGATTTTCTTATATGGCTTGACAGTGCAGCGGCATATGCAAAGATATATGATACATCACAGCTTACCTTGATATGTAATACAGCATGCAGACAGATTGCTGAGAGTACGGGATATTTTGATAAAATTATAACAATGGACGTGCGCAGGTTTGAGGCTGATAACAGCTACAGGAAGGAATTTATAGCGGGCGTACAAAATGAAGAGTATGATGTGCTTGTGCAGACAGCATATTCAAGAACAGTTCATATGGACATGCTCGCAAAAGCTATAAAGGCGCACACTAAGATAGGAATGGAGGCTGACGAGTCTAAGACTAACTTAAGCCGTTATATTTCATTCAAAAGCTCTAAGAGCCGGCTTGACAGTATATATGATAAGCGCATAAAGACAAAAGACGGTCTTGAGATGGAGCTGTTAAGAAACAGCGAGTTTATAAGAGGACTTGGCATGGAGGATTTTCTTGCGGGAATGCCGGTGCTTAAGGAGCAGGCTGTCGATGAGAAGATTCTGCCGGATGGATATTATTATATTATTTTTCCGGGTGCCAGTACGCAGAAGAAGATGTGGAGCATAGAGGGTTTTGCACAGGTGGCGGATTATGTCTGTGAGAGAACAGGATGGACGGCATATCTGTGCGGAAGCAAGTCGGAAAAGCCGCTTTATGAAGCTTTCGCTGCTGCTAAGAAGGAAAAGACAAAGAGTGTTGACTATTTTGGAAGCACAAGCCTTATTGAGCTGGCGGAGGTGATAAGACATGCCAGATTTGTTATCAGTAATGATACCAGCGGAATTCATTTTGCTGCGGCTGTAAATACACCGTCAGTATGTATTATGGGTGAATATAATTTTGGACGATTTCTGCCATACACTTATGAGAAGGAATATGACGTAAAACCGGCTGTAATGTATGTGTGCCATGCCGGTATGCCATGCAGCGGCTGTGCTATAGGCAATACTTGTGCGGAGTGCAGGAAATCAATAATGACAAACGGAAGATATCTGTGTCTTAACAAGGTTTCCGTTGATGCAGTGAAGGACAGTGTTGAAAAAATTCTGGCCCAATATGAGGTATAAGATACACAGAAAGGTTTCAGTTGTATATGGATAAAGAAGTTTTAAAAAGAATGTCACATGAGAGCAGAAAATTTCTTGTCATAGGAGATATAATGCTCGACAAGTTCTGTACAGGTTCGATTAACAGAATATCTCCGGAGGCGCCTGTTCCGGTGCTTTTGTTTAAAGAAGAGAAGAATATACTCGGAGGAGCAGCCAATGTCGCAGCCAATCTGGTTGGCATGGGGCAGCAGGCAGCGCTTCTTGCATGCGTGGGTGATGATGTCCACGGCAGAGAAGTTCTTTCAATGCTTGAAAACGATTCGATAGATTCGGATATGGTTGCTGTTGTGAAGAACAGACCTACCACTCTTAAAATGAGATATGTGGCAGGCAGCCAGCAGCTCTTAAGAGTTGACGATGAATGTGTGGATGAGCTTGGATGGGATATCTATGATGAGCTTTTAAGAAAGTATGAAAAGCGCGTGAATGAATTTGATGTAATACTTATATCGGACTATATGAAGGGTGTTCTTTCATATGATTTTACAAGGAGACTTATACAGATTGCCAACGAAAACGGTAAAAAGGTGCTTGTCGATGTCAAGGATACAAGGTCGGATAAGTATGCCGGTGCATTCCTTCTAAAGCCTAACCGCAAAGAGCTTCATGACCTGACAGGGCTTTCTGTCAATACGATGCCGGAAGTTGTCGAGGCTATGAAGGAGCTTAAAAGCAGGGCAAGGTGCCGGAGCGTGCTTGCGACTTTGAGTGCGGACGGAATGACTTATCTTAATGCCGATGGGGATGTGATTTTTGAAAAGAGCGCATCAAGAAAGGTATATGATGTTGTCGGAGCGGGCGATACGGCATTTGCATATCTGGCTGCGGCGTACGCATTCGGTCTAGAGAGTGCGGATGCACTTAAGCTTGCCAACACAGCATCGTCAATCAAGGTGACGAAGTTCGGAACGGCTGTTGTAGAGATTGCGGAGGTAATCGAGGAGCTTTACGGTGAGACTGATAAGATACAGACGATGGATACTATAGAACAGACGTTATCTTCACAGAGAAATAAGACAATAGTGTTTACGAACGGCTGTTTTGACATACTGCATATCGGACATATACGTTATCTCAAGGAAGCAAAGGCAAAGGGAGATATCCTTGTGCTTGGACTTAACTCGGATGCTTCGGTTAGAAGGCTTAAAGGCAATGACAGACCGATTAACAACCAAAAGGACAGAATGGATATGCTTGCGGAGATGGAGTTTATCGATTATATTATCATTTTTGAGGATGACACGCCGCTTGAGCTTATAAAGAAGGTCAAGCCGGATATTCTTGTCAAAGGCGGAGACTATACACCTGAGAATATTGTCGGAGCAGATTTTGTAAAAGGCAGAGGCGGACGTGTTGAAGTTATTCCTTTTGTTGAGGGAAAATCAACAACTAATATAATAAACACGATGAGAATGCGTGAAAAAAATATTGATTAGGGACTCTTCGTATATCAAGGAAGGAGAATAAGATGAAAGTAGTAGTTACAGGCGGAGCAGGCTTTATCGGAAGCTGCATAGTAAGAAAGTTAAATGATATGGGTATAGAGGATATTTACATTGTAGATAATGTCAATACTTCCGAAAAGTGGATGAATCTCAGAAATAAGAAGTATATAAGATATTTTCACAAGGATGAGTTCCTAAACGAGCTTGACGACCTTGACGACATATCCTGTATTATCCATATGGGAGCATGTTCATCTACAACAGAGCAGGATTTCGATTATTTATATAAGAATAATTACCTTTACACTATTGCGCTTTGGAAATACTGTGCGCAGCATGGCATAAGCTTCATTTATGCAAGCTCAGCGGCTACATATGGTGCCGGTGAGTTAGGCTTTGATGACAAGATGGATATAAAAAAGTTAATGCCGCTTAACAGATATGGATATTCTAAGCATATTTTTGACTTATGGGCAGAAAAGCAGACAGACAGACCAAGACAGGCAGTAGGACTCAAATTCTTTAATGTATACGGCCCTAACGAGTATCACAAGGGAAGAATGGCGAGCATGATTTATCATGGCTTTAACCAGGTTGTAGAAAACGGCTCAATAAAGCTTTTTAAGTCTTATAAGGAAGGCTTCGAGGACGGAGGACAGTTAAGGGATTTTGTGTATATCAAGGATATATGTGAGGTTATAGCTTTTATGGTGGAGCATCCGGATGTAAGCGGACTGTTCAATGTCGGAACAGGAAGAGCGGAGAGCTTCTACACACTTGCAAGTGCCGTGTTTAAGGCGATGGATAAGAAGCCTATAATCGAGTTTATTGAGATGCCGGAGGACCTTAGAGGAAAGTATCAATATTATACACAGGCTGATATAACCAAGCTTAGGTCTGTCGGGTATGAAAAGGAATTTTCAAGCCTTACAGCTGGTGCAATAGACTACGTTTCAAATCATCTTGCAAAGGATTATCTTGTATGGTAGGAATAGACAGCAGGGCTGATGCCGGAATTTTTCTTAGGAATATTTCCGTTGACGAGTTTGACGCGGTGTATGATATTATGGAGAAAAGCTTTCCGGAAGATGAATACAGAAGCTATGACGAGCAAAAAATGCTGTTTTCCAAATCAGAATATGATATATATGTGGTAGATGGGGATGACAGCACTCTAAAAGCATTTGTAGCTGTGTGGGGTTTTGACGATTTTGCATTTATCGAACATCTTGCAGTGAATCCTGCATGCAGAAATGCAGGGATAGGTGCATCAATTCTTGCCGCTGTTAAAGAAAAGGCAGGCAAGAGGATATGCCTTGAAGTCGAACTGCCGGAGAATGATATTGCGCGCCGCAGGATAGGATTCTATACTAGAAACGGCTTTTCATTGAATGAATATCATTATATACAGCCGCCGATGTCTGCCGGAAAAAATCCTGTTCCGCTGCTTATAATGACAACGGGCGGTGCAGTAGATGAGAAGAAATTTGAGTATATAAAGGATAAGTTGTACGAAAAAGTATATAATGTTCATCGATAAAGAGACATATATTGTAATCAGGAAGCTTTTGCTGACGCGAGCCTGTATGCAGGCGTGGCAGTGAAGGCTTCTTTTTTGTGTGAAAATAAATTTTATCTGTACAATTAAAAATAATGTGGTATACTATAAACATCAGAACATGTGTTTGTAAAAAAGGAAATGGAAATCATATGGATAATTTTAAGCTTCATTCTGAATATCAGCCTACAGGAGATCAGCCGCACGCTATAGAAGAGCTTGTAAAGGGCTTCAAGGAAGGCAATCAGTTCGAGACTCTTCTCGGAGTGACAGGCTCCGGCAAGACATTTACGATGGCGAATGTCATAGCAGCTCTCAATAAGCCGACCCTTATCATATCGCATAACAAGACGCTTGCGGGACAGCTTTATGGAGAGATGAAGGAATTTTTCCCGGAGAATGCGGTAGAATATTTTGTGTCATATTATGACTACTATCAGCCGGAGGCTTATGTACCATCGACTGATACTTATATTGAGAAGGATTCGTCAATCAATGATGAGATAGATAAGCTGCGCCATTCGGCAACAGCGGCTCTTTCAGAGCGCAAGGATGTAATTATTGTTGCGAGTGTTTCATGCATATACGGACTCGGAAGTCCTGTTGATTATGAGAGCATGGTTGTCTCTCTCCGCCCGGGTATGGAGAAGGACAGAGACGAGATAATTCAGAAGCTTGTTGATAACCAGTACACAAGAAATGATATGGATTTTAAGAGAGGCTCGTTCAGAGTAAGAGGAGATGTCTTAGAGATATTTCCGGCAGCTTCCACGGATAGAGCAGTGAGAGTGGAGTTCTTTGGTGATGAGATTGACAGGCTTACCGAGATAGATGTCCTGACAGGAGAGAAGAAGGCGGAGCTTTCACATATTGCGATATTTCCTGCATCACATTATGTTGTGCCGCGCGAGAAGATGATAGAAGCTGCTGCGAATATTAAGCAGGAGATGGAGGAGAGAGTTGCCTATTTTAAGAGCGAAGATAAGCTCCTAGAGGCACAGAGGATTAAAGAGAGGACGAGCTTTGATGTCGAGATGATGCTTGAAACAGGCTTCTGCTCAGGTATTGAGAACTATTCAAGGCATCTTGCAGGACTTGCACCGGGGACTCCTCCGTACACACTTATAGATTATTTCCCTGAAGATTTTCTTATAATAGTTGATGAGTCACATATCACTATACCGCAGATAAGAGGAATGTATGCAGGTGACAGATCGAGAAAGACGACACTTGTCGACTATGGTTTCAGACTGCCTTCAGCGCTTGATAACAGACCGCTGAATTTTGAGGAGTTTGAAGGAAAGATTGACCAGATGCTTTTTGTATCGGCGACACCTTCAGATTATGAAGCTGAGCATGAGCTGTTAAGGACAGAACAGATTATAAGACCTACAGGTCTTTTAGACCCTGAGATTACAGTTAAGCCGGTAGAAGGACAGATTGATGACCTTATAGGCGAAGTTAATAAGGAAATACAGAAGCATAACAAGGTACTTATAACTACGCTCACCAAGAGAATGGCTGAGGATTTGACTAATTATATGAAGGAAGCAGGTATTAGAGTGAGATATCTGCATTCTGACATTGACACGCTTGAACGTGCCGAGATTATAAGGGATATGAGACTTGATGTTTTTGACGTGCTTGTCGGCATCAATCTTTTGAGGGAGGGACTTGACATTCCTGAGATAACACTTGTTGCGATACTTGATGCTGACAAGGAAGGCTTCCTTCGTTCGGAGACTTCACTTATCCAGACAATCGGACGAGCAGCCCGTAATGCTGACGGCAGGGTAATCATGTATGCAGATGTGATTACTGATTCAATGCGCCGTGCGATAGATGAGACACAGAGAAGAAGGCAGATACAGAATAAGTATAATGAGGAGCATGGAATAACGCCTACCACAATCAAGAAGGCTGTGCGTGACCTCATTGCGATATCAAAGGCAGCTACAGAGTCTAAGGCTGATATGGAGAAGGATATTGAGTCCATGAGCCATAAGGAGCTTGAAAAGCTCCTTAAGGAACTTAGCAAGCAGATGCACAAGGCTGCGGCGGAGCTTGATTTTGAACATGCGGCACAGCTTCGCGACAGGATAATAGAGATTAAGAAGAGTATGCTGGAGGAATAGAACATGGCTTTGTATTCTAGAAATTATATTAAGATAAGAGGTGCAAGGGAACATAATCTGAAAGGAATAGATGTGGATATACCACGCGATTCATTTACGGTGCTTACCGGAGTGAGCGGTTCCGGTAAGTCATCTCTTGCATTTGATACAATATATGCAGAAGGACAGAGAAGATACATGGAGTCGCTGTCATCGTATGCAAGACAGTTTTTAGGTCAGATGGAGAAGCCGGATGTCGACAGTATAGAAGGTCTTTCGCCTGCAATTTCGATAGATCAGAAATCGACTAACCGGAATCCGCGTTCTACAGTCGGAACAGTCACAGAGATATATGATTATATGAGACTGCTCTATGCGAGGGTTGGTATCGTACATTGTCCTAAGTGCGGCAGAGAGATTAAGAAGCAGTCGGTTGACCAGATTGTAGATCAGATTATGAGCCTGCCTGAACGTACGAGATTTCAGGTGCTCGCACCTGTTGTAAGAGGACGCAAGGGGGAGCATGTGAAAGTGCTTGAGAGTGCCAAAAAGAGCGGCTATGTCCGTGTAAGGGTTGATGGGATAATATATGAGCTTTCTGAGGAGATTAAGCTTGAGAAGAATAAGAAGCATAATATAGAGATAGTTGTAGACAGGCTTTCAGTGAAGGAAGGAATGGAGAAGCGTCTTACAGAGTCTGTGGAGAGCGCACTTGCTCTTGCGGATGGTCTTGTGATGATAGATATAATTGACGGCGATATGCTCAATTTCAGCCAGAGCTTTGCATGTCCTGATTGTGGTATCAGTGTTGAGGAAGTGGAGCCTAGAAGCTTTTCATTTAATAACCCATTTGGTGCCTGTCCGGAATGTTACGGACTTGGATATAAGATGGAGTTTGATATTGATTTGATTATTCCGGATAAGAATCTGAGCATTGATGAGGGTGCGATTTCTGCAATGGGATGGCAGTCTTCCACAGATGAAGGCAGTTTTACAAGAGCGATTCTTACAGCCTTGGCGGAGGAATATCACTTTAGCCTTAGCACTCCTTACAAGGATTATACTGCTGAGATTAAGAATATTCTGGTCAACGGAACAGATGGACATACGGTAAAAGTACATTACCGCGGACAGCGTGGAGTAGGTGTGTATGATATTGCATTTGAGGGACTTATCCGCAATATGCAGAAGCGCTATAGAGAGACAGCTTCTGACAGCATGAAGCAGGAGTATGAGACTTTTATGAAGATTACTCCATGTGAAGTATGTAAGGGACAGCGTCTTAAGGCGACTTCCCTGGCAGTTACAGTTGGCGGAGTTAATATTTTCCAGATGACAGATATGCCTATTGTTAAGCTTAAGACATTCCTTGAGAATCTCACGCTGTCGCCTATGCAGCAGACCATCGGAGAGCAGATTTTAAAGGAGATCAGAGCAAGGATTGGGTTCCTTGTCAATGTCGGACTTGAGTATCTGACGCTTTCAAGAGCTACAGGAACTCTGTCAGGTGGAGAAGCGCAGCGAATAAGACTTGCAACACAGATTGGTTCAGGTCTTGTAGGTGTTGCCTATATTTTAGACGAACCGAGTATAGGACTTCACCAGAGAGATAATGACAAGCTGCTGTCAGCACTTATGAAGCTGAGAGATTTAGGCAATACACTTATTGTTGTAGAGCATGACGAAGACACGATGAGAGCGGCGGATTACATTGTTGATATCGGGCCGGCAGCAGGCGAGCATGGCGGAGAAGTCATTGCAACAGGCAATGCCGAAGAAATCATGAAAAATGAAAATTCCATCACAGGTGCATATCTGAGCGGAAGAAGAAAGATTTTAGTGCCTGAGGAGAGAAGAAAGCCTTCAGGATATATCACAATCAAGGGAGCAAGACAGAATAATCTCAAGAATATTGACGTGGATATTCCGCTTGGAATATTTACATGTGTGACAGGTGTATCCGGTTCAGGTAAGAGCAGCCTTGTAAATGAGATATTGTACAAGCGCCTTGCAAGAGATTTGAACAGAGCGAGGACAATACCCGGTGAGCATGATGATATCATTGGAATAGATAAGCTGGATAAAGTTATAGCTATTGACCAGTCGCCGATAGGAAGGACACCGCGTTCTAATCCGGCGACATATACAGGAGCCTTTGACCTGATAAGAGATTTGTTTGCGTCCACATCCGATGCGAAGGCAAGAGGATATTCAAAAGGGCGGTTCAGCTTCAATGTAAAAGGCGGAAGATGTGAAGCCTGTGGCGGTGATGGAATAATCAAGATAGAAATGCACTTCCTCCCGGATGTGTATGTGCCTTGTGAAGTCTGTGGAGGCAAGCGCTACAATAGGGAGACACTTGAAGTCAAGTACAAAGGAAAGAGCATCTATGATGTGCTCAATATGACAGTAGAGGAAGCAGTCAAGTTCTTTGAGAATGTGCCATCCATAAGAAGGAAGATTGAGACGATGAACGAGGTCGGTCTTTCATATATAAGACTTGGACAGCCGTCTACAGAGCTTTCAGGTGGTGAAGCACAGAGAATCAAGCTTGCGACAGAGCTTAGCAGACGAGGAACAGGAAAGACAATATATATCCTTGATGAGCCGACAACGGGACTTCATTTCGCAGATGTGCATAAGCTTGTAGATATTTTGAGAAGATTGTCGGATAGCGGTAATACGGTTGTTGTTATCGAGCATAATCTTGATGTAATAAAGACAGCGGATTATATTATTGATATCGGACCGGAAGGCGGTGAAGGCGGAGGAAGAGTGATAGCTAAAGGTACTCCGGAGGAAGTTGCCAAGAATAAGAAGTCATATACAGGACAGTTTGTGAAAAAGTATCTCAACTAAGCGTATTAAGTCAAAAAACCGAGGGATGAGTCCCTCGGTTTTTGCGTCTGTGTAATAGATATTAACTTAATGAATGAATGTGCTTCAAATTTGTCAGTATTAAGATATTCTGTTGCAATCATTGTGATGAACGGAAGCTTAGCACTACAGTCTGTATATATCGTTATTATTCCAATATCTCGCCATCAGTGGATATTGTATATACCTGCCAGGGGATGAATTTTCCGCTTGCTTTGAGTGCGTTCTTTGCCGCATTCTCTATACCGCCGCAGCAAGGAACCTCCATACGGACGATAGTTACGCTCTTAATATTGTTGTTAGCTATAATCTGTGTCAGCTTTTCTGTGTAATCAATATCGTCAAGCTTAGGACAGCCGATTACCGTGATATGATTTTTGATAAAACGCTTGTGGAAGCTGCCATAAGCATATGCAGTGCAGTCGGCAGCGATGAGAAGGTTCGCACCGTCAAAATAAGGGGCACATACAGGGACAAGCTTAATCTGTACAGGCCACTGCATAAGTTCACTTGTGTTAGTGTTGAAATTGTCAGAACTGTTGTTATCAGAGCCTGCGTTATTGCCGTTATCAACATGAGCCGCATTTTCACTGTGGCTGTTCTTTGAATGAGATATCACTCTTGAACGTGTGCCAGGACAGCCGTGGAAAACAGGAGCAGCTTTTGCAGTCTCAGCCTGTTTTGCGGCTTTTGCGGCTAATACGGCAGCCTCATCGTATGCCGGAGCTTCGCGCTGTTCAAAGTGTATTGCGTCAACAGGGCATGCCGGAAGGCAGTCGCCAAGACCATCGCAGTAATGCTCGCGGACAAGCTTTGCCTTTCCGTCTATGATATCTATTGCACCTTCATGGCATGCAGTGGCACAAAGACCACAGCCTATACATTTTTCTTCGTCAATCTTGATTATCTGTCTTATCATAATTTTCTCCTTGCAATTTTATATTAAATTAATTTTATAAGCTGTCTGTTTATTGATTTTGCTCTCACATAATAATATAATTGAATAAATAAATCGGTTGTCATTACAACGTATTTAAAAATAAAAGAGAAAACCCATTACACTTGGGTGATGGAGTGAACTCTTTTGTCCGAAAACAGTATCAGTCAAAAAGAAAAAGTCCTTTGCGCTAGTGCAGATTTGCTTATAAAGCCGGAATGCGGATACTAAAGATTACGGTTAATACAGGATGATAGTAAAGAGCGGCAAAAGGTCATTGCATAATACATATCAAATATTGAACGCAGAATAAGCAATCCCCCGCTTAAAGTGTGTAGAGCACTAAGCGGTGGGTAAGGGGGATGCTTATGTCAGTGGGAGTTAAAAGCTCCCACTGACAGTTCGCAAAGCGACTGCGTTCATGAGCAAGTAGCGAAAGCGGATTGCGAATGTCCGCTTTACCTGTTGGAGATATACATGAAAAAAATCAATATAACCGGGGAATATTATGAAGTAATAAAGAAATTACAGTTGTTTTGTGAGCTGACTGACGATGAGTGCAGAACAATTCTTGAAAAATGCGGCGGAAGCGGGCAGAAGGTTAAATCAGGGGAAAATATTATAAGCATAGGCGGGAAAGTCAAGGCTATAGGCGTTCTGCTTGAAGGAAATGCTAAGGTTGTGAAGGATGATTTCTGGGGAAATTCAACAATTCTTGCTCATCTTGGAATAGGAGATATATTCGGCGAGGCATTTGCATGTTCGGGCTGTGCAGCCACAGTCGACGTGTATGCCGATGGGGATGCGACAGTGCTGTGGCTTTCATATGATAAGCTTATGCAGGCGGATGACAGCGGTGTGATAAGCAGGAGCCTTATCGGCATGTTTGCCAAGAAAAATGTATTTCTGACGGATAGGATTGAGCATCTATCGCAGCGCTCACTCAGGGAAAAAGTTCTCTCATACCTTAAGGAGCAGGCAGTGAAAGCAGGAGATAACAGCTTTACGATAAGCCTTGACAGGGCGGGAATGGCAGATTATCTTGCGGCTGACAGAAGTGCGCTTTCGGCTATGCTTGGCAGACTGAAAAGGGAAGGAATTATAGAGTATCATAAGAATCATTTTACTTTGTTAGAATAAGTTTACTGTTGAATTTGCTGTTTGAATATAAGACCGGAGGTAATGCACATGATGACAGGAAATATTATGGACTATCTTGATTGGTATGGCGATTTTGATTTTTCTGTTTTGCCATTTAATGATGTGGACAACCTTATATTGGCGGAGTTAAGCTATGCAAGTCTTGATGGAATAGTTAAAGAGCCTCAGCTTGGGCGCAAGCTCAGAACAATATCAGTCAAAGATGCCGCCGATGAACTAAGCAAGAGCGGCAGAATGGAGAAAAGCTGTAAGCTTGAGCAAAATGCGGGACAGCTTTTGTTAGAAATGGCGAAGGGGAAGAGATTTTCGGATGCCCTGCTTGCAGGTTATGTTGATAAGCACGATTTTAAGAATCAGGAACAGTTCTCTGCACTGCATATCTATTTGCCGGATGGTACACTTTTTGTCTCGTATTCCGGTACTGATGATACGATATTAGGCTGGAAGGAGGATCTGAATATGGCATACCAGATGCCTGTCCCATCGCAGGAGGAGGCAGTGGAGTATTTGGAAAAGACTGTGCCGCATGATGGCAGAATGATAAGAATAGGTGGTCACTCTAAGGGCGGTAATCTTGCAATCTATGCGGCAGTTATGTGTTACGACAGGCTTAAGCGGAGAATTATAGGAATATATAATAACGATGGTCCCGGATTTCTTGAATCGATGCTTGAGAGAAAATCATATCTTGAAGTCAAGGACAGGATAAAGACTATTGTGCCGGAGACCTCTATTGTAGGCATGCTGTTAGAACATGGGGACAGCTACGAGATAGTAAAAAGTACAGGAAAAGGAATAATGCAGCATGATGGATTAAGCTGGCAGGTATATAAAAACGGCTTTGTCAAGCTTGATGAGCGTTCTAAGGAGAGCCTTGTCATTGATAAGACCATAAGCACATGGGTTATGGGGCTTAGCGATAATGAAAGAGTTGCTTTTGTTGATGCTGTATATGATATGCTTACAGGAGCCGGGATAAATTATCTGTCCGAGCTTGAACAGTACAAGCCGGCGACGTTAAACAGCATGGTTAAGGAAATGTCTTCAATGGAGCCTGAAAAAGCCAAGATGGTAAGGCGGATAATCAGAGCGCTCATAAGCGAATATGGGAAGAATGTGGTAAGCGGAATAAGAGGAGTCAGGTAATGAGTAGAGAAAGGTTGTTATTCTTTGGCATAATAGTCAAAAAGTGAGATGTAAGTTGAAGGTTCAAAAAAGGCGTTATATCAATATGTGGAATTTTGCGATTGCCTGATATATAAGCAAAACGGAGGTATTCAAAGGTGAAAAAAATAACTGTATATGAGGATGAGGTTACAAAGGAACTAAAGGATTTGTTCGGAATATTTTTTGAGGACATCAATCATGCGGCTGATGGAGGTCTGTACGCTGAGCTTGTGCAGAACCGCTCTTTCGAGTTTGCACCGATTGACAACAAAGAATACAACAGCCTGACGGCATGGGAAAAATCCGATAATGCAAAGTGGAGTGTTGAGTGTGAAAGTCCGCTGAATGAGGAGAACACGCATTACCTCTGCGCCGGAGGTGGTGCGGACGACTATATAAGAAATCTTGGATTTAATACAGGTATATATATTGAAAAAGGTAAGCAGTACAATTTTTCAGTGTATGCGGCACTTGCAGCAGACAATGCAGAGGCTTGTGCAGATGATACAGATAAGAAAGGAATTCCTGATGCAGAAAAAGCCAAGCTTATTATAGCAGTGAAGGATGACGAAGGGAATGTATTCGCTAAGAGCGAAGTCGTTGTCGATTCATGCGATTGGAAAAAGTATGATGCTGTGCTGACGGCATGTGAGAGCACACAAAAAGGCAGACTGTATATAATTTTTACCGGGAATGCCTATGTTAAGCTTGATATGATTTCACTTTTTCCTAAAGATACATTTAAGAACAGAAAAAACGGTCTGAGGCGTGATATTGCTGAGGCACTGGCAGACATGAAGCCTCGTTTTATGCGTTTTCCGGGCGGGTGTCTTACACATGATGGAAGTCTCGATGACCATGCACGCAATTCTATGTACAGATGGAAGAGAACTATCGGCGATGTGGAGAAGAGACCGACATGGAGAAATAACTGGGGCTATAACCAGACCTTGGGGCTTGGATATTATGAGTATTTCTGCTTCTGCGAGGATATAGGCGCAAAGCCTCTGCCTGTTCTGCCGGGAGGCTTCAACCCTCATAAGGGAGAGGGAGTTCCTATTGAAGAGATAGGAGCATGGGTTGATGATGCACTCGATCTGATAGAGTTTGCAAATGGAGATGCTTCTACTAAATGGGGAAGCATAAGAGCAGGACTCGGACATGAAAAGCCTTTTGGGCTTGAGTATATAGGAATAGGCAACGAGGAGATAGGTGAAGGCTTTTTTGAGAGATATCCGTATTTTCATGAAGCAATCCGAAAAAAGTATCCTTCAATCAGGATTATAAATACAGCGGGTCCTTTTGCAGTGGGTGAAGGATATGATGCAGGGTGGACAAGCGCTAAGAAGTACGGCTCAGACTTCATAGATGAGCATTACTACAGTTCGCCTGAATGGTTCATGGCGAATATGCATCACTATGATGATTATGATGCGTCAGGAACCAAGGTATTTTTGGGCGAGTATGCGACATGGGGAAATACATATTACAATGCACTTGTGGAAGCAGCATATATGACACATTTAGAGAAA
The DNA here is from genome assembly GCA_900545175.1 of uncultured Eubacteriales bacterium. Taxonomy (GTDB): domain Bacteria; phylum Bacillota; class Clostridia; order Lachnospirales; family Lachnospiraceae; genus CAG-882. The sequence goes on from UQYF01000019.1 coordinate 29,852, forward strand.
GCGCCTGTCGTTGGGCTTGCCTGCTATGCGCCTATGCTTGCCAACAAGGACTATGTGAACTGGCGTCCGGACATGCTCTTTTTTGACAATCATCAGGTAGTGAAGACAGCCAACTATCATGTACAGAAGCTTTTTATGAAAAATCAGGGAGATTATGAGTTAAAGACCAAGCTTGAAGGCTTTGATGAGATTATCCCTCTTATGGATGAAAGGAATATAGCCGGAAGTATTACACTTGTCGGAAATGATATTGTCGGTAAAGTGTGGGACGTAAAGCTGACAGATAAGGAAACAAATGCTTGCACTTTGATAGAGCCATTTGACATAACCAAGGAGAGCAAGGATAATATCATTAAAGATATCGACAGCACACATTATGAGCTTGAATTCAAATTCAGGCGTTCAGAGGGCAGAAAGGGCTTTAAGCTTCTCTTCGGAAAGCGTGATGAAAAGAATTATATTATGTGGGAATTTGGAGGATGGGATAACTGGGACTGCAACATTTCAAGCTTTAAGAATGGAAGGGCATCCACAATTTCACACAGAATTTTCCATGTTACAGATGAAGAATATACTCTCAGGCTTGAGATAGAAGGAAGAAGAATAAGGACTTATGTAGATGGCATTCTGTATAATGATACGGTTGACAGGCTTCCCCAGCTTGAAGAAATCTATGTCTGTGCATCAAAGGATATGAATGGAAGAACGATTGTGAAGGCTGTAAATCTCACCGGAGAAGAAAAAAATACCGTCATAAGCATAGCCGGAGCATATAAGAGCCTCCTTACTGTGTATCAGCTTTCTGACTGTGCGCTTACACAAGAGAATACATTTGAGCAGCCGGATACGATTGAGCCAAAAAAGTCAGTATATCAGGTTGAAAATAATGAATATCAATATATTGTAAAGCCACATTCAGTGAATATACTTGTGTTCGAGTAAAGATATATGCCGCCATGACTGCCACACTGCCGTAGCATCGGTGTCAGTCATGGCGGCATTTTTAGATATATCCCCCATCAAGTACTATAATCTGACCGGTGAGATAATTGCTGCCTTCACTTATGGAGAGCGCAAGAGAGGCGACCTCATCAGGACTTCCCATCCTTCCGGCGGGGATTTCTTCTATTATGTTCTGTCTTTCCTCATCGCTAAAGCAGCGGTTCATGTCCGTATCTATGACACCGCAGGCGATGGCGTTTACATTTATGCCGGAGGGTGCGAGTTCTTTTGCGAGAGCCTTTGTGAAAGCATTTATTCCTCCCTTTGTGGCTGAGTATGCCACTTCGCATGAGGCACCGCACACACCCCAGACGGAGCTGATGTTTATTATTGAGCCGCTGTGGTTTCTTATCATGTCAGGGATGGCAAGCCTGCATGTTGAAAATACGGATGAGAGGTTAGTGTTTACGATATTGTTCCAATCATCTATGCTCATATCCTGCAAAAGCCCGATGCGCGAGATTCCTGCATTGTTTATGAGCACATCGATGTTACCGAAGCGCTCGGATATCCTGTCAAACAGTGCTTTTACTTCCTCATATTTTCCGACATCGCATGTAACTGCAAGACAGTCGGCGCCGAGCAGGCGGATTTCATCTGCCGTATTCTCTAAGGTCCGGGAATTTCTCCCACATATTACAAGGTTATATTGTTTTTCCGCATATGCCAGTGCGAGTGCATGACCGATTCCTCTTGAAGCACCCGTGATTAAAATGGTTTTATTCATATTGCTGTCTCCGTTTCGTGAGATTTGATTTTATTAACAGATTCCGGTGTCAAAACATGCTCTGTGGATTTAATTGTGTATAGCATGTTATACATTCTTAACGTAAATCGGCATATTTTGACACACGAATTGTTTACAAAATATAATACCATATTATTGTAATGGCAAATGGAAAAAATACAATTATTTTGTGTCGGAATGTTTTTGGCTGGATAAATCAAGTCTTTTTTGATACAATAATTTTCGGATGTTCATGTTGTAAGCGGTACAGGTCTACACATTACAATATGCAGGCATCGAATGATAAATTGTAACTGACAGTTGCGATAAATTTATAAAACAGGGAGATATGGATATGTATGATTTAATTATAATCGGTGCTGGTCCAGCCGGAATGTCAGCTGCTGTATATGCAGCTCGCGCGGAGCTTAATTTTATAGTTATAGAAGGCAGTATGATGCAGGGAGGACAAGTTCTAACAACATATGATGTGGACAATTATCTTGGACTTCCGGGTATCGGCGGATTTGAGATGGGAATGAAGTTTGCGGAGCATGCCAATAAGCTTGGTGTGAATTTTGTGACGGAAAATGTTGTTTCAATGGATGTGTCAGGTGACGTGAAGAAGGTAGTGACGGACAAAAACACTTATGAGACCAGAACAATAATAATTGCTACCGGAGCAGTACACAGGAAGGCAGGAATACCGGGCGAAGCTGAATTTACCGGGAAGGGCGTGTCCTACTGTGCAACCTGTGACGGGGCTTTCTTTAAGAATAAGGTGGCTGCCGTAGTAGGAGGCGGTGATGTTGCTGTTGAAGATGCGATATATCTTGCCAGAATGTGCAGCAAGGTCTACTTGATTCACCGCCGTGATGAATTTCGTGCGGCAAAAAGCATTGTAAATAAAGCAAGAAATACGGAAAATATCGAATTTATTCTGGACAGCACAGTTGAGAAGATAGAAGGCGGAGCAAAAGTATCATCAATACAGATTAAAAATAAAAAGACAGGCGAAGTTATTGAGAAGCCGGTTGACGGAGTGTTTTTTGCCGTTGGCATGCAGCCGGTGACAGCCTTTGTCGATGACAGTATAAAGATGGATGAAGCAGGATATATTGTTGCCGGTGAGGACTGCCGTACCAATATTGACGGAGTGTATGCTGCGGGCGATATCAGAACCAAAAATTTAAGGCAGATTATAACTGCTGCTGCGGACGGAGCGAATGCAGTTACATCTGTGGAAAGATATATAGGATAGATTTTTTTGGTAGTGATTAACATAAGATACATTGATAGGGTTGATGCAGATATATGTAATTTGTATAAAGTGCACAAAAGCTGTGAAAGAGCCATGAAAGCGCAAAAACAGTTATCCACAAAAAAATGAGTTATCCACTATTTTATCCACAATGCGTTTTCTATGATTTTAGGACATTTTTGACTTATACACCAAGTTATCCACATTATCCACATTGAATTGTGCGGTGGATAAACACAATTTCATAGATGATACCACGAAAAAATGTTTTGTGAAGTTCTAATAAATCGCAAATTTTGACAAAAAAACAGCAAAAAATACTTGACAAATAAATAATTATTGTTTATCAAAAGTTCACACAAAGTTAATAGAATAATAGATATTTCTCTTGAAAATTTACAGATATATGATATAATATTTACATATTAGATAGTAAATATTCGCACAATTAATGAGCGATTTGTTAATTAGGCGTGATAACACAGATTCTATCTGATAGATTAAAGGGTAAAGGAGTTGGTAGTATGCGTTTTACAATTACCGGTAGAAATATCGAAGTCACAGAGGGGTTAAGAAGTGCAGTTGAGAATAAGCTTGGAAAGCTTGAGAAGTATTTTGATAAGGATGTAGATATTAACGTAACACTCAGTGTTGATAAGGACAGACAGAAGATTGAAGTTACAATTCCTGTTAAGGGCAATATCATTCGGTCGGAGCAGACAAGCTCAGACATGTATGTATCAATCGACCTTGTAGAAGAGGTTATAGAGCGTCAGCTTAAGAAGTATAAGAGTAAGATTATACAGTCTAAGCAGTCAGCCGGAACAGTTTTCACTCAGGATTATATCGATAATGATTATGATGAGGAGGCAGAAGTTAAGATTGTTCGTTCCAAGAGATTCGGAATTAAGCCTATGGATCCTGAAGAGGCTTGTATCCAGATGGAGCTTCTCGGACATAATTTCTTCGTATTCTCCAATGCTGAGACAGGCGAAGTTAATGTAGTATATAAGAGAAAAGGCAACACATATGGTCTTATCGAGCCGGAGCTTGATTAATACTTAATATATAAGTTCGGAGTATAGAAGAAGACAGCTTTCACGAAAACGTGAAGGCTGTTTTCTTTTTTAAATCCATTCTTTGCCAAAAGCAGACGAAAACTTCCTTTACAAACAGTATGCATAAGTGTTAGAATACTGATAATTGGGACATTTTTATATTTTAGGAGATAATATCAATGGGAATTATTCAGAAGTTATTCGGAACACATAGTGAGCACGAACTAAAGAGAATCTATCCGATTGTGGATAAGATTGAAGCGCTTCGTCCTTCAATGCAGGCTCTCACAGATGAAGAACTCAGAGCTAAGACAGATGAGTTTAAGAAGAGACTTGCAGAAGGACAGACACTTGATGATATACTTCCGGAAGCGTTTGCCACAGTAAGGGAGGCTGCTAAGCGGTCTATCGGAATGGAGCATTACAGAGTACAGCTTATCGGTGGTATCATTCTTCATCAGGGACGTATAGCCGAGATGAGAACAGGTGAAGGTAAGACTCTTGTATCGACACTTCCGGCATACCTTAATGCACTTGAAGGCAAGGGCGTTCATGTCATTACGGTCAATGATTATCTTGCATCCCGTGATGCAGAGTGGATGGGGCAGGTTCACCGTTTCCTTGGACTTACGGTAGGAGTTGTTTTAAATAATATGAAGCCTGAGGAGAGAAGGGAAGCATACAAGTGTGATATCACTTATGTCACCAACAATGAATTAGGCTTTGATTATCTTAGAGATAATATGGCTGTTTATAAGGAGAATCTTGTCCTTCGTGATTTAAGATATGCGATTATCGATGAGGTTGACTCAGTACTCATCGATGAAGCCAGAACACCTCTTATTATTTCCGGACAGGGAAATTCCTCCACAAAGCTATATGAGGTATGTGATATCCTCGCCAGACAGCTTGAAAAGGGTACGAGCAACAATGATGATATATCCAAGATGGATATTTTGATGGGTGCAGGCTTTGAGGAGACAGGAGACTTCGTTGTAAGTGAGAAGGATAAGACTGTCAATCTCACTGAACAGGGAACAAGGAAGGTTGAGCAGTTTTTCCATCTCGACAATTTAGCTGACCCATCGAATCTTGAAATTCAGCACAATGTAATACTTGCGCTTCGTGCGCATTATCTTATGTTCCGCGACCAGGATTATGTTGTCAAGGATAATGAGGTGCTTATTGTAGATGAATTTACAGGACGTATCATGCCCGGAAGACGTTTCTCGGATGGACTTCATCAGGCTATCGAAGCAAAAGAGCATGTTAAGGTAAGACGTGAGAGCAGGACTCTTGCGACAATCACATTCCAGAACTTCTTTAACAAGTTTGAGAAGAAGTCAGGTATGACGGGTACGGCACTTACAGAGGAGAAGGAATTCCGTGAGATTTACGGAATGGATGTTATTGAGATTCCTACGAATAAGCCTATAGCAAGAATTGATTACGATGATGTAATATACAAGACCAGAAAAGAGAAGCTGCATGCTGTAGTAGAAGATGTTGTGGAAGCGCATGCAAAGGGACAGCCTGTTCTTGTAGGTACAATTACAATAGAGCAGTCTGAGGAGGTAAGCAATCTTCTTAAGAAGAGAGGAATCAGGCACAATGTACTTAATGCCAAGTTCCATGAGCTTGAGGCAGAGATAGTTGCACAGGCAGGTCAGCATGGTGCGGTAACAATCGCAACTAACATGGCAGGACGTGGTACCGATATCAAGCTCGATGAGGCAGCAAGGGCAGCAGGAGGCCTAAAGATAATAGGTACAGAGCGCCATGAGTCAAGACGTATTGACAATCAGCTTCGCGGACGTTCAGGCCGTCAGGGAGATCCGGGTGAATCACGCTTCTATATTTCACTTGAGGATGACTTAATGAGATTGTTCGCATCAGATAAACTTATGGCAATGTTTAATGCGCTCAAGATACCTGAGAATGAGAGACTTGAGCACAGCATGCTCTCTAAGGCTATTGAAGGAGCACAGAAGAAGGTAGAGACGAACAACTTCGGTATCCGTAAGAATCTTCTCGACTATGACCAGGTTATGAATGAGCAGAGAGAGACAATCTACGCTGAGAGACGTAAGGTGCTTGACGGTCAGAACTTAAGAAACGACATCATCAAGATGATGAAGGATAAGATTGAAGGTTATATTGATTATTCAATTAATGCCGATACAGACCCATCGGAATGGAAGTATGCGGAGCTTAACGAGAATCTATTAAGACTTGTTCCTATTGAGCCGGTTACACCGGAGGATGGATACAAGAATAAGAAGGAGCTTATTCAGGGCGTTGAGGAGCGTGCAGTGAAGTTCTATGCTGAGAAGGAAGCAGAGTTCCCTGTTCCTGAGCATATCAGAGAGATAGAGCGAGTATGCCTGTTGAGAGCTATAGACACTAACTGGATGAACCATATTGATGATATGGATCAGTTAAGACAGGGTATAGGTCTTAATGCTTACGGACAGAAGGACCCGCTTGTCGAATACAAGATGCAGGGCTATGACATGTTCGACAATATGATTGCAAGAATTCAGGAAGATACAGTAAGACTTGTAACCCATGTCAAGATTGAGCAAAAGACTGAGAAGCGTGAGCAGGTTGCCAAAGTTACCGGAACCAACCGCGATGAGAGCACAGCTAAGGCACCTGTAAAGCGTGAAGAGAAGAAGATTCAGAGAAATGACCCATGTCCATGCGGCTCAGGTCTTAAGTATAAGAACTGCTGCGGCAGGAATGCTTAACTGTACTACGCTAAAACTTTAAAATTTTAATTGCAAAAAATCAACTTTTATGTATAATGAAAATAATAAAATTAAGGTGGTGAGATTAGTGGTCGAACTTGATCAGTTTAAATTCCGTCTGAACGGATACGAACAGCCATTAACCGAATTGAGGGATTCACTTTGACTTAGCTAATAAGTCAAAGAGAATTGAAGAGATTGAGCGTCATATGGAGGAACCGGATTTCTGGGATAATCCTGAGAAGTCTAACAACTATATGAAGGAGCTCAAAGGTTTAAAGGCTGATATAGAAGATTTTAAAAAGCTTGAGAAGGACAAGACAGATGCCGAAGAGTTTATAGAGATGGCATATGAGGAGAATGACGAGAGTCTGATACCGGAGATAGGCCAGCTTGTGGATAATTTTGAAGCATTGTTTGAAAAGCTCCAGATGGAGACATTGCTGTCCGGTGAGTATGATAAGTGTAATGCCATTCTTACACTTCATGCCGGAGCAGGCGGAACAGAGTCCTGTGACTGGGCGTCAATGCTCCTTAGAATGTACACAAGATGGGCAAACAGCAAAGGATTTACAGTCGAGACACTTGATTTGCTCGAAGGCGATGAAGCAGGTGTCAAGTCCGTTACAATTCAGGTAAACGGTCTTAACGCATATGGATATCTTAAGTCGGAACACGGAGTTCACAGACTTGTGCGTATATCACCGTTTAATGCGGCCGGTAAGAGACAGACTTCCTTTGTGTCGTGCGATGTAATGCCGGATATAGAGGAAGATTTGGATGTCGATATCAATGAGGATGATCTGCGTATTGACACCTATCGTTCAAGCGGCGCAGGCGGCCAGCATATAAATAAGACTTCATCTGCTATCCGTATAACACATATTCCTACAGGTACGGTAGTACAGTGCCAGAATGAGCGTTCACAGCATCAGAACAAGGACAAAGCGATGCAGATGTTAAAGGCAAAGCTTTTCCTGTTAAAGCAGGCTGAGAATGCGGCAAAGACGGCTGATATCCGTGGAGAAGTTATGGAGAACGGCTGGGGAAGCCAGATTCGAAGCTATGTACTTCAGCCATATACTATGGTCAAAGATAACAGGACAGGCGAGGAATCGGGAAATGCCGCAGCAGTTTTAGACGGAGACCTTGACCGCTTCATGGGTGCCTACCTTAAGTGGTTGAGTCTTGGCAAAAAGGGAACAACAGAAGAATAAAGGAGGATTATCATGGCAGAGGCTTTAAAACCGATTGTATTCAGAGTTGGAAATGAGTTATATGGCATAGATATCAAGTATGTTAATGCCATAGAGAAGGATCAGGATATCGTTCGAGTTCCGAATGCTTCAAGCAGCATAAAAGGAATTATCAACCTGAGAGGAGATATTATTCCGGTCTACAGTTTGAGAGATAAGTTCAAGCTTCCGCAGGCTCCGGGACAGACTAAGCTTATAATTGCAAATCTTCCTGATATGAAGCTTGCGATAGAGGTTGATGAGGTTGAAGAGATAGATGACCTTCAGGAAGAGGAGATAAGAGATTTTCCAAGTATAGCAACCAACCGTGACACGGCATACTTTGTCAAGGTTGCCAACAAAGCAGGAAAACTTATACTCATAATAGATATTCATAATTTACTCACCGCAGACGAGGCGGAAGATGCAAAGAAGCTGATGGAGGAAAAGTAGAATGGTAAATGTAGCAGTTCTAGGTTATGGTACAGTAGGCTCAGGAGTTGTGGAAGTGCTGAGCAGAAATGCAAAGGTGCTTGAAAAGAGTGCAGGACAGGAAATTAATCTTAAGTATGTTTTAGACCTTAAGGAGTTTCCGGGAACACCTATTGAGAAGAAGGTTGTTCATGATTTCAATATTATTCTCAACGATGATGACGTTTCAATCATAGTTGAGGTGATGGGAGGAGTCAATCCGGCTTACTCGTTCGTAAAATCAGCTCTTTTAAAGGGCAAGAGCGTGTGTACCTCCAATAAGGAGCTTGTGGCAAAACACGGCGCTGAACTGCTAGGAATTGCCAAGGAGAAGAATGTTAATTTCTTCTTTGAGGCAAGTGTTGCCGGAGGAATACCTATAATAAGACCGCTTGAGCAGTGCATAACTGCGGATGAGGTTCTTGAAGTATCGGGAATCCTTAACGGAACAACCAACTTTATACTCACAAAGATGGAGAAGGAAGGCGCATCCTATGACGAAGTGCTTGCACAGGCACAGAAGCTTGGATATGCCGAGAGAAATCCTGAAGCAGACGTAGAAGGCTTTGATGCAGGACGAAAGATTGCTATTTTAAGCTCAATCATCAGCAGAAAACAGGTTGATTTTGAGAATGTATATACCGAAGGTATAACTAAGGTGAGTGCCGGCGATTTTGCGTATGCAGCCAAGCTTGGCGTAACGATTAAGCTTGTAGCTAAGAGCTGTGTTACTGATGCCGGAATGTATGTTATGGTAACACCGAGAATGCTTAGGTATGGTAAGCCGCTCGCATCTGTGCATGATGTGGTAAACGCAGTATGTGTAAAGGGCAATATGCTTGGTGATGTTATGTTTTACGGTGCCGGTGCAGGAAAGCTTCCTACGGCAAGTGCTGTCGTATCGGATATTGTCGATGCGGTTCGTCACGCAGGCGAGTATGTGAATAACGGCTGGTCACAGGAAAAGCAGGAGCTTATATCTATCGATGAAGTGGAAAACAGCTTTTATGTACGCATGGAAGGCAATGCGGCGGAGAAAGAGTCAGAGCTTGAGAAGCTTTTTGGCGGAGTTACGATATGTGACAATGTGATTGATGGGGAATTTGCTTTTGTCACAGGTTCCGTCAAGGAAGCAGAGTTTGCGAAGGCGGCATGCAGTCTTAAGGGCATAAAGAATACAATAAGAATAGAATTGTAAATATAAGCTTAGGTAACACGGAGGATATGAAAAATGTTAAAGGTTGTTAAATTCGGTGGAAGTTCACTTGCAAGTGCGGAGCAGTTTAAGAAGGTTGCTGACATCATTCATGCTGATGAATCAAGAAGATATGTCGTGCCATCAGCTCCAGGAAAGCGCTTCAAGGAAGATGTTAAGGTTACGGATATGCTCTATGACTGCTATGGAGTAGCGTCAAAGGGATATGATTTTTCAGATATTTTTGCTGATATCAAAGCAAGATATCAGGAGATTATTGATGACCTTGGTCTTGATTTGTCTTTAGAGAAGGAATTTGCTAATATAGAAGCAGCGTTTAAGGCGAGAGCAGGACGTGACTATGCGGCATCAAGAGGTGAATACCTTAACGGTATTATTCTTGCTAATTATCTTGGCTATGAATTCGTAGATGCAGAGGATGTAATCTTTTTTGATACCAACGGCAATCTCGATGCGAAGAAGACTAATCAGGTGCTTTCAGAAAGACTTTTAACTGTTGACAGGGCTGTTGTTCCGGGATTTTACGGAATCAGGCCGAATGATACAATCAAGACATTTTCACGCGGCGGCTCAGACATAACCGGTGCTATTGTCGCAAGAGCAGTCAAGGCTGACCTTTACGAGAACTGGACAGATGTATCCGGCTTCCTTGTTGCTGATCCTAGAATAATCGACAATCCTAAGCCTATTGTGACTATAACATATAAAGAATTGAGAGAGCTTTCTTACATGGGTGCAACAGTGCTCCATGATGAATCCATATTCCCTGTCCGCAAGGAAGGCATACCGATTAATATCCGCAATACCAACAAGCCTGAGGATCCGGGAACAATGATTGTGGAGAGCACATCGCGTAAGCCGGAGTATGTAATCACAGGTATAGCAGGCAAGAAGGGCTTTACGGTAGTGAGCATTGAGAAGGACATGATGAATTCGGAGATTGGCTTTGGACGTAAAGTTCTTGAAGTGTTTGAAAAGCAGGGGCTTTCCTTCGAGCATACACCTTCCGGAATTGATACAATGTCAATAGTAATACATCAGGATGAGTTCGTTGAGAAGGAGCAGGAGGTTCTTGCAGGACTTCACAGAAATGTTCATCCTGATGCTATAGAGATTGAATCCGGTCTTGCACTCATAGCCGTAGTAGGACGTGGAATGAAGTCAAGCCACGGTACTGCCGGCAAGCTTTTCACTGCACTTGCGGATGAGAATATTAATGTCAAGATGATTGACCAGGGTTCATCAGAGCTTAACATTATAGTAGGTGTTAAGGAAGAAGACTTTGAGAGAGCATTTAAAGCAATCTACAAGGCATTTTATGAGTCATAAATATAATAGTTTTTATTTTTGGCACATTAATCATTTTTAAACAATAGAATACCGGAGATTAAGGGCTGCCCTGCACATAATAAGTGCAGGGCAGCTTTGGCTTTACGGATAACTCTTTGTAATGGACACGGAAAAGAAAATGCTATATAATGTATAGAAGAAAACTGCGGTATATTCATCATTTCATGCGGATTTTGAAAATGCGGCAGCAGGATGCAAGATAACGATGGAAGGAATTTATTGATATGGATATTATAAAGGCGATAGCCTCGGAACTTAATGTTAGAAATGGCCAGGTTGAAGCGGCAGTTAAGCTTATAGATGAGGGCTGTACGATACCTTTTATCTCTAGATACAGAAAGGAGGCTACAGGAGCGCTCAATGATGAACAGCTTCGTAACCTTGATGAGAGACTTAAGTACCTTAGAAACTTAGAGGATAAAAAAGCTCAGGTTATCGAGAGCATCGAAGAGCAGGGGCTTCTCACCGATGAACTCAAAGCTCAGATAGAGAAGGCTGGGACAATGGTGGCAGTTGAGGATTTATATCGTCCTTATCGCCCGAAGAGAAGGACGAGAGCGACTATAGCCAAGGAGAAGGGGCTAGAACCACTTGCAAACGTAATCATGCTCCAGATGACGAAGGAGCCTCTTGTTAAAGCTGCCGAGGCGTATGTGAGCGGGGACAAGGGTGTGAATACACCTGAGGAGGCGATTGCCGGCGCTATGGATATAATCGCAGAGTTGATATCCGATAATGCCGACTACAGAACAAGGATAAGAGAGATTACATTTAAAGAAGGCATTTTAAGCTCAACAGCCAAGGATGCAGACGCAAAGACCGTATATGAGATGTATTATAATTTTACCGAGCCGGTTGCTAAGATGGCAGGACATAGAATCTTAGCGGTTAACCGCGGAGAGAATGAGAAGATACTGACAGTGAAGATAGAGGCACCTGAGGATAAAATCTTGTCATACCTTGAGAAGCAGATTATAGTCAGGGATAACATTAACACAGTTCAGGCTCTTAAGGATTGCATAAGGGACAGCTATGAGAGACTGATTGCGCCGTCGATAGAAAGAGAGATAAGAAATCAGCTTACAGAGACAGCGGAGGACGGAGCGATAAAAGTGTTTGGAAAGAATCTTGAGCAGCTTCTTTTGCAGCCGCCGATTTCCGGGCATGTTGTGCTAGGCTGGGATCCTGCTTTCAGAACAGGCTGTAAGCTTGCGGTTGTGGATGCAACAGGAAAGGTTCTTGACACTACGGTAATCTATCCTACAGCACCTCAGAATAAGATATCTGAGGCAAAAGAGGTCCTTAAAAAGCTCATTAAGAAATACAATATCACACTTATTTCTGTTGGAAACGGAACTGCTTCGAGAGAGTCTGAGCAGGTTATTGTTGAGCTTTTAAAGGAGCTTGATGCACCTGTACAGTATATTATCGTAAATGAGGCAGGAGCTTCCGTATATTCGGCAAGCAAGCTTGCAACGGAGGAATTTCCTAACTTCGATGTGGGACAAAGAAGTGCGGCATCTATTGCAAGGAGACTTCAGGACCCGCTTGCAGAGCTTGTAAAGATTGACCCTAAGTCGATCGGAGTGGGACAGTATCAGCATGATATGAACCAGAAGAAGCTCGGTGAAGCTCTTGAGGGAGTTGTGGAAGACAGCGTTAATAAGGTCGGAGTTGACTTAAATACGGCATCAGCGTCACTTCTTGAATATATATCGGGAATCACAAAGACCATTGCTAAGAATATAGTTGTGTACAGAGAAGAGAATGGCAGATTTGACAACAGGAAGCAGTTACTGAAGGTTGCCAAGCTCGGACCTAAGGCATATGAGCAGTGTGCAGGCTTTATGAGAATAACAGGCGGAAGCAATCCTCTTGATGCCACTAGCGTTCATCCTGAGAGCTATGATGCCGCAGACAGACTCCTAAAAAAGCTTGGCTACAGCGCAGAGGATATAACAGCGGGAGGACTCAAAGGGCTGTCCGGAAAAGTTAAGAATATACCGGAGCTGGCAAAGGAGCTTGAAATCGGAGAGCTTACACTTGCTGACATTTTAAAAGAGCTTGAAAAGCCGGGTCGTGACCCTAGAGAAGAGATGCCAAAGCCTATTCTAAGAACAGATGTCATGGAGATGAAGGATTTGACACCGGGCATGATTTTAAAAGGAACAGTAAGAAATGTAATAGATTTTGGGGTTTTTGTCGATATAGGAGTACATCAGGACGGACTTGTCCATATATCTCAGATAACCAATAAGAAGTTTATTAAGCACCCTCTTGATGCTGTGAGCGTAGGTGATATTGTCGAGGTCAAGGTTTTGAGCGTAGATGAGGCTAAGAAGAGAATTCAGCTTACAATGATTATTTAATGTATATGAGAGATGAGGATTTGCAATGAAGGTGGAATTTAAAGTAAAGCTTACAAGAAAGGAAATGTTTACCTTTCTTATCAATAATGCGTACCGCAAGCCTATGGGTGTGATTTCATTTTTATTCGGAATAGGCTGTTTTGCTGTCGCAGGAATTACATGCAGGCAGATGGGGCTTCAGAGCACGCTGCTGTTAATTCTGCTCGGCTCGATTTATACGATTATACAGCCGATTATGCTCTGGAAGAGTGCAGGACGGCAGATTGCAAAAAATCCTGTATACAAGGAAGAGCTAAGCTACAGCTTTGATGACAAAGGAATAACCGTAAGTCAGGGTGAGAGCGTTACATCCAAGGGCTGGGATGAGTGCTATAAGGCGGCAGATTACGGTAAAGTTGTGGTAATATACATCACGGTAAATAACGGAATTATTCTGCCAAAGGCGGCTATAGGTTCGCAATACGGTGAATTTGTGAAGCTGGTAGGTGAGCATCTGCTGGGCAGGCTTAAAAAAATATAGCAGGATATTGAGCTATACGCTTCTATGGAGGACAGAGTGAACAGCAATATAAGAACTATAGAGACATTTTCATATGAGGACACATACCGCTTTGGACAGGAGCTTGCAAAGAAAGCTGTGCCGGGGCAGGTAATATGTCTCACAGGAGATTTAGGAACCGGGAAAACGGTTTTTACACAGGGATTTGCTGATGGACTAGGAGTTACAGATTACGTCGACAGCCCTACTTTTACCATAGTCAAGGAATATCATGACGGAAGAATGCCATTCTATCATTTTGATGTTTATCGGATAGGCGATGTCAGTGAGATGGATGAGATTGGCTATGAGGAATATTTTTACGGTGATGGTGTATGTATTGTGGAATGGGGACTTATGATAGAGGAGCTGCTTCCAAAAGACTGCACGTTTATTGAAATCAAAAAAGATACACAAAAAGGTTTTGATTATCGCCTTGTAACTATAAAGGAGGGAAGATAACAATGAAAATTCTTGCAATTGAGAGTTCATCGCTTGTCGCATCAGCGGCAATAGTCGATGACGATATTCTTGTTGCAGAGTATACAGTTAATCATAAGATTACCCATTCGCAGACCTTGCTGCCTATGATAGATGAGATACTTAGGATGACTCAGACAGATAAGCATTCTCTTGATGCGATTGCAGTATCGGGAGGTCCCGGTTCATATACCGGCTTAAGAATCGGCTCTGCGACAGCTAAGGGGCTTGGTATGGCTCTTGACATTCCGCTTATACATGTCCCGACTATTGATGCCATGGCTTATAATGCATACGGCTACAATGGACTTATATGTCCTATTATGGATGCCAGACGTTCACAGGTGTACACAGGTATATATGAATTTGCGGACGGCAGATTTAATATACTGCTTGAAAACAGCGCAATAACATTTGATGAACTTATGGAAAAGCTCGATGCGATAGACAAGATTGGAAGAAAAGTCATGTTTATAGGAGATGGAATACCTGTTTTTAAGGATAGAATCAATGAGCATTTTAATGGAACAGGCTATGAATTTGCACCAGCTTCAATGAACAGGCAGAAAGCTGCATCGGTGGCTGTTCTTGGTGAGATTTATTACAAAGAAGGAAAGACAGAGCCGGCATCGGAGCATCTTCCGGATTATCTTAGACTCTCGCAGGCGGAGAGAGAACTGATTGAAAAGAGGTCTGCAAATGGCTGACATTATTATTGCGGCTATGGAGCAAAGACACGTTGGTGAAGTGGCAGCTATAGAAGAAAAATGCTTTTCAATGCCATGGAGTGCGGCAGCCTTTGCGGATGCGGCGGATTCACAAAATTATGAGTATATAGTAGCCTTAGATGGAGTGACAGACAGTGTTGTCGCATATGCAGGAATGCAGGTCGTTATGGATGAGGCTGAGATTACCAATATTGCGGTAGATGAACAGTATCGTAACAGAGGGATAGCGCATAAGCTGCTTGAAGGCCTTGTAACTCTGTGCGTCAGAAGAAATGTCAAGTATCTTCATCTTGAAGTCAGGGAGAGTAATACTGCTGCAAGACGCCTTTACACAGGATATGGTTTTGAAATTGATGGAATGCGAAAGAACTTTTACCAGAAACCTACTGAAAATGCGGTTTTAATGACAAAAATATTATAAAATATACCATTTATACAACCGATTTCCACTGGAAAAACGAATATTTTTTTATATATAATAACATTGCAATACGGAAAATGACATTGCACTTATGAGAGAAGCTCTGTGAGTGCCGGAAAGGGAAGATGTGATATCTATGAGAAAATATAAAGGAAATTATCTTACAGCGGTTGTATGTAATTGCTGCGGCAGAAATCTGGTTGTTGCAAATGGTATTGTGCGTGAGGGAGTTGTTCATATATGTGCAGAGTGGGATTATTTTTCTGAGAAGGATGGAGAAAATCACAAATTTGATATATGTGAGGAATGCTACGATAGGCTTTTAGCAGGTTTTAAGTATCCTGCAATGATTTCACAGCGCACTGAGCTGCTATAGGAGCGCTTTGCATGTTATGGCGGCATATTTATTATATAGCTTGATAGGAAAATTAGGAGGATTTTAATGCTTGATGTTTGTCTGCTAGGAACAGGTGGAATGATGCCGCTTCCCGGAAGATGGCTTACTGCACTGGTTTTGCGGTATAATGGCAGCCAGCTTCTGATAGACTGCGGTGAAGGAACGCAGGTCGCCATGAAAAAGGCCGGGATAAGCTCTAAGCCTGTAGATATAATATGTTTTACACATTATCATGCTGATCATATAAGTGGTCTGCCGGGTTTTTTGCTGAGCATGGGAAATGCTGAGAGAACAGAACCACTTACTATTATTGGTCCGAAGGGAGTTGAGAGAATAGTCGGCTCGCTGCGTGTTATTGCACCGGAGCTGCCTTTTGAAATTAAATATATTGAACTCACACAGCCGGAGGAAGAGATAAGGCTTAATGGTTATGTCATAAATGCGTACAGGGTAAATCATGGCATATTATGTTATGGTTACAGTGTGCGCATTGAGCGCGCCGGCAAATTTGATGCGGAGAAAGCGCGCGAACTTGGTATTCCGATAAACCGGTGGAATGTACTTCAGAAGGGAAATACGGTTGAAGCGGAAGGAATGACTTATACACCGGATATGGTTATGGGACCGCCGCGAAAGGGTATAAAAGTAACCTACTGTACAGACAGCAGACCGACAGATACTATTGCCCGGTACGCAGAGGATGCCGATTTGTTCATATGTGAAGGAATGTATGGCGAGCCTGACAAGATTTCAAAGGCCAAGGAATATAAGCATATGACAATGTATGAGGCGGCTTCCATTGCAGACAAAGCGAAAGTGAAAGAGATGTGGCTTACGCATTACAGCCCATCAATGGCGCATCCGGAGGAGTTTATGGATAAAGTAAGGGATATATTCCAGGCATCGGTGGCTTCAAAGGATGGAAAGAGTATTACATTGAACTTCGAAGAAGATTGATAAATTTATATCAATAATTATACAAGGAGGATTAGCTATGAAAAATAAGAAAGATAAATGGAGTATATTAAAATCAATTCTTGTAATTACACTTATGGCAAGCGTTATTTTGGCATGTTACATAAAACTGACTTCCACCCCGACATCTGATGAAGAGCCTGTAGCGGATACATCGGAGGTTGGGCAGATATTAGCAAGGGATATGGATTTGAATTATCCGGCTAATCCTCATGATGTTGTGCTGTTTTACAGCAGAGTTATCAAAGCGTTCTATGATGGCGAATATGATGATGACCAGCTCAACGGGCTTGCCCAGCATGCAAGGGCAACATTTGATTCAGAGCTGTTGACATATAATGATTATGATGAATATTTGGAACGCCTTAAAAGTGAGATAGAGTCATACAGCCTTCAAAAGAAAAAAATTGTGGAATACACTATACAGAGAGCATCTGATATAGAGATGCTTACTGACAACGGAATACAATATGCCAAGGTTAAAGCTATGTATTACACATCGCAGGAAGGCGGTTCCAGAAATAAAGTGTGTGAGCAATATACACTTAGGCAGGACAAGGAAGGACAGTGGAAGATTCTGTTCTGGGAAGTGATTCCGGATACGCAGGTGGAAGGCGAATAACTTCGAATATTGAAAAGGTAAGCATTGAAAAAGGAAGCGTAAATGTCATGAATGATACTATAAATACCCTAAAAGATGAGACGGATAAAAATAAGGATGTACTGATACTTGCAATAGAGAGCTCATGCGATGAAACGGCGGCATCAGTTGTAAAAAACGGACGAGTTGTGTTATCAAATATAATATCTTCACAGATAGATCTGCACACATTGTATGGAGGAGTTGTGCCGGAGATTGCATCCCGCAAGCATATGGAACAGGTGAATCAGGTGACACAGCAGGCACTTAAGGAGGCTGGTGTGTCACTTGAAGATATAACGGCAGTTGCGGTTACATATGGTCCGGGACTTGTCGGAGCACTGCTTGTCGGTGTGGCTTTTGCAAAGTCACTTGCGTTTGCCGCAGATAAACCGCTTGTCGGAGTACATCATATCGAGGGGCATATAAGCGCAAATTACATAGAAAATCCTGACCTTGAACCGCCTTTTACATGTCTTGTTGTCTCAGGCGGACATACTAATATTGTGCTTGTCGAGGATTATGGCGTGTATAAGATAATCGGAAGAACCAGAGATGATGCAGCAGGTGAAGCGTTTGATAAGGTTGCTCGTGCAGTAGGACTTGGATATCCCGGAGGTCCGAAGATAGACAAGCTTGCAAAAGAGGGCAATAAGGATGCGATAGCATTTCCGAGAGCTAAGGTTGATGGCTCACCGTATGATTTCAGCTTTAGCGGAATTAAATCCGCTGTGTTGAATTATATTAATCACAGCGAGATGAAGAATGAAGAGATTAACAGAGCTGATCTTGTGGCATCATTTCAGAATGCGGTAGTAGATGCCTTGGTTTCACGCGCGATAATGGCAGCAAAGGAATATGGCTGTAAGAAGCTGGCAGTTGCAGGCGGAGTTGCGGCTAACAGTGCACTTAGAGCAGCATTAGAGAATGAATGTAGGAAGAATAACATCACATTTTATCATCCTTCACCTATATTTTGTACGGACAATGCAGCGATGATAGGCTCGGCAGGGTATTATGAATACATGGCGGGAGTACGCGCAGGATGGGATTTGAATGCTGTGCCTAATCTCAAGCTCGGTGAGAAGAGCCTGAGAGGCAGGCTTGATGGCTGATAGTGATGCCTTAGACGTTGTGCTTTGCATACAATAGGAGATAATAAGAAAATATGGGAAGATATAAGCATATAGCGGTTGTACTTGCAGGTGGAAAAGGCAGCAGAATGAACAGTGACACACCTAAGCAGTACATAGAATTAAAGGGAAATCCGGTATTATACTATTCATTGAAAACATTTGAGGACAGCTTTATGGATGCTGTTGTCTTAGTGTGCGGAAAAAATGAGGAACAGTATTGCCAAAAGAACATAATTGAAAAATATGCTTTGAAAAAGGTATGTGCGATAGTCAGCGGCGGAAAAGAAAGATATGATTCTGTTTTTAACGGATTAAAGGAAATAGAACGTCTTGGCATTGCCGCGGATGATGCGTTTGTATATATTCATGATGGAGCAAGGCCTTGTATTGACGCAGAACTGTTAACGGAATGCAGGCACTCTGTTGAACAGTATGGTGCATGTATTCCGGCAGTCCCTGTGAAGGATACAATAAAGATTACCGATGAGGATGGTTTCTGCGCAGGGACTCCTAAGCGTTCAACACTTATGGCTGTACAGACACCGCAGTGTTTTTCGTTTGTTAATATTCTGGAAGCATATTGCGCAATGGAGAAGGCGCTAGCGGAAAAAAGCGCGTTGGCAGATGTTACTGATGATGCAATGGCAGCAGAACGGTTTGGAAAAATGAAAGTGAAGCTTTGTAAAGGTTCGTACAATAATATTAAGATTACAACACCTGAAGACATACGCATTGCCTCACAGATTTTATAGCTTATAAAAATTACTGCCATTGAAAGAAGGCATTTTATCTGGGGGACTTTGTATTATACAAGTCTTTTGATGCTGTTGCGTTTATTGAGGAAAAACAGTTTTTCGGGGTGATTTTGTAAAATTAAGTCAAAAATGCTGTTAAAGCGCTGCTTTTCAAACGCTTTTGGATGCTTGAACATGCTTGTAAATACGTGGGAAATAGATGAAAAATATCTTTTTTTAAAAAAATTAAAAAAATTTGTAAAAATCTGTTGACATTATAGCATAATGGTGATAATATAAATCCTGCGCTGAGCAAGGCGCAAAACAATATGGAGAGGTACCGAAGCGGTCATAACGGGGCGGTCTTGAAAACCGTTTGTCTTCACGGGCGCATGGGTTCGAATCCCATCCTCTCCGCTCTGATCCGGGAATCTGGATTCGATAACAGAATATTGACTTTTAAAGTCAGGCTGTTTGGAGAAGTACCCAAGAGGCTGAAGGGACACCCCTGGAAAGGGTGCAGGTCGTTAATAGCGGCGCGAGGGTT
>UQYF01000020.1 GCA_900545175.1 uncultured Eubacteriales bacterium
TATTCACAAATCTTATATCAGTTTTTAACGTTTACACAAAACTTGAAACGGTCTCGTATTTAATGACATATAATATTTTTAATAATCAAGACTATTAACCGGCGAGGCAAGATATACCTTCGTCCTGTTCTGCTCCTCGTCATACCCAATTGCAATATTCATGTTGATTTTGCTGCCGCCAATCGTGATATAGGAGCCTGCACCCTTTGAATATGCATAGATAGTAAATATGTCGCTATCCCGGTTTTCTGCAACAACCTTCGCGTCAAGCCTATCTAACAGACCGTCCGCAAGCTCATTTTTCTCTATGTTGTTGAGTGCCCCCTCAAGCGAACCCACAAGATTCATATTCACATTTCCCTGTATCCCCATCGCGTCAAACACACCCTCAACAAGCTCCCTGTAAGAGCTGGCACAATCCATATCATTGTTCACTGTAATGTTCACATACACATACTGATTTGCCGCAAGCCCAGATTCTGTTGTGCTGTCATAAGCCTGTTCGTCCTCCGTGGCAGTATTATCTGTGCCCTGCTGTTCCTGCGTAATCGCCTTTATCGTCACACTCCCATTGACGCTATTCTTTGAGAGAACCGTTGTATTTACTTCCTCCTCATATACCGTTGCCAGCCCATACGATGATGTTATTCCAAGTGCCGATGCAATATTTTTTACAAGCTTCTCCTTTTCCTCCTGCGTGAGATAACATACCCCGAACTTTCCGTAGCCCTCTATATACGTGTCAAGCTCACACCACTGCCTCTCATCCGCACTGTCTGTAAACGCAGTGCTTATCGACACACTATGAACTCTCTCCATCACCGCCAGATATACTCCACTACCGACAACCCACAATATAATTGCAGCATATAATGCTCTTTTCATACGACATCACTCCTTATAGCTTTCACAATATTATATGATACTGAATTGCTCCACACCTCGTGCTCTCACAATCCTCAAAACATTATGAGTCTTGTATCATACAGAGTATGATGTCAAAATAAGAAGTTTATTCATTCCTGTGACAATACATAAAAAAACGAAGAACCATGCTGTCAATACCACATAGTTCTCCGTTAAATCTAATCATACAATATTGCTGCAAAATACATTCTGCCACAGATGGTACTTGCACTCAAAGCAGCCTTTTCCACTCACTTATGGCTGCAATGCTGCAAGCTTCTGTGCCAGTGCATCAAGCTCAGATATATTTTCCTCACTTACGGAGGATGTTATCTTTACAATGTCCTCAATAACATTAAGCTCCTTGCTCTTTTCAAGCATCCCTGCCATAACCTTCGCTGCCATAGGTGCCCATGAACCATTCTCAATGTAAGCCACTGTACGTTTCTGATAGTTACGCTCTGTCAGATGCTCAATAAAGAATCTCATACATGGGAATACATCACCATTGTAAGTCGGAGATGCCAGCACCAGCTTGGAATACTCAAATGCAGCTGACACCGCCTCCGCCATATCATCGCGTGCAAGATCATATATCTCAACCTCTGTCCCTTTTTCCTTAAGCCTGTCTGCCAAAAGCTGTACAGCCTCCTTCGTATTGCCGTAAATGGAAGCGTATGCAATGACAACTCCATCTTTCTGAGGTCTGTAGGATGACCACGTATCATATAAGCTGATATAATGTACCAGATTATCCCTGAGTACCGGTCCGTGAAGCGGACAAATCATCTTGATATCCAGTGTTGCTGCTGCATTAAGTAACATATGCACCTGTGCACCATACTTGCCAACAATTCCAATATAATAACGTCTTGCCTCGTCATCCCAGACCCCGTCCGTGTCAAGTGCCCCGAACTTTCCAAAGCCATCTGCTGAGAACAAAACCTTATCAGCACTGTCATACGTAACCATAACCTCAGGCCAGTGTACCATAGGTGCAAATACAAATGTCAGAACATGGTGCCCTAACTCAATGGTATCTTTATTCTTCACCTCAAGCCTGTTATCAAAGCTTACATTCCTGAAAAAATTTCCCATCATTACAAAAGTCTTGGCATTTCCGACTATTGTGGTGTCCGGGTATGCCTTAAGAAATTTCTTGATGCTTGCCGAATGGTCAGGCTCCATATGCTGTACAACAAGATAATCCGGTTTTCTGCTTCCAAGAGC
The DNA here is from genome assembly GCA_900545175.1 of uncultured Eubacteriales bacterium. Classification (GTDB taxonomy): domain Bacteria; phylum Bacillota; class Clostridia; order Lachnospirales; family Lachnospiraceae; genus CAG-882. The sequence goes on from UQYF01000020.1 coordinate 2,137, forward strand.
GGTCTTCACATTGGCAAGCCACTCATCAACAAAGCCTATGTCAACTGTATCCATAATTGCTATCTTATCATCCATAATAATATATGAGTTGTAGGATATTCCATTCGGAACTCTGTACTGTCCCTCAAACAAATCTACATTGTGATCATTCACACCAATATATATAATTTCGTCTGTTACTCTCATAGTGTATCCTCCATGGCAATATTGAAAATTATGTTTAGAATTAATCTGTTCTCGTTAACAAATATACCATAACACTTTGTCCGTTGCAAACAGATTCTTCCTACTCTCAACGTGATGAAAGACTCAATCAACATAACTTCATCTCATAAACCCTGTCGCAGTTTACAAGGAGTTCACTGTCATGTGTTATCATAATAATAATCTTATCCTTATATAGCTGCTTTACAAGCTTCATCGCCTCAATCTGGTTTACATCATCCAATGCACTTGAAAACTCATCCAGAATAATCACATCCGCCTGTTTTAAGATTTCTCTCAAAAGCACTATTCTCTGTTTTTCGCCTCCCGACAAGCCATTAGAAGTCATCCGCTCAAGTATATCCTCACCTATATTGATATGCTCTGCGATATCACCTATATCCACCATGCCATCTTTCATTGCATACCGCACATTCTCCATAATTGAGCGGTCAAAAAGACTCGTTCCCTGGTCGACATACGCAATTCTCGAACGGTACCAGGACTTGTCAATGGCTCTGAGCTGCGTTCCATTGATATATATCATTCCATTATAATTCTCATACAGGGACGTAAGTACGGAAATAAGTGTTGATTTACCTGCCCCACTGTGCCCAGCAATTCCAATACATTCTCCTCGACTGATTGAAATATCGGAATACCTTATTTCCTTTCTCCCAGCATACGAATATGACAAATTATTCAAATCCAGTTTTTCAATTCTATCAAAGATAATATCTCCTTCAACATTCTCCTTCTCAAGCTGTGTAACTTCATTCACACGCTCTGCGGCTGCCCTCACATACTTAAGCAATGGGGCAACATTGAGTATTGGAACAGCAGCACTTCTCAGCTTTTCATAGTACAACAGCATCATCGTGATTGTACCTATCGAATAGCGCCCCCTTGTGACTGCGACCACGCCAACACTTATAATCAGCAGTACACCTATGTCATTTATAAATGTACTCTTAACCTTGCGGTAACCGTTAAGAAGCTGCTTTCTCTTATCTGCCTCTGCAAACTCAGCCACCTTAGTGCCTATCCGCTCTGTCTCACATTGCTCTGCCGCGTGCATTTTCACAACCTTTCTATTGGCATACACATCTGACAGCACTGCCCGGAGCCCGGCTAAGCTCTTGTTTCTCTTCTTATAGGCATCCTTTAACGGAAATACATATTCGAGCATTCCATTCAAGGCTATCATAGCCACAATAAACACAGCCATAGGAATATTCAGCACGCACAATTTTATAAAAACAACCACAAACAATACGGCAGACATCAATGTTTCAATAACAGCATTCGCATATACACCGTCCAAAACCATACCATCATCAAGCTGTCTTGACACAACATCGACTGTATCCAGCTCCCTGAATAAATCTCCTTTAATTCCAAATACCGCTTCAGTAATGGTTCTTTGTCTAAGTCTGGTTACACCGGACTTATAGTTGTTTACTGCAATATTTTGTATAACCTGCAGCACGTGCTTCACGACAAAAAGCACTACCCATATAAGAATAAGCCTTCCAACCACCTCAAGATTTCCAACACTGTCTATCAGCCTTTGCGATATTACCGGCTCAAAATAATCTGCAAAATACAAAAACAGATATAAAAAAAAGAAGCTAATGCAATACTTAATCGGATATAATATTTTTCGTGTATTCATATAATTCATCCCTAAGCCATGCTTGAAACCGCACCTGAAATTAGCCATTGTACCATGTACAAGGTGGTAAAGCAGTCCGTTTTATATCGAACATACGTTTAGCTGTTGAGTACAATATATCAAATACACCTACTTTTGTCAACCACCATAAGCTGGCAGATTAATTTATAAATTAATGAACCACTTTAAAGCATAATTCAACAAGTCCACAACCAATATGTCTAAGCGGCATACCATGTCTCCGCATTTGTTTTCCAAATATTTAATATATTTTATATTCCTTTTCCTTCAACAACCCTATAACCTCCTCATCTATATTACTCACATCCCCCGCCTCAATTTTTTCAATAGAATCCACGTCTGCAATACGCGGGGACAAATCAGCTATCGTCATAAAATTAATTCTAACCCTATCTCCAGTTGAAAAATCATCACTCACAAAAGCACAGTTTTCCAAATTCAGTTTGACAAGTTCCTTCTCTGAAAGCATTTTAGAGTCATTTTCTGCTACAAAAAATACATCGCTGTCTGTCAAAATAATATAACCCTGATATCCATTATTTGTTTCTTCGCTATTGTCCTGTATATCTGCATTCTTATTTACAAGCTTATGCGTCATAAATATTCCAACCAACAGAACAATTATTATACCTGTTACAATACCTACATACTTTACATACCTTTTAGAATTCATAGCGTTAACCTCCTCATATAAAATGGTAGTGTCATAAAGCTGCCACAAATATTAATCTGCGCCAACTATCTCTATTTAATTATACTACTATATTATTCAATTGACATCTACCCATAGCAGGCAAAAATGCGAGAAGGCAAAAAAGGGACAGGAGTCAAGCTCCTGTCCCTTTTGCCCCCTGTCCCTTTTAAACATCATACTTTTTGAGCAGCATATCCATCGCTTCCCTCAAAAGTATCGCCTCGCCTATTCCCTCCCTTTTAGAAAGAAGGTTAAGCCTCTTTAGCTGGTCCTGCGTGTAATGCGATGTCTTCGGAACCATTTTCTCTTCCTTTGCAAGAGCGACTTTATTTCTGCCGTTGTATTTTGCCCTGAACATGGCACTGTCCGCCATTCTGACCAGCTCCTGATAACGCGATGCATTCTCAAATGCCGTCGCGATGCCTATTGAAATGGTCATTGCCATTCCGTCCGGAAGCTTCACATCATAATTCTTCCGCATGTCCTCCATCAGCAGAAAAATGTCCTCCTTCTCCATCTGACCTTTAAAAATAAAGCCGAATTCATCTCCTCCCACTCGATAAAGCGTTCCGCTTTCACCAAGATAATTCTTTAGATGATTTCCCGTCTCGATTATAACCCTGTCCCCCTCATCACGGGTAAAATCACTATTAACTCTAGCAAAATTGTCCAAATCAACCAGTACGATGATGACGTTGTCACCTTCCTCAGCATTCTCCGCCGTCAAAAGTGCCTGTAAATCTTCCTCAAATTCCTTACCGCCCTTCAAATTCAGGGCTTCGTCAACCCTTTTGTGATGTTCAGCCTTAGTGTTTGCCATAGTGCAGCCTCCCTTTAAAAATATTTTTAATATTCTCTCAATAATATGTCCGCAATATTATTTTTGAAATAATATCTTATAACATGATGATATATCTTGTAATATTATTTGTCAAGTAATATCGCATAGATGTTACCGCGATTTAATATACAAAAAAATGGGACAGGGGTCTGACCCCTGTCCCATTATATGATATCCCTGTTATTTTCTGTCCATAGGTTCCTATTCCAAGCTTCAGCTTTCTTCCTTCAGGCAGAGGAGTTACACATTCATGCAGCATGCTCTCATCAATATTAGTCACGTAGCCATGTAAAAGGTTGAATTCCTGCCCTTCCTCGCTTATCATATATACTACCGGAAGTTCGGCTGTCGACATAACTGCCTTGCCGGAATGAACCTCGTCAGTAGCTCTTGTGAGTACAATAGTAACCACTGCGACTGCCACAAAGACAAATATTGATATCAATACCTTATATTTAAAATTCTTCAATGTAATTTCCTTTCTAAGACCGGATTTTCAAAATCCAATGCATGATAATAATACATCATAGCTAAATTCATTTCATATTTACATGATGACACTCTAATCCAACATCATATTATTACTATATTAATACTTTAGGCTATACCGTATAATCTTATCACAAACAGTCTCAAAATAGTATTAATATTTTGTGAATTCCTGTCATTTTCCACAATCTTAAAATCCTTAATGCATGCATGATTTTACTCCGGATAAAGAAATTACTCCTTTTCATAGTTATAATTCCCGATTAATCAGTCTAATAATCCAGACTGTTCACCGGCGATGCCAAATATACCTTTGTCATGTTTTCCTCCTCATCGTATCCAATCGCAATATTCATATTGATTTTACTTTCGCCTATTGTAATATAGGAACCTACACCCTTCGAATATGCGTATATTGTAAATATATCACTGTCGCGGTTCTGTGCGACAATATCGGCATCAAGCTTTTTTAGAAGGCTGTCTGCAAGTTCATTCTTCTCATTGCTGTTGAGTGCGCCTTCAAGCGACCCTACAAGATTCATGTTCACATTTCCTTGTATCCCCATAGCACTGAACATTCCCTCCACAAGCTCCCTGTACGAATTAGCACAGTCAATGTTATTGTATACCGTTATGTTGACATACACATACTGTTCTGCCGTTGTTGTCATTGGTGCTGTGCCTGACACTCCCATCCGCTCCTGTGTTATTGCCTTTATTGTAACGCTTCCGTTAACGCTTTCTTTTGATAAAATAGTGGTACTTATATCCACCGCATCACTTTCCGGCTCTCCGTCCATCACGCCACGGTACTCCTGCTTGGTTGTTATCTCACATGGCGAGGATATTCCAAGCGAAGCTGCAACATTTTTTACAAGCATCTCCTTCTCATCCTCAGTAAGATAACACACACCGAATTTTCCGTAACCTTCTATATATGTGTCAAGCTCACACCACTGCCTTCCGGCAGCACTGTCGGAAAATGCTGTACTTATCGACACTTTTTCGGCTCTTCCCATGTCCGCCATGTATATTCCTGTCACTGCAACCCACAATATAATCACTGCATACCAAGCTCTCTTCATATGACATCACTCCTTATTAATAATCAAGAAAATTCTCCCTAAGGTTATATAGATTATGATGTCAAATTTAAGTTTTTATTCAATGATGGGACAGAGGGGTCAGACCCCTCTGTCCCAATAACTCTAAACAAAATGGGACAGGGGGTCTGACCCCCTGTCCCATTAGCCCTTGAGTTCTATTCTGGTAAGTGCTCTCTTAAGTGCAAATTCAGCTCTTGCAATATCTATCTCGCCGTCATGCGATGAGAGTCTGCGCTCAGCTCTGATTTTTGCCTCATTGGCGCGGTTGATATCTATCTCATCCGGCCACTCCGCAATCTCAGCAAGCACCATAACACTCTTCTTTCCTATCTCGATAAAACCGGAATGAAGAGCCGCTGCCTTCACATTTCCTTCCGCATCGTGGATATGTGCCACACCCGGTGAGAGTATCATGGCTGTCGGTGCATGGTCGGCATATATACCAACCTGTCCCTCTGTCGTGTTAAGCTCAACCATGCTGCTGTCTCCGGCATAGAAGGTTCTGTCAGGCGTTATTATTTTAAGTTCGAATAATTTGTCTGCCATTTAATCAACTCCCGTCAGGTTATTTGTTAACCTTGGCAAGCACGTCCTCGATACCGCCGCAATTCAAGAAGTAACTCTCAGGAATGTCATCGTACTTTCCTTCAAGAATCTCCTTAAAGCCCTGGATAGTATCGGCAACAGGAACGTAACGTCCATCAAGACCGGTAAACTGTCCTGCAACGAAGAAAGGCTGTGAAAGGAATCTCTGTACCTTTCTTGCTCTGGCAACTACAAGCTTATCATTCTCTGAAAGCTCATCCATACCAAGAATAGCGATGATATCCTGAAGCTCCTTGTATCTCTGGAGAATCTCCTGAACAGCTCTTGCTACCTTATAGTGCTCTTCACCTACGATACGTGGGTCAAGTATTCTCGATGTCGACTCAAGAGGATCAACCGCCGGGTAGATACCAAGCTCAACAATACTTCTTGAAAGAACTGTTGTCGCATCGAGATGTGCGAATGTATTCGCTGGTGCAGGGTCAGTAAGGTCATCCGCCGGCACATATACAGCCTGAACAGATGTGATAGAACCGTTCTTAGTAGATGTGATACGCTCCTGAAGAGCACCCATCTCAGTCTGAAGTGTAGGCTGATAACCTACGGCTGAAGGCATACGTCCAAGAAGCGCTGACACCTCTGAGCCTGCCTGTGTAAAACGGAAAATGTTATCAATGAAGAGGAGTACATCCTTACCACCCTGATCACGGAAGTGCTCAGCCATAGTAAGTCCTGTAAGTCCTACTCTCATTCTTGCTCCAGGCGGTTCGTTCATCTGACCGAACACCATGGTAGTCTTGTTGATAACGCCTGATTCCGTCATCTCATGATAAAGGTCATTTCCCTCTCTGGTACGCTCACCAACTCCTGTGAATACAGAGTATCCACCATGCTCTGTAGCAATGTTACGGATAAGCTCCTGAATAAGAACCGTCTTACCGACTCCGGCACCACCGAAAAGACCAATCTTACCACCCTTCTGGTATGGGCAGAGGAGGTCTACTACCTTGATACCTGTCTCAAGAATCTCAGTCTGTGTTGACTGCTCTTCAAAGGCAGGTGCCTTTCTGTGAATCGGCATGTATTCCACATTCTCAGGTGCCGGCTTATTGTCGATAGCCTCGCCTAAGACATTAAAAATTCTTCCGAGTGTATTCTCACCAACCGGAACACTTATTGGAGCGCCTGTATCGACTGCCTCCATTCCTCTTATCAGACCATCAGTCGAGCCCATGGCTATACATCTTACAGTATCATCTCCAAGATGCTGTGATACTTCTGCCGTAAGAGTCTCACCATTGCCACGGTCTATCGTGATAGCATTCAAGATATCCGGAAGTTTTCCATCCGGAAACTTGATATCAAGAACCGCACTGATAACCTGGGTAATCTTACCCTTGTTTTTCTCGGCCATTGTGTCTCTCCTTCTATGAATTATTTTAATCAAGCGGTTATTCACAATCCGCTTCGCAATAGTTTAACTTATCGCATTCGCTCCTGCGATAATCTCAGTAAGCTCCTGCGTAATAGAGCCCTGTCGTGCTCTGTTATACATGAGGGATAAGTCGTCAATCATCTCATCCGCATTGCTTGTCGCATTGTCCATGGCTGTCATACGCGCACCATTCTCGCTTGCAACAGACTCGACAAGTGCACCGTATATAAGACTGCTGACATACTTAGGAATGATAATATCAAGTGCTTCCTGCTCTGCCGGTTCATATTCCATAACTGAACCGTCAGCAAGCTCTTCCTTCTCATCATCCTTAAGCTGTATGTCATCGGCACTGATAGGCAATAGCTTGATAAATACAGGAACCTGGCTCACCGTATTCATAAAGCATGTATATGCAAGGTAGATTTCACTGACCTCTCCGCTCGTATATGCATTAAGCACTGCATCTGCAATATCCATAGCATCCCTGTACATCGGCTCATTGATAACATCCGAATAATCGGCCTTTATATCATAGCCTCTTCTTGCAAGGTAATCTTTGCCTTTACGACCTATGGAATATACAAGCATGTCTTCCTTTGCTATGCCACTTGATGTAACCTGTTTGATCACATTAGTATTGTAACCGCCGGCAAGTCCTCTGTTAGACGTGATTACAATGACAGCTTTTTTTCCTTCACCTGAATTATTCAAAAATCTATGGTTAATGGAACCGCTTCTTGCAATCATTGTGGTTACAGCCTTATACATAGCATCAAAATACGGCTTGGAATTCTCCGCACGGCTTCTCGCTTTCTGAAGCTTAACTGTAGCAACAAGCTTCATAGCCTTGGTAATCTGGCCTGTGCTCTGAATGCTCTCCTTACGCCTCTTTATATCTCTCATTGATGCCATACCGATAACCTCCTATCTTATCGGAACTGCTTCTTGAACTCATTTATAGCATTAGCAAGTTCTTTCTCAGTTTCCTCGGACATAACCTTGGTCTCCTTTATGGTCCTAGGTATCTGTGGATACTTAGTATCGATAAAGGCAAAAAGCTCTGTCTCAAATCTTCCGATAGCTTCTGTCGGTATATCAATTAAGAATTTCTTTGTGACCGCATATATAATGATAACCTGATACTCAACAGGCATAGGCTTATACTGCGGCTGTTTTAATACTTCCTTGATTCTCTCGCCCTGTGCAAGCTTCTCCTTGGTATCAGCATCAAGCTCAGAACCAAACTGTGAGAAAGCTGCAAGCTCTCTGTACTGTGCAAGCTCTGTTCTGATAGGAGCTGCAATCTTCTTGATAGCCTTAATCTGCGCAGCACCACCAACTCGCGATACTGACAGACCGGCATTGATAGCAGGACGGAAACCTGAGTTGAACATCTCTGTCTCTAAGTAAATCTGACCATCCGTGATTGAAATAACATTGGTAGGAATATATGCCGAAACATCTCCTGCCTGTGTCTCAATAATCGGAAGTGCTGTAAGAGAACCTCCGCCAAGCTCATCTGAGAGTCTTGCTGCACGCTCAAGAAGTCTTGAGTGGAGATAGAATACATCACCCGGATAAGCCTCACGTCCAGGTGCTCTCTTAAGAAGAAGTGAAAGTGTACGGTATGCGGCAGCGTGCTTACTTAAGTCATCGTAAACTACAAGCACGTCCTTGCCTGCCTCCATCCACTCCTCACCGATTGCACATCCCGAATATGGAGCAATATACTGTAAAGGAGCAAGCTCACTGGCTGTTGATGCAACGATTGTCGTATAATCCATAGCACCATACTCTTCAAGTGTCTTAACAATGTTGGCAACAGTCGATGCCTTCTGTCCTATAGCAACATAGATACAGTAAACACCCTGTCCCTTCTGATTGATAATTGTATCGATTGCTATCGCAGTCTTACCTGTCTGACGGTCACCTATGATAAGCTCACGCTGACCTCTTCCGATAGGAACCATCGCATCAATAGCCTTGATACCTGTCTGAAGTGGTGTATCAACGGACTTTCTTGCGATAACACCCGACGCAACTCTCTCAATCTTTCTATACTTATCTGTCTGAATAGGTCCTTTTCCATCGATAGGCTGTCCAAGTGCATTTACTACACGTCCAAGCATCGCGTCCCCGACAGGAACCTCAACAACTCGTCCGGTAGTCTTAACTGTATCGCCTTCGCTGATACTCTTATTGTCACCGAGAAGAACTACACCGACATTGTCCTCCTCAAGGTTGAGAACCATGCCGTACACTTCTCCCGGAAACTCCAAAAGCTCACCCTGCATGGCTTTTGCCAGACCATGAACGCGGGCAATACCATCTGCTACCTGAATTACCGTTCCGACATCAGACACCTCAAGCTCAGACTTATACTGCTTAATCTGTTCCTTAATGACTGAGCTGATTTCTTCTGGTCTTAAATTCATAAGGCTCTTGCACCTTCCTTCTTATAATCTTCGTATTACACTTGCATAAGCATACATCTTCTTGGAATATATGCACATTATGCATTGTAAGCTGCCTGCAGCCTACGCAAGCTGAAGCTTGTTAAGCTCCTTTGTAAGTTCTGCAAGCTTTGTCTTAATACTGGTATCCACAACTCTGTCTCCAATGCGGATGACCATGCCTCCTATGAGGCTCTTATCTATGGAATAATTCATCTCAAGCTTCTTAAAGCTCGTAGTATCTAAGATCCTCTTCTCCACATCCGCCTTCTGCTTATCCGACAGCTCCATCGGAGTTGTCACATTTACAATACCTATTCTAAGGTAATCCTTAACGGCTGCGACAAAAAAGTCAAGTATTCCTGTGATATCGCTCTGTCTGTCCTTCTCAACTGCAAGAACGATAAGCCCTGTGATATCCTTTCTCACGCGGGAATCAAAGATGCTCTCCATAGTCTTAACCTTGTCGGTCTTACTTATCTTAGGGTTATTTAAGAAGTCTGTAAGCTCACTATTCTCCTTAAATGCCTCCAAAACAATCTGTACCTCATCAAGATATCCGGCAGCACTGCCGCTCTCGATGGCGAGCTCATAAAGAGCCTGTCCGTACGCTGATGCTGCTAATTTTGCCATGTATCATCACCCATTTCACGAAGCGTCTCATCAACTAATGACGCCTGAATGTCTGTGTCAATTGAAGCAGATACCACCTTGCCGGCAAGAGCCGATGCAAGAGCTATCATTTCCTTCTTCATATCATCGGCTGCGCCCTTCTTCTCTAAGAGAACCTCATTGTGGGCTCTCTCAATAATGTGGGCAGCCTCGGTCTTAGCCTCTTCTATAATCTGTTCCTCTCTCGCAAGTGCACGCTTTCTCGCATCTGCAAGAATAGCCTCCACTTCCTTATCCGCCTCTTTAAGCTTAGCCTCATACTCAGCTTTCATAGCCTGTGCGTCTGCCGCATCAGTCTTAGCTTTCTCGATGTCATTGGCGATACCTTCCTTACGCTTGTTAAGGAAATTTCTCACCGGATTGAACATCAGGTATGAACCTGCCAGAAAGAGAATAAAGATGTTAACTGCCGTTATAACCACATCCTGGATAAGCTGGGGATCTAGGTTGAACATTCTTTCCAAGGTCTTGCCTCCCTTCGCCTATTATTCTCGTTAGCTTAGCCCTTAAAAAATCAAAGCTTTCCGATAAGTGGGTTGGCAAATAAGAGAATAATCGCAACCGCAAATCCGTAAAGACCTGTTGTCTCGGCTACCGCCTGTCCAAGAAGCATGGTAGATGTGATATCTGACTTAGCTCCCGGATTACGTCCTACTGCTGCTGCTGCGTGGCCTGCTGCGATACCCTGTCCTATACCAGGTCCGACACCGGCTATCATTGCAATACCTGCACCTACTGCTGAACATGCTAATACTAATGCTCTTCCATCAATCATTTTTAATTCCTCCTGAAAATGAAATTATATTATTTTTTTGAATAACCTTATTCATCTGCAATCTTATCGTTGATATATACCATCGTAAGCATACAGAATACATACGTCTGAATTGCGCCGGAGAACACATCAAAGTATACATGAAGTGCAGCCGGAAGACCCAGCTTAAGGAATATAGGCAGCAATCCGTAAATCAGTCCCATCATAACTGTACCTGACATAATATTACCAAAAAGACGGAGAGATAATGAAAGCGGGACTGCAAACTCTCCTATCAGGTTAATCGGGAAAAGAATCGGAACCGGTTTAAAAAGGCTCGTAAAATGCTTTCCCTTATTCTTGGCGATGCCACACCCCTGCACAAGTGCAAAGGTAATAAGGCCTAGTGGTAATGTAACACCATAATCTGCTGTCGGCGGTCTTAAGCCTAAAAGGCCCGACAGATTGCAGAACAGTATATACATGAATATCGCACAGATATAATTCACAAAACGTCTGGCATTCTTGCCCATGATGGACGCGACCATGTTGTCTATGGTCTGAACATACATCTCTATGATATTCTGGAATGTACCCGGAATCTGTTTTGCGTGTTTCATCGTATGATGAGCGCATATCATGACAATAAGTATAAGTATCGTCACAATAAACATTGCCACATGGGTTGTCGTAATATACAACTCCTGCCCAAACAGCGTGTATCTAAACACACCATGAATCATGAAATCAGCATCCGCCAATATCATACCCGGGAATTGTCCTGACACGTTATCAACCTCCTTGCTTTTTTTTAGTTGCTTTTTCTATAAGCCTGTGCGTCAAAGGCTGTGCATATGTTGCTACCTTCAAGCCGAAAAAACCGACAAACGTGGTTATCAGATTCAGCCATCCGAAGTATCCTATCGCTCCTAATAAAGCTACAGCCGCAAACATTCTTCCCACTGAGGAAAATGCAAGAAATGCCGAATGCCCCTTCTGCATATGCATAGCCTTATATATGGTATGCTTCATAGAAAAGAGCATAAGCACTCCGGCTGCCGCACCAAGCAGCAAGCCTCCTTCGCCTTTTAGCTTGTCTTTGGTAAAAATAAGAACAAATATTGATGCCACAACAGTATATGCTGCCATGCCAAGCAATACTTCCCTAATGGTCTTTTTCGTTGTGTCTGTCATTCTCGCTCCCTGTACCGGCATCTTCGGACTTCTTGTGTGAATCTGAAGCTCCGGATGCTTTTTTTGCCATGAGATAGCAGTTTCTCATTCCTGCTGCCATTCCAAGAAACAGCAGTGGAATAACCACCCATGTTCCTATGAATTTTCCAATCCATATACCAATAAACAAGCACAAAAATGTCGGAACCATAACATTAATCCCAAGCTGGGAAATAAGAGCAAGATTCTTATATGCATTATGTTTCTTATCAGCCATAGTTTCCTCCACCTTCTGCAAAGCTTACTGAAATAAATTATACTATTATTTTTTATGAAAGTCCATTAAAATTAAAAAGACATAATTGCCAAAACAAGGATACTAAATATTTTCTCTAAAATTCTGTCACCTGAGCGCAAAATGTTGACACAAAATTTATTTATTTTTTCTAAATTATTGAAATAATTGTATTATTTTGGTATATTTGTTGTAATAAAAGTCGTTCAAAGGAGGATCATATGAAAAGACCAGTTATTTTCCGCAAAAGATTCATTCCATCCGAGACTGTAGAGCTTAAGGATGATGTTCTCTTATACCGCGATGACTCCATGCTCATCACACGCTGGACGACGCTTCGCCCAAGACATGACATAGCCGGCGGAATATCTCTCTACCTTATTGACAAGGGCTGCAAAATCTCCCGCATACATGACGCATTCGGAAGATTCCTGCACTATTACTGCGATATAATCCACACAGATTATTCTGCCGAAAATGATACATATATATTCACCGATCTGCTCGCAGACATTATTGTCCACCGCGACAACCGCTATTCAGTAGTAGATCTCGATGAGCTTGCCGAGGCACTTAAGACTTCCCTTATAGATACTGATACCATGTGTGAAGCGTTATGCTCGACTGACAGGCTTATACGCTGCATTGACAATGGTGAATTTCATGGCTACACCAATATGATAGAGCGCTATGTGTCACTTTAACAGATAAGTGACACATAGCGCTCATGTAATTCTGAAATGAAATATTAAATTATTGCAGCCATACAAATATTCGCAATATATTTGTGTTGTAACCCGATAGCCGCTTCGCAATTTTCAAAAGGCAATTCAGCTGATTAATCAGCTGTTTGTTATTTTGTACCGAATATTCTGTCTCCGGCATCGCCAAGACCCGGCATGATATATCCATGCTCGTTAAGCTTCTCATCACAGGTTCCGATATACATATCTACATCAGGATGATCCTTCTTCATTCGCTCAATGCCCTCCGGTGCCGCTATAATGCACATAAATCTGATATTCTTAATGCCTCTTTGCTTGAGCATTGTTATTGCCGCTGATGACGAACCTCCTGTCGCAAGCATAGGGTCCACAACGAACACTTCTCTGTCAGCGCAGTCCTGTGGCAGCTTGCAGTAATACTCAACAGGCTCTAGAGTCTCTTCGTTGCGGTAAAGGCCTATATGTCCGACCTTCGCTGCCGGAATCATGGCAAGCATTCCGTCAACCATTCCCAGACCTGCTCTCAAAATAGGCACAACAGCGAGCTTCTTTCCTGCAAGCTCCTTAACTGTCGTCTTACATATAGGAGTCTCAATCTCCACATCCTTAAGCTTCAGATCTCTTGTCGCTTCGTAGCACATAAGCATTGAAATCTCGCTTATAAGAGTACGGAAATCCTTAGAACCTGTCTCCTTTCTTCTAAGAATGCCTATCTTATGCTGAATCAGCGGATGATCCATAATCACTACTTTACCCATAGCTGTCCTCCCATTTTTATATATTTTAATCCTCAATCATCTTAATGCGTCTTATATGTCTCTCATCATTAGAAAATTCTGTTGTCAAAAAAGTCTGTGTAATCTTGACTGCAAGTCCGGGTCCGACTACTCTTCCTCCAAGAGCAAGCACATTGGCATCATTATGAAGTCTTGTAGCTTCAGCCATAAAACAGTCAGTGCAGAGTGCAGCGCGTATTCCTTTTATCTTATTGGCAGCTATGGAAATACCGATTCCTGTTCCGCAGATAAGAATTCCTCTGTCACAGCTTCCGTCATTGATTGCCGCACATACTTTCTTCGCATACTCAGGATAGTCAACGCTTGCTTCGCTGTAACATCCAAAATCCTTGTATTCGTATCCATTTTTGTCAAGATATGCCATAATCTCCTGTTTCAGTGCAAATCCACCATGGTCACAACCAATTGCTATCATATTCATCCTCTTTTCCTAAGCTTACATGTACTTATATTATCCGCACACAAGCCTATATTTTATTTGAAATATTATTCGGAACAAAATAATTCCACTTCCGGCTTTTACAAAACAGCATGCAGCTTTTTCAGACATCTGCATCATCCTGTTCATTTTCAAGCATGGTAAGCTTATTATCAACCTTTTTGAGCCATTCTATCATTGATTCGCAGCATTCGATATAGCCGTCCATCTCTTTGCCGTAAGGGTCAGGAATCTCTCCTGCCTCACCGACAAATTCCGATACGGTAAACAAATCATCCGGCGCATATGTCTCAATAACCATCTCTTTTTCCTTGTTTCCGATGGCAAGTATAAGCGTCCCTTCCGGAATATCCTCCTCAGTAAGCGGCACAGATGTCCTGTTATCAAGAATGATTCCTTTTTGTCTCATGACAGCAATAGCCTTTGGATTGACAGGCTCCGGAAACAGAACAATAAGACCTCTCGATATGATTTCAATATCCTTGTGTACGGTTATGTACTTCATAAGAAGCTCTGCCATAGGCCCCATACAAGTATTGTTCATACTGACAAATACAATTCTATTATATTTTTTCATGCATATTGCGAACAGTATGTCCGCTGCTCCTTGCTTTTTATTTTACCTAGAAATTAATCAACATTTTCTATATGATGCCCCGCTGCTTTTATAAGGCGGTTCATCACTGCCTGTCCGAAGCTGTTCTCCTCAAAGCCTTCCGACAATATTATATCCACATTTATATGGTCAAAATGCCTTAACACGTCAAAAAGATGTGCTGCAACTTCATGCTCATCCGCGCGGCTTCCTACAACAACCACTTCTCCCGAAGTATATCGCTGCTCATTCTCAGTGCTTGAAAGTATTCCTACCTTAAGACCTTTGCTAACATTCTCCGCCGCAATCTCATTGATTCTCTCAACGACCTTATCGTTATCTCCTTCGAAGATTGTCAGCTCTGCTTTTGGTGCGTAGTGCCTGTATTTCATTCCAGGTGCCTTAGGCTTGCCTTTGACTGTTGTATGTGCAAGAACTGTCTCATCAAAACAGACTTCGCCTAAAACTTTCTTAATCATATCGGCTGTGACATAGCCTGGTCTTAATATCATCGGAACATCCGATGTCATGTCAACGATAGTAGACTCAATGCCTATCTCTATGGCACCTCCGTCAATTATCATATCTATTCTTCCATCCATATCTTCAATGACATGCTCTGCCCTTGTAGGGCTTGGACGGCCTGAAAGGTTTGCACTCGGTGCAGCTATATACACTCCCGAATCCTTTATAAGCTTCGCCGCAACAGGATGACTCGGCATTCTGATTGCAACCGTGTCAAGTCCTCCTGTCGTTCCGTAAGGCACAATATCCTTTTTCTTAAAAATCATCGTCAACGGTCCCGGCCAAAATGCATCCGCAAGCTTGTAAGCACTGTCCGGAATATCATATGCAAGCTCATTAAGTGCCGACAAATCCGCTATATGTACAATCAGCGGATTGTCACTCGGACGACCCTTGGCACTGTATATCTTGTGTGCCGCATCCTCCTTAAGTGCATCGCCTCCAAGACCGTACACCGTCTCCGTAGGAAATGCTACAAGTCCACCGCTTTTTAACACTTCTCCGGCTTCCTCTATCACTTTGCTTTCATTGTCTTTATCTATCTTTAAAATCCTTGTTACCATAACTTTAAATCCTTTTGCACGCACTATTTTGCATGCATTTTTTTGCATTATATATCATATATTTTTCCTATAACCTCAGACTGTTGTCACTGTTTTTCCGGATTATAGTTTTTAAGTGCCTGCTTCACATCCGCTATATGAATCCTGTCAAGCCTGGTTCTCGCCGCAACAACATTTATGACAGACTTAAGAAGATCATCTAAATCTGAGTTCTCCGTATAATCAGCTGGTGCATAATAACTTATTCTGTTATCATGTATCATCTTATATACTTTATTCTTATCCTCCGTCAACGGATTATACACACCGATAGAATAGCCTCCATTGGTATTCACAAGCTTCATACATGGTATATCTGTATCGCTGTCGCCGATATATACTATATTTTTAAACGGAACTCTTATATCCTCAGGAGGGAAAAAGTCGTTAACTGCCGGGTCATTGATGCCTAACACACCCTTGGATATTCTGAAAAGGAACTGTGTCTTATTGGTATAGTTGACAACCTGCGCCGGCCACTTGACAACGCCCTTCTCATCAAAGTAAAAGCTGCTCGCATATATCCTCTCAAAAGCGCCTTCCTTTGCAATCTTCGTTCCTTCTATCATCTCTTTAAGTCCCGAAGAAATAATATAATGTTCAACTTTAACTCCATGCTCAAGTCCGTACTGTCTAAGTCTCTCGAACCATCCGTCAACACCGTCAAAAAGCTTCACCTTAGAGCCATATTCTTCAAGCTTCGCACGCGTAAAGTCAAGCTTTCCTGTGGCTTGTGCCTCCCTCACCATCTTATACATATATGCAAGGTTGCCATCCATATCATTCTCTTCCGAAAGCGTCCCTGTCTCTTTCCAAAACTCTGCAACATCATATCCAACCGACTGGATAAAGCCCTGAGCCTGCATATCATCAGGCGACAGTGTCTTATCGAAGTCATAGCATATAGCTACAACCGGAAGCTTATCCTGCTTACCATTATTAGGCATATATTCAAATCCTCTTTTCCACGTAAAATGCTATAGACATGATACGCTCTGCACAATGCTTTGTCAAGAATGCCATTAGTAACGTAACCAGTCAGCCTGATGTGCCAAGACCTATATTCCACGCCTTAATCAGCTTCTCCAGTGAAAAAGCTGCATTTGCCGGGCTTGTGGAGGGCAGCACAACAGCCTCAATCCCGGTGTCCTTCTGCTGATAGCGCTTATAGTATTTACCTGATGTACTGCCATTGCAGAATACTCTTGTAATTTTTGAATTTCTTATTATCGGCATGATGTCTGTCGGAACAACATTTTTTATGCTGCTGTCGCTTGAGCCTACAATATCGCAGCTATATATCGTATCCCACAGTGCAATATGATGCTTATGTAGCAGCGCCTTCTTCTTCTCAATCTCCGTTGGAACATCTTCCCCTGTAAGCGCCGCAATCACCTTCCAGAATCTGTTCTGCGGATGTCCATAGAAGAACATCTGCTCTCTTGACTTAACAGACGGAAGGCTGCCAAGTATAAGAATCGTTGAATTTTCATCATACAGCGGCAAAAACGGATGCACTATATGCTCATACTTGGGACAGGTGTCAGACCCCATGTCCCAACAAACCGGGACACTGGGGTCTGACACCTGTCCCAGCTTATTAGTTTTATGATATTTTGTCTGCATAGCATTCACTCCTTGTCAGTTATTTTCCGCCTGCGGTGGGCTGCCTAAGCTATTATGCAAAAAAGCACAGGTTTTCAGATGTTATTTTATCTGAAAACCTGTGCTTTTTCAAGCCTGGACAGGGGTGTCAGACCCCGGCGTCCCAACCCAATGGGACACCGGGGTCTGACACCCCTGTCCCAAATGTTTAATTTATGTCATGCTTTCCAACCTTGCGGTAGCGGTACACCGCTCTTGCAAGTGAAGCCTGTGATACATGGTACTCCTGTATGCTCTGTTTCTGGCGAAGCTGCTCCTCGGCACGCTCCATTGCTGCCTTGGCACGAACCTCGTCAATATCCTCAGGGCGCTCAGCCGTATCGACGATCATGGTGACACGGTTGTTGGCAATATAGACAAAACCGATTCCGACCACAGCATCGATATACTCATCGCTTCCCTCCGGCTTAAAACGGACATCACCGATAGTCGTTGCAATCGCCATGTTCTGATGATGTGCCATTATTGCTATCTCACCGTCTAAGCCCGGAACTACAAGAATGTCTGCCTTACCGGAAAAGAATACCTTGTTGGAGGCTAATATTTTAAGATAAAATGAACTCATCTTACCCCGCCTCCTTTACTGCTGTTCCATCATTTTCTTTGCCTTCTCAACAGCTTCATCTATTGTTCCGACATTGAAGAATGCAGCCTCCGGATACTCGTCCATATCACCATCGATGATTGCCTTGAAGCCTCTTATTGTCTCTTTAACAGGGACATACTTACCAGGAACACCTGTGAAGTTCTCAGCTACATGGAACGGCTGTGATAAGAAACGCTGAATCTTTCTTGCACGGTATACGGTAATCTTATCCTCGTCGGAAAGCTCCTCCATACCGAGAATAGCGATAATATCCTGTAACTCCTTATACTTCTGAAGCATAGCCTGAACCTTACGGGCTACCTCGTAATGCTCCTCACCTACAACATCTGCCTCAAGGATTCTTGAGGTTGACTCAAGCGGGTCAACAGCCGGGTAAATACCCTGCTCAACAATCTTACGTGAAAGAACCGTAGTCGCATCGAGATGTGCGAATGTAGTCGCAGGTGCCGGGTCTGTAAGGTCATCGGCAGGAACGTATACAGCCTGTACCGATGTAACAGAACCCTTCGTTGTAGAAGCGATTCTCTCCTGAAGCTCACCTACCTCTGTTGCAAGTGTTGGCTGGTAACCTACGGCTGAAGGCATACGTCCAAGAAGTGCGGATACCTCTGAACCTGCCTGCACGAAACGGAAAATGTTATCGATGAAGAGAAGCACGTTCTGATGTTCCTCATCACGGAAGTACTCAGCCATTGTAAGTCCTGTCTCAGCTACTCTCATACGCGCTCCAGGCGGTTCGTTCATCTGACCGAATACCAAGGCAGTCTTTTCAAGTACGCCTGACTCTTTCATTTCTGACCAGAGGTCATTACCCTCTCTCGAACGCTCTCCTACACCTGTGAATATGGAATATCCGCCATGCTCTGTAGCGATATTTCTGATAAGCTCCTGAATAAGGACTGTCTTACCAACTCCGGCACCTCCGAAGAGACCGATCTTACCACCCTTTGCATAAGGAGCTAAAAGGTCGATAACCTTGATACCTGTCTCTAACATCTCGACAACAGGGCTCTGCTCCTCGAACGTAGGCGGCTCTCTGTGAATTACCCAGTGCTCACCATTATCAAGTGACTCACCGCCATCTATAGTTTCACCTAATACATTGAACAATCTTCCCAAGGTCTGCTTGCCGACAGGAACTTTGATACCGGCTCCTGTAGCTCTTACTTCCATATCCCTGCACAGACCCTCGCTGGCTGCGAGCATGATACAGCGGACAGTGTTGTCACCTATGTGCTGTGCAACCTCCATAACGAGGTTCTTTCCCTCACATGTGACCTCTAAGGCATCCTTTATACATGGAAGGTCGCCGTTTTCAAATACAACGTCGACAACAGGTCCCATAACCTGAACAATCTTTCCTGTATTAACAACATTTGTATTCATTTATTACATGACCTCCTTTCTGGCCTTTTTCTTCTTTTTCTGAGCCTTTGCACCTGATATTACCTCGGTTATCTCCTGGGTAATCATCGACTGTCTGGCTCTGTTATACTCTATGGACAGATTACGAATCATCTCCGATGCACTGTCATTTGCCACCTGCATGGCGCTCATTCTGGCATTCTGCTCACTGCAGAAGGATTCCATAAGTGCTCCGTATATGTATCCCATGATTACATCCGGTACAATATTGTTAAGAAGAGCATTAGGAGAAGGCTGAAGCTCTATCTCCTCATTAAATACTCCCTGTCTTTCCATCTCATGCTGCATAGCCATGTCCCTTGTTATCGGAAGGAGATTAATCATATCAACCTCTGTCGATATGCTGGATTTCATATATGTATAGATTACATATACTTCATCAAGATCTCCCTCCTTGAACTGCTCTACAACCTCCTCACAGATAATTCTGGCTCTGTGAAGCGAAGGATTCTGTGCGGTATAGTGGAACTGCTCCGCAACCGGAATATTCTTTTTCTTAAAATACTGTCTTCCTAACTCGCCAACCACGAAGAGCTTGTAGTTCTTACACTGCTCAATCTCTTCCATCGCTTTTTTAAGGACATTGTGGTTGTATGCTCCCGCAAGACCTTTGTCAGCCGTAACAACGATGAAGCCCTTTACACGGTCTTCCGGTGCTTTGTTCGGTCTGACATCCATATACTGGTTCTCGACATCAGGCAGATGCCTTACAACACGGGATACCATGTTACGCAGAGCGTTAAAGTAAGGTTCCGTCTCTTCAAGACTCTTTTTAGCCTTGCGCAGCTTCGTGGAGGATATCATGTACATAGCGTTAGTGATTTTCATGGTGTCCTGAATACTTTTCATTCGGCTTTGAATTTCACGTGCATTTGCCATGACTTATCCCTCCTTAGCCATATATTCATCCCTGAAGCTCTTAGCAGCCTCAACGATAGCCTTGTTAAGCTCATCGTCAAGCTTACCGCCATTTTCTATCTGAGTGATAATCTCCGGATGCTCATTCTTTACATTATCAAGAAGCTTCATCTGGAAATCCTTTACGTTCTTAAGCGGAAGCGGAAGCATAACCTTACCGTTAGCTGCACAGAGTGTTATTACCTGCTCTGCTGTGCTTAACGGTCTGCAAAGAGGCTGCTTTAACAGCTCCATAAGTGCATGACCATGCTGTAACTGCTCCTTAGTTGCGTTGTCAAGGTCAGAAGCGAACTGTGTGAACACTTCCATCTCTCTGAACTGTGCAAGGTCGATACGGATACTACCTGCTGCCTTCTTCATAGCCTTAGTCTGAGCCGCACCACCTACTCGCGATACAGAAAGACCTACGTTAACCGCCGGTCTCATACCTGAGAAGAAGAGGTCGCTCTCAAGGAATATCTGTCCATCAGTGATAGAAATAACATTCGTAGGAATGTATGCAGATACATCGCCCGCCTGAGTCTCAATGATAGGAAGAGCTGTGATTGAACCACCGCCAAGTTCATCTGAGAGTCTTGCCGAACGCTCAAGAAGTCTTGAATGTAAGTAGAATACATCTCCAGGATAAGCCTCACGTCCAGGTGAACGCTCAAGTAAGAGTGAAAGTGCACGATATGCTACCGCATGCTTACTGAGGTCATCATATACGATAAGGACATCCTTGCCCTGATGCATGAAATATTCAGCCATAGCTGTTCCTGAATAAGGTGCTATGTACTGAAGAGGTGCCGGATCGGATGCTGTGGCTGATACGATAATTGTATAATCCATGGCATCATGCTGCTTTAATGTATTTACAAGCTTGGCTATTGTTGATGCCTTCTGTCCGATAGCGACATATACGCACACAACATCCTTGCCCTTCTGATTTAAGATAGTATCGATGGCGATTGATGTCTTACCTGTCTGACGGTCGCCGATGATAAGCTCTCTCTGTCCGCGTCCGATAGGGAACATGGAGTCAATAGCGAGAATACCTGTCTCCATAGGTACCGAAACCGACTGACGGTCTACAATGGATGGAGCCGGCTGCTCTATAGGACGGTATCCGTTCTCCTTAACAGGTCCGGCTCCGTCTATAGGTGCTCCGAGTGCATCGATAATTCTTCCGAGGAAGCCCTCGCCAACCGGTATACCGGCCCTCTTACCTGTACGCGCTACTCTTGAGCCTTCCTTAATCTCTGTATCACGTCCGAAGAGGATACAGCCTATCTCGTCTTTTCTTACATCCTGAACCATACCCTTAACGCCGCAGTCAAATATAACTATCTCGCCGTATGCCGCATGGTCAATTCCGTTGATATTGGCAATTCCGTCACCGACATAGCTTACCACGCCGACTTCCTTATCCTGTGCTTCAAGCTCAAAATTGTCAATCTCACTCTTTAATATAGAAATAATATTCTCTGTGCTGGCTGTCGAACCGATCTCAGCATTGGCAAGCTGTTCCTTGAACTGCTTCATTCTGCCGCTTGTGCTCCAATCGAATACGTCATTGCCCGCCTGAATGACAAAGCCTCCGCCGAGGGTCTTATCCTCCTCTAGCTCAAATGTAAACTCTGTTGTGTTATACTGCTTTGCCACGAAGTCCTTGATACCCTGAAGCTGCTCATCATCAGGTGCTGTCACATACTTAAGAGTAACAACGAACTCTCCCTTGCGCTCAGGAGCTGCCTCCCTGTACGCCTTAACTATGTCCTTCCACAGACCTGTGTCAGAATTGTCACACAGAAGCTTTAAAAAGTCCCTAATCTGTAACGGAAAGACCTTCTCAATCACATTGTGCTTGGATGCAAGCGATATTGAAGGATTGGCAAATTCCTCCGCAATCTGCGGTACAGCAGTAAAGATGTCATCTGCCTGTCCCACTATGTTCGCTGCAATATTCAGTTCGCGCAATGTCTTAGCATAATCTTTTGCTGTACTAATCACTTGTTCTCACCCGTCTTTGTCAAAAATTGGTTATAGAGTTCCCTGTCAGCAGCCTCGCCCTGTCCTGAAGCCACAACCTTAGCTGTAGCTGCAACAACGAGCTCCTCAATCTGATCCTTAGCCTGCTTGATGGTCTTCTCCTGTTCCTTAGCTGCTTCTTTTCTAGCATCATCCATAAGCTTGTCTGCCGCTGTCTTGGCATCTGCAACGATTCTGTCGTACTCTGCTCCTGCCTTGACTCTTGCATCACTTATAACTGCTGCCTTTTCTTCCTGTGCTCCGCTCAATGCCTGCTCATACTGAACCTTAAGAGCATCTGCATTGTCCTGAGTCGCCTTTGCATCCTCGTACTGCTTATTTATCTCTGCCTCACGCTGTGCGATAATCTTCTTGACAGGCTTAAATAGAAGCTTACGAATGATTACATAGATGATAATCAGGTTGATAACGGTAAATAACAGATTAATATCTATTCTTAACATGCTATCCTCTCCTTATCTTATATTTTTCTGACTTGATTAACCAAGTAAGATGATGATAAGGATAGCTACAACGAAACCGTAAATAGCAGTTGCCTCTGCAAGCGCACCACCTAAAAGTAAAAGCTTTGTTATCTTGCTCTCTGCCTCCGGCTGTCTAGCGACTGCCTCTGTTGCCTTACCTGCTGCGATACCGATACCGATACCGGCTCCTATACATGCTAATGCTGCAATTCCTGCTCCTAATGCAATTCCCATATTTTCCTCCGTTCTGCCGCCTTGCGGCATGTTAATAGATTAATTTTACTCTGTCCTGCCTGTCGCAGTGACAGACCTGCATGTGCAGCCGCTTACTCTTCGACTGCTTCCTTAATATAAAGTGATGTTAAAAATACAAAAACGTATGCCTGAATTAAACCGTCAAAAATATCAAAGTAAAAACTGAATGGTACCGGCAGTACAACCGGAATTAATGACTTAAGTAACTCCATAATAACAAAAGCACCTAATACGTTACCAAAAAGTCGCATACAAAGTGACAACGGCTTGATGAACAACTCAAGAATGTTGATTGGCGTAACTATCGCCATAGGCTGTGTAAAGCTCTTAAGCCAGCCCTTAAAGCCCTTCTTGTGTATCCCTGCGTACTGGACAAGCACAATACTCATCACAGCAAGTGCTGCTGTTACATTGAGATCCTTCGTCGGCGGTTTTACTCCGCACAGACCAATCAGGTTGGCAAAGCCTATGTACAGAAGTACTGAACAAAGATATGGCACGAAGGATTTTCCTTCTTCTCCGGTCATTCCAATCACGAACTTCTCAAGCCAGCCTACAATGGATTCCGCAACAAGCTGTCTTCGGCTTACATTCTTAACCTTCAGCCCTCTTGTCAGGAATATACACAGTGCAAGTAAAATCACCATGATAACCCATGTAATGACAGTAGACTCGGCAATCGGAATATTAAAATTTCCGATATGAATGGTAAATACAGTCTCGCAGTTGAGCTCTTCCATTATTTTTTCCTTTAAATCTCCCATGAACTCACTCCTTTCTCTATATTTAGTTTTAGTGTAATATGTGGGTGCCTTCTGCGCTCACTGATACATTCACATATTGTACTCACAAAATCAAAAAAAGCAAGTCCAAATTTTTCATCCAATAGTACTTTTTAACCATTTACTTAGTACACATAACTGATAGAAAATGGAATAAATAGTAAATTTAATAAAAATTTTAGATACTGACTACTGGTCATTTATGTTATATGTGCTATTATAAAGAACGTTGACCGCTAAAACCTAGTTACAACATTGCATTGACTGTAACTATATAAGCCATATAATATGTTAATGTGGTGTCAGCATCTTAATTCGATACTGGCACAAGCACCATCAAAAATCTTCGTATATAAAATATAATATAATGAAGTCATTAGAAAAAGGAAAGGAATTCATCATGAAAAACACTTTGACCATCTTCGTCCGGGACTTAAAAAGACTTATAAGAAGTCCGTTCGCACTTGCCATCGCACTTGGTCTGTGCATTCTTCCATCGCTGTATGCATGGTTTAATATCTATTCTAATCATGACCCATACGGCAGCACCTCCAATATCAAGATTGCAATAGCATCCGAGGATGCCGGTTACACGCTTGAGGACGGCACCTGCAAAAATATGGGTGCTGACGTATTAGAGGAACTAAAAACCAACGAAAGCATCGACTGGGTTGCCTGCGGGAGTGCAGCCGAAGTTATAAAGGGCGTTGAAGCCGGTGATTACTATGCCGGTGTCACAATCGGTTCAGATTTCACCAAGAGCATGTACACTGTATTTGACACCGATTTTGAACATCCTGTTATTACATATTATGAGAACGAAAAGAAAAATGCCATAGCAACCAAGATTACAGACACAGCCGTAGGTTCACTTCAGCAGACAATCAACACTAAGTTCATCGAGGTTGTCGTAAGCACCATTTTCACAGAGACCAACACTATCTCCTCCGACATTGAAAGCGAGGACCGTGCGACCACACTCAATGACAAGCTTGTCCGTCTGCGTGAAAACCTTTCTTCCTATAATAATACACTTACTATGCTTGTAAACGGCAATACCAGCCTTACCGGCAGCCTTGCCGATACCAATTCACAGATAAGCAATCTTGCATCAGGCATAAGCAGTGCCACTGCAAGTCTTAACAACGCACAGGCAGCTTTTTCTAACAGCCGCTCGGCGCTTAGCACTTTCAGTACACAGTTAAAGACACTCATAAACGACATGTCTGCATCCCTTGACAATATTGCCACACTGCTTGACAATACAACACTCGCAAGTGATTCCCAGGCGGTTGCAGACAGTATTTCCAAGCTGAATGCCGACACTTCACAGCTCAGTACCCAGATGAAGAGCCTTAAGCTTCTGATTGCTGAGTACTATGTAAGCAATATTGATATTCCGAACGCTCCTGACCTTGGAGTATTAGATACAGTTGTAACACAGATTATCAACTCCATCGGCTCACTCACTTCACAGGCTGCCGGTAACGGAGTTCTCACACAGGCTGCTGTCGATACACTTGTATCCGGCATTAAGTCATCTCTTACTTCATGCAAGAAGCAGCTTGACGACTTATATAACAACTATGCTGACAATGTGGAGCCTCAGCTTAACAGCCTTAACGACTCTATATCGCAGACACTCTCAAGTGTCAACTCCATCATGTCAAGTCTCACAAGTGCGTTAAATGATGCGGGTGAGATTCTAAATGGTGTGTCCGACACAGTAGACAAGTCAAATGAGAGCCTTTCCCAGATTCAGGAGGTTATAGACAATGTCATAACAGAGCTTGACAATGTTATTGACTGGATAAATAACACATCCGAGAGCGATAAGATAGATATGGTTACACAGTTCCTCGGCGGCGATTCCGAGCTGTACGGTGAGTTTTTTGCCGAACCTGTCAACATGGTAACTGAAGAAATCTATCCTGTGGAAAACTACGGCTCAGGAATGACACCGTTCTATACGATACTTGCCCTGTGGGTAGGAGGAACACTTCTTGTATCGCTTGTCAAGGTTCATGCCGACCCTACAGGTCTTCTGAATGTGAAGCCGCGCCACCTTTTCTTCGGACGCTACATCACATTCTTCCTCCTCGGACAGATTCAGGCTGCAATCGTAGTGCTCGGTGACATTCATCTGCTCCACAGTCAGGTACTTGAACCGGGACTGTTCTATCTGGTTGCCGTACTTGCAAGCTTTACATTTACACTGCTTATATACTCTCTTGCAATCTCCTTTGGCGACCTTGGTAAAGCGCTTGCCGTTGTTGTCATGGTTTTACAGATTGCAGGCTCAAGCGGAACCTTCCCTATCGAGATGCTCCCGCAGGTATACCAGAACATATACATTTTCTTTCCATTCCCTTACGCAATCAACGCGATGCGTGAGACTGTTGCGGGAATGTACGGTTCAGCTTATATAACGAATCTTGCACAGCTTATGATATTTGCTGTCGCTGCACTTGTAATCGGACTTGTAATCAGAATACCTTTCATGAAGATTAATCACTTCGTGGAAGAGAGAATGGAAGATACAGGAATGATGTAAAATATGTGATTAATAAAGGAGATTGTATATGTCTAAGAAGAAGATAAAAGAAAACAAACCTGATATATATGGCGAGCTTGCCAATTTTCAGGATAAGCTCCACGCACAGAATCTAAAGCGTATTCATATCGGACTTTTATGTGTGCTTATCATTCCTATGATATTCTTAGCGCTGATGTTTATAACAGACAGCAATAAGGTTATATGGCTTATATTGTGGATTGTATCACTTTTTGCAATATCAGCTTACCTGATAGTCGTAGAGTATGGTGACTACAATTTACAGCACCGCATCAACTCTATCACAGGCAATGAAGCTGAACCTGTTCCGCTTCTTGAATCTGGAATAAACGGCATGAATGGTAAAATTGCATCCGTAAAAGCCGAAGCACGCGATATCCTTGCATCCGCCAAGGAATCCGTAAAGATTGACGAGGATAAGGGAATCTCACATGCTGCTTCCGATATATATTCATCGGAAATCGACACCGACATAATAAAGAAGAGCCTCGCCTCTGACAGCAGCCTTGAAAACGACGCTTCCACTGAAGCTTCCGTATCAAAAGATAAGAAAAAGAAATCCTCCGGCAAAAAGGATAAGAAGAAAAAAGATAAAGATAAGGACAAGAAACACAAAAAGGATAAAGATAAAAAAGATAAGAAAGACGGCAAAGACATCAAGAAAAAGAACAAGTCCGGCAATAAGTCCGATAATGCGAAGGACGATGACAGCGAGAGCATCTTTATGGATGAGAGCGGTTTAGAAAACAACCATTCCAAAAAAAGTGAAAAAGATAGAAATAAGAAGAAAGACAAAAAGAAAAAAAATAAAAAGAGTACATCAAAAAACACTCCAAAAAGCAGCACCGCCGGCGAATACAGTGCAGCCGACAGCAATAATGATGATAATGAACTGTCTGCACCGAACAGAGTATCCCTTGAAAAGCCTTTTTCAGAAAACAGCCTTTTTGCAGATGACTCTTTAAAAAACAGTACTGTAGGAAATAGTGCTTCCATGGATTCCGCAGACACCGGCAATAACACCGAAAGTATATTTGTGGGATATAACTTAGTAAAGGAGGATGAATTCGATGAATAAGATACTTAAAGTATTCACAAATGACATGAAAAAAATATCGACAAACGTGATAGCTGTTGTCATAATCCTTGGCCTTTCGATTCTTCCTTCACTGTATGCATGGTTTAATATTTTTTCCAACTGGGATCCTTATGGCCCAAGCTCCACAGGAAATATCAAGGTTGCTGTCGTCTCCGATGACGCAGGCGCTGAGATTTCGGGGCTTGAAATCAATATAGGTGCCACTGTTGTCGAAGCACTGCAAGCCAACAACACTATCGGCTGGGTATTCACAGACAACTCCGATGAGACAATAGAAGGTGTCAAGGCAGGCGATTACTACGCTGCACTTGTAATCCCTGAGACATTCTCAGAGGATATGGTGAGCTTCTTAACCGGAGACCTTGAACATCCTCAGATTATATATTATGAGAACGGAAAGAAGAATGCCATTGCACCTAAGATAACACAGAAGGCACAAAAGACTGTGCGCCAGCAGGTCAATGCCACATTCATAAGCACTCTTGCCGAGTCAGCCATGAAAGCAGGAAATGTCATATCCGCAACTGATTCAGACGGAGTGAGCATCGCTGATACAATGACTGAGAAGCTGACTGCCCTTTCATCAGATATGGATACATACATCAACATTCTGTCCTCCTTCAAGGGCATTATGGACTCAGCACAGAGTATCATATCCACAACTAAGATTATGCTTCCAAGTCTTGACACTGTATTAGACAGCAGTAAAACTTCCCTCTCAAGTATGCAGACAATGGTCAACAGTTCCACCAACACAGTTAACACTGTATCTGATATGATGCTTTCAAGCCTTGACATGATTGACGGAACACTTACCATGATATCCAATGTTGTAAACAGCGACCTTTCATCCGCACAGACCGTATCCACGATCGTCCTCAACGGTATAGGTGCCGTGAACAACATGATTCCTTATGCAAAAGAGATATTTAACAGCTCTGTCGCCGGAATAGAAGCAAAGGGTGATGAAAAAATAAATTCCCAGATTAATGCCATCCGCGGACAGTTCGACCTCGTTAAATCTGACGCCGACCATGTAGGTTCATCATCAGCCGTGGCTGTGGCCAACTCAAATGACCTTATAGACAAGATTCAGGCAGAGCTTGAGCACTGCTCCAATGACATAGCAGTGCTTAAAGACACCTACAGCAGCTCAGTTAAGCCTCAGCTAAGCTCCACAGTGACAAATGCACAGGCTGCATTAAATACTACAGTAAACGCATTGTCAAGCTTTAATCTCAACTTAGGCAGCACAGATAATGTCCTTACCAGCTATTCTGACACGCTTGCCGATGGAAATACCAATCTTGACACAACACTTGAGCTTGCACAGGAGTTATCCGACTACATCAAGACTCTGACCGAGAATATGAGCGAGCTGTCAGACAATGAAAACTACAATAAGCTCATAGAAGTTATGGACAGCAACCCTGAACTGCTCGGAGAGTTCGCATCCTCCCCTGTGTCCCTTGACACAGTCCGCATATATCCTATTGAGAATTACGGCTCCGCCATGGCTCCGTTCTACACAGTGCTTGCACTGTGGGTAGGCGCTCTCATCCTCGTAGCGATAATACATGTAAAGGTTCACCCTATACCGGGTGTGAGCGAAATCTGCCCAAGACATGCATACTTCGGAAGATATATGCTCTTCTTCCTCGTAGGACAGCTGCAGACACTTATCACTGTTCTCGGAGATTTACACTTTATAGGCATACAGTGCGAACATCCTGTCATGTTCTGGTTCGCAGGAGCGATGTGCAGCTTTGTATTCACGCTCTTCATATACTCACTCACTGTCGCACTCGGCAATATCGGTGAAGCACTCGCCGTTGTTGTAATGGTTGTACAGGTTGCAGGAGCCGGTTGTACATTCCCTATCGAGACACTTCCGAAAGTGTTCCATTCACTGTACAATTACCTTCCGTTCCAGTTCGGCATGAACGCCATGAAGGAAGCAATCGCAGGACTTTACGAGAACAGCTACTGGACATACATCGCCAAGCTTTCCGTATATCTGCTTGTCTCACTCTTCATCGGACTTGTCGGAGCAATCCCATTCCGCAAGCTTAATAAGATTATTGATAAGAATAAGGAAAAGTCGGGAATTATGATATAAAACAGGTTCTGACACTTAAAAATACAAGTTTTTTGCCACCTAAAACAATTAGCATAATTACTCATTGTTTTCGATGCCATTTTCATTTATAATATTGCATAAATAACAAGACATGGAGGAAAGCTATGGATTATAGTGTAATCGACAGGTACATAGAAGAGCTTCTTACAAAGAGCACACCCGACAGACCTATCTGGAATATAGAAAAGATTTTGCAGGGACTCAAATCCACATGGAACTATATCGATGGGTGTATGATTAAAGCCCTTCTTGAGATGTACTCCATCACAAAGAAACAGGAATATTTTGATTTTGCCGATGCTTTCATCGACTACCGCGTTCACGATGACGGTACGATTGATGGCTATGATGTATCCGAGCTTAACATTGACAATGTGAATGCAGGAAAGACTCTCTTCGAGCTGTACGACCTCACTGGCAAGGAAAAGTACCGCAAAGCGATAGACCTCATCTACAGCCAGATTAAGCTCATGCCTCGTACAGCAGAGGGAAGCTTCTGGCACAAGAACATCTACCCTAATCAGGTATGGCTTGACGGACTTTATATGTGCCAGCCATTCTACATGGAATATGAGACACGTTTTAACGATAAGAAGAACTATGACGACATTTTCCTCCAGTTCAAGAATGTTATAAAGAACATGAAGGATCCTGTGACAGGTCTATACAAGCATGCATATGACCACTCACGCGAGATGTTCTGGTGCGACCCGGTAACAGGTCTGTCACAGAACTTCTGGCTTCGCGCACTCGGCTGGTACTCGATGGCACTTCTTGACACCATCGACAAGGCTGACCCTGACTGCAAGGATACACAGCTTTTAAAGGATACCTTCACAGACCTCATGGAAGCTATGCTAAAGTATCAGGATGAGAGCGGCATGTGGTATCAGGTTGTCAACTACGGCAAGCTTGCTCCTAATTACCTTGAGACAAGCGGAAGCTCCATCATGGCATACGCACTTCTAAAAGGTGTGCGTCTCGGCTATCTTCCTGAGAGCTGCCGTGAGTATGGCATCAAGGCATTCAACGGTGTATGTAACAAATATCTCTCCGAGGATGAGAACGGCGAAATGCACCTTGGCGGTATCTGCCTCGTAGCAGGTCTTGGCGGCAAGCAGATGCGTTCGGGAACCTTCGACTACTATATGTCAGAGCCGGTCGTTAAGGACGATGCTAAGGGAGTTGGACCATTCCTTCTCGCCTATACCGAGATGTTAAGACTGAATAAGTAAATATAAATGTGGTAACTGAACATAATTTTTTTCAGTTACCACATTTTAGTTATTATGCTTTTACATATTCTTCTATTATACAGGTATGATGTTTTTTATCTTTTCCATCGGAATCGTAGTTAATACCTACAAGCAGGATTTTATCACTGTAGTTAGCCAATGCGCCTTGATATCGGTTATCTTTTATCTGTTTTATGGCTGTGTCCGCTGACTGATTATATTTTAACTCTACAATCATTGCCAGTCTGTAGTGCTATAACTAAGGTTGTATTCGTAGTTGAGTGTATCTCCAAAAGAAGCCTTGAAATCTTCATAAATATAATCCTCAATTTTCTCGATAATATTATCCTTAAAATTATCCCAAAAAGATGATATGTCAAGGTGTATTACATTATATTTGTTCATATGCTTCTTATAGTCTTTATCAGAAGCAATCTTGGTATCCTCAAAAAGTCCGGCAGAGTCACATCCAAGACTATAATAGGCATCAATCATGCCAGCCGCATGTGATTTGCCAAAACGTCTGGCATGGCTCACGGCAATACACTTATCTTCTGTGGACAACCTCCTGTTAAGAAAATCAAGTAACCTCGTCTTGTCAACATAAATTATACTGTTCTTAGCCTGTGTAAAGCTTTCATTTCCCGGATTAAAGTATATTCCCATTCGCAATTCACCTCCAAAATCTCCGCTAAATACAGTATAATTTTTTTCTGATGTCGTGTCAAATACCGAAAAATATACAAAAATATTCTTTTTCCAAATTTAGAAAACATAAAAATCTTCATACTATGTTAAGCTTGCACTCATATTTTTGGCAGTACCCTTCAGATGGCACCTGCGTATTTTTCTTTATGCACAACTTTCTGCACTTTTCCACATTCCATACATTCATATGTGGATTATGAGGAGATATTGCACTGTTTGCAGGGTCGTACCAATAGCGGCAAATCCCACAACAGTGGCAGAATTTTATGTTGACTTTCACCTTAACAGTTCACTCCTTTGTTTTTTGAAAATAAATTTGAATATGTATCCAGATTAACTCCAGCAATATTTACCGGAAATCCTTCCATCGCCTCTGCTTCAGTATAATTATATTTCTCATAGATGTAGCTGACAATTATTGCTAATTTTCCTATGCATCGACCATTATACCAGACGCACATCTATTTTATATAAAAATTTTACATATTCTTTTTTCTCCCATCTTTCTTAAATTGCTTCTTAAGTTTTTCAAAACTCTTCTTAACCGTCTTAATATCCTTACCCTTTATATAATATTCTATTACCATATGTCCCATTGCCATTGTACCAGTTGAAGCTATCGCTGCGCTCACAGCCGAACCTGTAAATGGCACAAGGAAATTGAGAAGTTTTGATGACTGCTGTGCAATAGTTCTAAGACCTATTCCCCCGGCTCCGACTCCTCCAAGGCTTAAAAGAAATTCCTTCGCTGTATCAAAAGTTATTTCTCTTCCGCTTAAAGATGCAATGAGCAAGACCATAAAAGTCTGCAAAGCTAGAAGAATATATATATCTGATGTAGGTATCGGGGTGAATGCAATCGTTCCGGCTATACCCGAAAACACTACAATAAGTTCTTTTGATATTCTCTCAACAACATCATTCAACTCAAATGACATTCTAAATCCCCGCTTAGCACCTATATCAGATATTCCATCCTCAATGGCATCTCTTAATACATCTATATTATATCTGCCATCAAATCCAATTTGTAATGACTTTCTCTCCCTGTCGCTTGCACTGTTTATCACATCATTGCTCACTTTTGTATCACCATTTGCCCATTCAATATTGGATGATACACCTATTACTTTTTCGACAATAAGCCCTTTTTGAGTGAAGTTGGATTGGTACTCTTTCACAATTTTCTCAATCGCTTCCCTCTTCATAGGACTATAATTTTCTGCTCCCTGTTCACTTGTAGGTGGCACGCTGTCGCACTTATTTATTACCATAACAAGAGGAAGGTCTTGGTTATATCTTCTATTGTAATCATGCCTTACATCTTTAACAAATCTTATGTCCCCATCAATAGCAGCATCACGCACTGTCGCATCCTCAACAAGCAGCATAATATCCGGATGAAATCTCTCTATGTCATTTTTAAGCTGCTTTTCCGAATTTTCATTATTTATGGCTATGGATTCTGCAATACCTCTGGTGTCATATATATCCATAAGCGGATTTCCATTAGAATCCGTGATTGTATATCTGCTTGAACCCTCAGTACAGCTCTTGGCATTGCTGACACATGCCAAATAAGCTCCACATATTGCATTTATAAGTGTACTCTTTCCCACACCTGTCCTTCCCATAAAAAGCACTCTTGGAATTCTTGCTCCATCTGCCGTACTCAAAAGCTCATTAAGTTTTTCATCACCAAAAACAAGTGTTTTTATTTTATTTTTAACATTGTCCGGAACCGGAAGCTTATCAAATGCCGCTGAAGCTTTGTTAATGGTTCTTCTCATATTATTAATTCTATTTTTTATCATTTCTGAATTTTCCATGGTAATTTCTCCTATAGTCAGTTACAATTCATTTGCATTTTAATAATTTAACACCGCTTTACAACTTTATCCATGACACCTAACCAACGAAAGCACTATTTTTAAAGCCTTTATAAGAGCACTCGATTTTATTTTTGTTTCGGCATTTTTTACGAAAACGCAAAAATTACCTGCTCATTTATCCCCCGGCTTAGCTCAAGACGCACTTCCTGTGTGCTGACATTTTTATTCAAAAAATTGCAAAGTGGTGTTATATCATGTCAAACACTGAAAAATATACCTTTTTATAACATTTTTTCAGTTTCCACAGCCATACAAAACATTTCCTTAATTTTCAATACTGCCATATTCTATATTATGTCTTAAAGAGTTGAGTTCGCTTTTTATCTCTGTGAGTTTATTATAGATTTCATTATTATTCTGTGCCCTGCTATCTATATTTTTGATTTCTTTATCCAATTCATTTCTTATAAAATCAAATTCTTTGGCAGCACTATCAATCTGTTCTCCATAATAATCCTCCAACTCTTCTGCCAGTGCTTTGAATACTTCCTTTGTATCAGCCTTTGCTCTGTCCATCATTTTCTCAGAATGTTTTTCTGCTAATACCCCAAATAATTCTACTAAAGTACCAACTCCTGTAAGAACCGGTCCAAGCCATACACTTAATGTTGCGATTTTTTTACTTATTTTCAAGGCTTCAAAAGGCTTAAACTTATAGCCCAGCTTATTTCCTATGCTCTTTACCGTATTATGCAAATCACTTCCTCTTATTGACCATATTGAAACTTTCTCTCCGGCAGCTACATTTACCCCTGAAAACTTTGTCATTAGACTGGTAAATTTAGGAACCATTCCGTCAACAGCTTTTCCTAATCCTTGCTGAATTGTACCAAATATTTCTGTACCTTTTCCACTTCCGGAAATTGCTGTATCAAGCTTTCTCTTATCTTCCTCAAAAAAATGTGTAGCCAGCTCGGATGATAATACCTTTTTTACCTCTTCGTCTGTTTCCTCAGCATACTTTTCAAAATAATCCGTTATATTTTTGCACAATTTTTCCGTCAGAGGTTCTGAAAACTCCTGCAAATCTTCATCTGTAAACTTGTACTTCCTTTCATCCAACTGTGATGCAACTTCATCCCCTTTTTGAATAAATGCACGAGCTGTTTTTTGAACTTCATCACGCGAAGCTTTGACAAACTGACTCTTCTTTTCTTCCACTGTTTTACAAATCCTCTTCACGATTTTCTTTAATTCTTTGACATGCTCATCATCCTCTATCCGAATCAATGCATCATCAATGGACTCACTCAAAATTGATACAGGAGTAAGCATTTTTCCATTCAGACCTTTAAGCTTTATAAAATTATTAAGTTTAACAATAAACTCCTCAAAATGACTATCATCAATCAAATCATCATCTTGACATTCTACTCCCTCTACATAATCAGCCGCATCAAAAAAGCAATGATGAAAATCAGAGATTGAATATTCCGGTGCCAGAGTCCTGTTTATTGTATCGGAATAATTTTTCACCAAGGTATCATAATCCCCTGTCTCCTTGTTCATCTTATTCACAACAAGAAAAATCTTCACTTTATACTTTTCAGCAAATTTTTTAAAATCATCTCTTGTCACATCTCTAAATAAATCACTTGTAATACAATATACGAGCAAATCAGATTTACTTATTGCCTCCAAAGTCATGCTGTCATGCTGTAAGTTCTCATTAGTATTTAAACCCGGCGTATCAGTAAGAACAACATTTTCCCAATCATAATTATTGACTGAAGATGTCGCAATGTCTGAATCAATCACAATACTACTATCACTTGTGAGCGCCTTTATAATTGTAGATTTTCCCGCTGAATATTGTCCAATAAATGCAATATTAATCTTATCTTCCGGCTTTACATTCTTATAATTACTAATAAGCTTCTCTAAAATATCCTCCTGTAAATATTGAGAATAAAGGTCACACAACTTTTTATATATCTTTTCCGTTCTCTCAGCATACTGCCCAACTTCAAATTTTACACTCATTTGTCTTTATCTCCTTTATATATATCGTTTTACTATAACCTGTTCTCCGGTTATTTCCTTTATTTTGTATGTATTAAATACTTTTCCATACTTTGTCCTTATCTCAAATTCATTTCTCTCCAAATTCCTATACGAAATAACATTATCTTTTGAAAATAAATAACTTGCAGAATCCTCAGTAATAAATTCTAATATCCTTATAGCATAACATGTGTCAATCTGTCTTAATCCAATTTTATACACCTCCAGGCTGCTATTGATATAATTTAATATCTCTTTTATCTGACTTAATAAAATCTCAAAATTCTGTTCCAAATTATATTTATCTTTTACTAATACCTCATTAACTGCTTTTTCTACATCTTTTTTGACCTGTTTTTTATGTTCCTCAACCATTGCTTTAAAAGCATCTCTTGTCCTCCTCCAATTCTCACTCTCTTTCTGCTTCTTGGATTTAAAAAAACCTCCGACAACCGCCAATGGAATTGATACAAAACTCAATATAGGAAAAAAACATGCAGCTACATCCAACCCCATCGTCAATACCTTGATAATACCTTTTATTGGAAATGTACTTTTAATTTGCATATTGGTATTATATCCATTGATATTAAACACACCCGAAACATTAAGGCTTGCATACCTAATCTCTTCTTCAAGTTCCTTTAGGTTGTCATTAAGCTTATTATGATATTCATTGATGCATTTATCTATTGATGAAGTTATCTCTTTTTCTACGCCAGATTTTTTAAAGTGCTGTTCGTAACTTACCTTAACCAAATCTACAGCTTTTTTCTT
This sequence comes from uncultured Eubacteriales bacterium, assembly GCA_900545175.1. Taxonomy (GTDB): domain Bacteria; phylum Bacillota; class Clostridia; order Lachnospirales; family Lachnospiraceae; genus CAG-882. The sequence goes on from UQYF01000020.1 coordinate 38,758, forward strand.
GCTATTCTCGTCTACAAAGGCTGCTGTTTCCATTGTGTAAAAATCATCAAACTTATTGTCTATATCCACAGATATATAATTTCGAATTTCTGTCTGTAAAGACACTAACCTCTTTATTGTCCTTTCCTTTATCTTATCAATTTTATCCTTTAATATATATAACTTATTTTCTTCCTGTATGAAACTTTCCATAGCTTTATGTAACTGAATAGATGGCTCATCCAACATTGTCTGTGACTTATATATCAGACAATTTTTCTCAATACGATTTTTAATCTCGTTTATTAATTCCTGATAATTTGACCCTTCATAAACAACATTGTCATTTTCCATTATCCCTTTATATGCCGCTAATAAAAATACCGGCACAACACTCAAAATATCCTGATACCCATTTTTCTTGGCATTTCTCCTTAAACGTTCTATCCATCCTCCCAAATTTTTTTCTTCTGTTGTACATCTCCAATCAGTAGGATTCTCCATAAATTTTTTTAAATGACTTTTTTTATTTATGTCGTCTTTATGATTTAAAATCACAATCATAGGCTTATGATATTCTGCTATCATATCAAGCGTACTTAAAATATCATCCGAGATTGTATCATCAACAACCACAAAGCATATAATATCTGCCTGTCCAATCACACTCCTTGCAATCTCTGTATCCTTATACCCATCCGCCTCACCTGCACCTATTCCGGGAGTATCAATAATTTTCAAGCCATTCCATGAAAATACCCTGTTAAATCTGGTAGTTCTCTGCCCTCCAGTGCCAATAAACTCATAACCTTCCCCGCACATTATTGCATGAAGCGTTGACTTTCCAGCCTTGGTTCTTCCCATGAGAGCCAACGAAAAGTTCTTACTTGCAAGCTCCTTCTGAGGTATGCTATTCTTAATCTGTTTTACAGATTCAAACACCTTCTCACCAAATCCATTCTGAAACTCCAGCAAGGCATCCCTAAGTTTCTGATTGCTCACTTCATCTGCAACATTCCTTAATTTCTTTCTTAGCAGGTCACAATCACTTAAAATTCTCTTTGTAATATCATTTAAATTTTCAAAATCATCATGTGCTATTAAATTAACGCGGTTCAAATCCAGACTAAAATTATTACGCTGCCTGCTATCAAGTATTGTTTTTTTATTATAATTTATCACATTGCGAGCTTTTTTCCTGATATTTGATATCCCGACTCCCCTTATCACAGATGCCAATCTATCCAAAAAACTCTTTTCCTCGGAATTAATTTCTGAATCATCAAAATTATCATGACCTACAAGTATTAGTTGATAACACCAGGAATATATATCCACTTTATCATTATCGTACAACATTTCATATGAATACCAAGCATCGGAAACGCTTATTTTCTCATCCTTATCATTAAGAACATCATATATAATTTCGCGATAATTCTCTAAATTATTATCACTTATAATTCTTTCAAGCCATTTTATCTGCCTTGAATGCATCTCATCGTTTAATACTATTGCATATCCTAATAATGATAATATCTTATAATCATTATACATGTTAATTTTAACCTTTCTCTTATCCTGTGAATAATATAACACATATTTATCTAAAGCATTATGTAAATATTTATGGATACATGTAAACTAAAAACACATCGCCCTCTGACAAGTATTCAAGAGATGATTTTTCTACATAAAAAATCATTTCACCATCCGTGATTGCCGGAAAATAGAGCGATATATAATCTCCTACGCTATCCGTGGCTTCCACCATAAGTTCAATGCCATCATTACTGTATCCCACCAAATCTTGAAGACTTGCCACCCCATAAATATCAATGTCCACTGAATATTGATTACCACCGATATATTCTATTGAAACTTTTGCCTGTGAATCCTCATTATTTCCAAATACCCCGCATGGAAATTTCCATATAGATTCATCTGAATTCTGCGGATCATAATTTTCCTCGTCATCAACAGTATATTTTTCAGGAAACATTAACTCATCCATAACCTCATCCAGTATAGCTTTACTCTGCGCTACGCCATCTATTTCAAGGTACACCGGAGAATATCTGTCCTGAGAAAACATTAGGAACTGAAACAACATTGTTACATCTTCATCTATGTAATTACATTCCCCACTGAACTCTACAATATCTCTATTCGACATTGAATAATCAGAAATACCATCACCATTTACATCAGGGCTATACGATATTCCGTCATATGCTCTCCACTCAGAATTATCGAATATACGGGCAAATGCGTCTTCATAGTTCAGGCTGCTAAACTCCTTACCGGATTTTTTTGCCAGATATATATCGTGCTCAAATCTATCTTTGTCCTCTTTATCGATCTTAGACGCATCTTTCCCATTATCACTATCGGTCTTTGAAGCATCTTTCTCATTCTTGCTATCGGTCTTTGAATAATCCTCACTATAATTATCAAGCCCAAACAGCTCATACACTTCTTCATTGTCAAGCATCTTTCCATCCAGACTGACAACACCCCATGTAAGCTCGCTGTCCTCATCGACATCAGACATATTTACACCCAGATATGCAAACTTTATATCAACCGTATGCTTAAAATCACCCTTCCCACAAGTACCTTTAACCTGAACAAGCACTCCTCCATCGCTTAGTGCTTCTACATTGTACCAGCGGACATCATCGAAAAAATCATCGAACTTTTCTCCGATAGTCTGGGTTCCATCTAAAAAGTCATTGTTCTGCACACAGTTAATAACATTATGCTGTGCTGAACAAACCCAGATAAACCCTAATGCACAGACGATAATTACCAGAATGTTTCCGGCAATATTTATATAGTGTCTTATTCTCCTTTCAAAACGCCAATCAAGATAATATTCTCCAAAGCATGCTATACTGACAATCGGAATCAGCCATATTGCCTTATATTTCAAACTTCCTACCGCATTAAACAGAAACAATACAGTAATAAACACATGGACTAATGTCAGTACTATAAGCGGTGTGTATAAGCGTTTCCTGTCGTACCATCGTGTGCCTAATGCTGCACCTTCCATAACGTCATCACTACTGTCGTCTCCGTTATAGCCTTCATAACTTCCTTCACTATAATCGTAATCCTGCCGCATATACACCTCCCTCATATTCTCATGGGATGTGTCATTCTCCTGTGTAAACTCATGCTGTGTATTCTCCTTATTCAGATTAATGTCGATTTTCTGGACAGGTTTTCCACATACAGGACAAAAATTTGAAGCATTACCCACATTATATCCACAATTTGAACAATACATAGGCGTTTCCTCCGGATGTATATTTGTATGTTTTCTGTTTTTAATTATAGTCCTAAAAGCCTTGTATGTGGTCGCCTTGCAGGCGACATTTCCGTATAAAAAAAAATCACACATAGCTTACGCTACATGCTGCTCAAGGTCTCACCTGTATATTTTTCCAAAATATCATTTACCTGATATATGTCATACTCCTTATTTTCGATAGCCCACTCTACTATCCTGTCAAATTTGCTTCCAGGATTGAATGCAAGTCCGGCTCTGGACATCAAATCCTCTGCCTGCTCTTTATCAAGCTCAAGTGCAATACACAACGACATCACTGTATTTCTCTTAGGCTTGCAATTCGCATCACATTTGATTTTTGAAAAAAGCCTCCTGTCTATGCGGGCGCGCTTCCATATATCACTTCCGTCCATTCCTGATTTATCGATAAGCTCGAACAGCTTATCATGAAAGGACGCTCCGTTACTTAGTATCGATTCCTCAATCTGTACTATAGGTATCTTCATCTGCGCCGCTTTGGCTGCGGCACCCTCATTCATCTTGCTATGCTTCACAATATATGTATCCACCGACTTCTATTTTAGTATAATTTCTTTTCAGATTATAACCTTTTTCACCACATCTTTGGTCGTATGGCAGGCGACATTTACCATATATTGTAAAAAACATATAACAGGTGCTACCTGCTCAGCGTCTCACCTGTAAATTTATAGAGAATATCATTCAGCTCAGCTATATCGTATTTTTTATTTTCTATAGCCCATCCGACAATCAAATCGAACCTGCTTGACGGATTGAACGCCAGACCGGCACGCGCCATCAAATCCTTAGACTGCCCTGCATCCAGCTTAAGCGCTATGCACAACGACATGACAGTGTTCTTCTTAGGCTTACAATTTTCATTGCACTTTATCTTGGAAAAATGCTTTCTGTCCATGCCTGCCCGCTTCCAGACTTCATCATCGCTAAGACCCGACTTATCGATAAGCCCGAACAGCTTTGCATGAAAGGATGCTCCATTTTTGCTTATCGCTTCTTCTATCTTTCCTATAGGAACACGTTCTATTGCTTTGTACTGTACATGCTTGTCCAATTGTGCAAATAAACCTTCATATACGCCACAATGTCCGGCAATGTATTTCTCGATTGACTTTAAAATGTTGTCCGGTACAGTCTTATCCTGCACGGAAGTCTTTTTCTTAAATAACATATTACTCCCTACCTACTTCTCAAAGTTCAATATATATATATGTAAAAGTTAATCCCCATTCACAATAGCACTGTTATTCTAAGGGATTTTTCATCCGCCGTATAAGCACTTATCTTCCCTCTGTGTGCCTCGGCAACCGCCTTGGCAACGGACAGTCCTATGCCGTAACCTCCGGTCTGTGAGTTGTGCGACTGCTCTGCTCTGTAAAAGCGGTCAAAAAGATGCTTCACACTGTCTTTTGAAATATGCTCACAGGTATTATACACCTCTAACTTTATCCCTGCTGCGTTTATTAAACTAACTTTAATTTTTCCTTCGCTGTCAGCGTATTTAACTGCATTGTCAACAAGTATCGAGACTAACTGTCTGACAGCCTTCTCATCGCCGATATAGGCTAAGCCGGGCTGAATATTAATCTCTAACTGCTTGTTTTCATTGATTGCGCGCGCTCTGAAGGATTCCGCTGTCTCATCAACCACATCGGACAACGGAAACTCTATCCTGACTGCATTTTTCTGCCCTTCCTCCATCCTGGCAAGATATATCAAATCATTAGTCAGTGCTGTAAGTCTCTTCGTCTGCTTTTTTATATCGTCAAGCCACTCGCTCTCACCGCATTCTAATTCCACAAGCTCCGCATCCGCATCTATTATGGTGAGCGGTGTCTTAATCTCATGCCCCGCATCAGTTATAAAACGCTTCTGCTTCTCATAGCTCTCACTGACAGGCTTTACAATTCTCCCTGAGAAAAATACAAGCAGAAGAAATACGGCAAGCATTCCGGCAAGTGATATGCCTACACTTACAAACAATACTGAATAGAAATTGGCAAGCCCTCTGCCACAGTACAAAAATATCAAAAGTGTTCCTCCGTCCTTGTCCTTCACGGCAAATCTGTACTGCCCCATAAATCCGGAGGTTTTTCCGCTGTCTAATACCTTTTTTGCATACTCCGCCGCTTCTTCTGTACCTGTCCCGGCAATCTTTCCTGTATCTATAGTGCTGACGTTTCCATCTGCATCCATAAGCACCGAAAAGTATCTGCTCTCATAAGGAGCTTCCGGTGACATTCCCTTAAAAATATCCTTATCATGCTCCGGAGACATATCAGGTCTTGGGAAGCTTCCGTCATTCTCCTTTAAAATTGCAATGGTTCTCTGTGCGTCATCGACCATTCTTGTATAATTTAGTATGTTTACCGTACCTATTATAATAAGAAGTACAATAAACAGTGACAGCATCGCCACCGCCACAAGCTTTCTTCGAAGTTTTCTTATCATACCGGCTCCTCTTACTTATTCTTTTCTTCCGGGGAATTGCAAAGCACAAATCTGCCAGTAAACAGTTGTGAAATTCTGCCGGTACACTTCCGGACCTTTTGAAACCCGTTGGTGTTTAGCAGCTGTATTTTAGCCGCTTATGCACCACTACGGGTTTCAATGAGTGAGAACGCGTCCGGAATGGTACCGGCAGAATTTCACAACGTCCGATTGCTACAGACTGCATTTAGCAATTACCTGATTCTTTTCTTCCAGCGAATACCCTGCATTTCTGGTCGCTTTTATCTGTATATCAGCCCCTAATGCATCAAGCTTCTTTCGCAGGTAAGAGATGTATACCCATACCACGTTAATCTCAGCCTCACTGTCATAGCCCCAGATTTTTTCCATAAAATGTTCCGTTGATATGAGCTGCTTAGGGTTTGCCATCATCATCTCCATCATCTGATACTCTTTATTTGCGAGCTTATATGAGCCTGACGGCGATGAAAGCTCATAGCTTGCCGTGTCAAGTGTTATATTTCCGACATGCATGGACGAATCCGCATGCACATTCGCATTGGCACTTCTCGTCATGGCTCTGATTCGCGCAAGCAGCTCCTTGGTGTCAAACGGCTTAGTAAGATAGTCGTTGGCTCCGCTGTCAAGCCCATCCACCTTATCGTCAATCTCAGACTTTGCCGTCAAAAGCAGCACCGGAACCATATTTCCGGCTGTACGGAGCTTCCTAAGAGCTGTTATTCCGTCCATTCTCGGCATCATCACATCCATTATGACACCATCGTAATTGCCTGTTTCAAGGTACTCAAGTGCCTCCACGCCATCATACACCGCATCAACGGAAAAATTATTTTTTTCAAGTATCGCCTTCACTGCCCTTGATAGTGATTTCTCATCCTCAACAAGAAGAAGTCTCATATTGCACACCTCCGGTTATATGCTGCTTCACAACTATTTTACATAATAGAATTAGTGTGTCAAAGCATACTAATTCAGTCTATGAGTGTATAACGAATTATACACAGCTAAGTTCACAAAGCACATTTTGACATCAGAATCATAATAGATATGTTCCGAATAGTCTTTAAAATTATAATAAATTTAAAACAGCTATATTGCAAGCCGATTTATATTTTACTTTTGCCAAAGAACTTCTGCATGATTTTTTGTGAATTTTACAAAAACTTTAAATAATTTTAAGTTCATTTAGGGTTCGGGCATTAAACTCATCTCATACAAAGAACAACAACAATAAAAAAGAGGTGGTTTATATGGCAGTACAGACCGTATTCAAACGATATGAGTTAAAATATCTTATGACAAGAGAACAGAAAAATCTTCTGCTAAAGATAATGACAGGTCATATGGAACTTGATAAGTACGGACATACAACGATAAGAAATATCTACTTTGACACAGACAATTACAGGCTCGTAAGACATTCCATCGAAGGCCCGCCATACAAAGAAAAGCTGAGGATAAGAAGCTACAGCCACGTATCGGGAAATGACAATGTATTCGTTGAGCTTAAGAAAAAATACAAATCCGTAGTTTACAAAAGGAGACTTGTCCTCCCACTTGATGAAACGATGGATGCCCTCACAATGCACCGTCCGCTGTCTGTCAAATCACAGATTGCAGATGAAATCAATTATTTTTGCAGCTACTACCGGACGCTCAGACCTGCGGTGTTCTTAAGTTATGAGCGTGAAGCCTTCTATTCTATAGACGGAAGCGATTTTCGAGTTACATTTGACGAGAACATCCTATACCGCGATGATGATGTCTCTCTCTCCAGCGCAATATATGGCACTCCGATAATAGCAGGTAATCAGGTACTCATGGAAATAAAGACACCCGGCGGTATCCCAATGTGGATGACTGATTTTCTCACATCCCAGAAAATTTATAAGACATCCTTTTCCAAATACGGAGCTGCATACAAGGATATGCTTCAAAGCAATAAAAACATCGCTGCTCACAGCAATGACAAATTCGATAATGTTATATTGCTGCACGCTATATAAACTGCTAACAAAAATAATTATATAAAAGCCAAAAATATATGGCTTACAGCTAAAAATTAATTATATGCCGCATAAATACAAAGTATTTATAACACCGGCACCGAACAATCAATGTGATTTTTAATACTTTTAATGGAGGTTATTATGGTTAGTAATTTATTTAAAGGAATTTTTGATTCAGATTTAACATCGGTAATATCCATCACAGACTTTTTCCTGTGCATCGGAACAGCACTTTTAATCGGCTTAATCTTTGCCGGAATGTACATCTATCACACAAGAAGTTCTAAGAGCTTTGTCGTGACACTTGCTCTGCTTCCTGCAACCGTCTGCATGGTGATAATGATGGTTAACGGAAATGTCGGTGCAGGCGTTGCCGTAGCCGGAGCATTCTCTCTCGTCCGCTTCCGTTCGGCTCCGGGTTCAGCCAAGGAAATAGGTGCTATTTTCCTTGCAATGGCAGCCGGTCTTATAACCGGAATGGGCTACTTAGCATATGCGATACTTTTCTCAGTAATCATGGCAGTCATCTACATAGCTTACACGGAAATTGAGAGAAAGAGCAAGGACAGAGGCTCACTTTACAAAACACTTCACATCACAATACCTGAAGACTTAGACTACGATGAAGTTTTCGAGGTGATATTTAAGGATTACACTTCAGAATCTGAACTTATTCAGGTCAAGACAACCAATATAGGAAGCATGTTCCGACTTACATACAATATAACACTTCTTAGCGATGCATCCGTCAAGGAGATGATAAACAAGCTTCGCTGCAGAAACGGAAATCTTGAAATTACTGTTTCCAAACAGGATAATCAGGTTATAATGTTATAAGCCCTCACAGAAAGGAGTCACTATGATTAAATACAAAAAAATAATAACCGCTGCACTGATATCAGCCATGCTTATGACCGGATGCAGCAGTGCTGATAATTCAAGCACAGCCACAGACAATGGCTCAACAGAAGTCTCAACAACGACAAATAGTACGGTATCATCAGGACAGAATGCATCAGGTAATTCTTCATCATCAAATGAAAGCTCTGACAATCCGGCAGGCTCCGGTGATACATCTGCTTCCACAGTATCAGCGATAACATCCGTCGACACATCGGAGATGTTCACCAACCGCGACAAAGAAATCGGATATGATGAGAGCACAAGCGTAAAGCTTGTTCTAAGCGGCGACAGCATAAGCAGCAGCTCCGATTCGGTAACCGTATCCGGCTCTACAGCTACCATATTCGAGGAAGGAACCTATATCATATCCGGAACTCTCGATGACGGCATGATAATTATAGACGCAGATAAGAGTGCAAAAATCCAGCTTGTGCTCGACAATGCCAATATAAACAGCAATACATCTGCTGCAATCTACGTCTGCGAAGCAGATAAGGTATTCATAACTCTCGCACCAGGCTCCGAAAATACACTGTCAAATGGCGGTGAGTATACCGCTATAGATGACAATAATATTGACGCAGTTATTTTTTCAAAGGATGACTTAACTCTTAACGGAAGCGGCAGTCTCACAATAAATACATCGGCAGGCCACGGCATAGTGTCAAAGGATGACCTTGTAATCACAAGCGGAGCTTACACTATCAACTCTGCAGGCCACGGTCTTAGTGCAAAGGACAGCATAAGAATCGCTGACGGCAGCTTCACAATAACATCCGGCAAGGATGGCATACATTGTGAAAATAATGACGATGCCATAGCAGGCTTTGTATATATCGCAGGCGGCAGCTTCAATATATCAGTGCAGGGTGATGGCATAGCTGCCGGCTATTATCTTCTCGTTGATGATGGCAGCTTTGACATAAATACCGAAAGCATAGATGATGATGCAAGCACCAAGGGACTCAAAGCCGGCGGTGACCTCATTGTAAACAATGGAACCTTTGACATTGACACCGCCGATGACGGACTTCACAGCAATTCAAACGTGACTGTAAATGGCGGAAGCTTCACAATAGCTACAGGTGACGATGGTTTACATGCTGATGATGCGCTGACAATCAACAACGGCTATATCAATATCACAGACTGCTACGAGGGACTTGAAGGTCTCACTGTGACTGTAAATGACGGCACAATAAGCCTTACTGCTTCCGACGATGGTATAAATGCCGCCGGCGGAAATGACTCAAGCAGCTTTGGCGGCTTCGGCCCGGACGCATTTGCAGCAGGCTCTAACGCCAGCATATATATCAACGGCGGCACAATAAACATTGACGCAGATGGCGATGGTATAGACTCTAACGGCAATCTCTATGTATCAGGCGGCGAAATCTATGTATCAGGCCCTGAATCAAATGCCGATGGCGCTCTTGACTATGACGGGGAAGCCACAATTACAGGCGGAACCCTAATTGCGGCAGGCGCATCCGGAATGGCCCAGAATTTTGGCTCATCCTCAACGCAGGGAAGCATCCTCGTTACATTTACAACCCAGTCTGCCGGTACAACAATAAGTCTGCTTGACGAATCGGGTAATGAGCTTATTTCATGGCAGTCAGACAAGACCTACAGCAGTGTAGTAATCAGTTCTCCTGACATAACCGTTGGCAGCACATACACCATAAAAGCCGGCGACTATGAGACAACTGTCACCATGGACAGTGTCATATACGGAAACGGCATGGGAATGGGCGGCGGTTTCCATGGCAGCAATGGCGGCATGGGCGGTCAAAGACCTGATAGAGGCGATAATAACTCCAATGGGCAGATGCCGGACAGCAACGGTAATATGGGCGATATGACTCCTCCGGACGGCAACGGCGGCATGACTCCTCCGAACCAGAATTCAAATAATC
>UQYF01000021.1 GCA_900545175.1 uncultured Eubacteriales bacterium
AATATAACTAGTTATACACTCATACACTAAATTAGCATGTTTTGACACCCGAACCATTATAGGTAATTGCAAAGCTAAATACATGCACCGGACGTTATGCACTCCTCCGGTAGTCTTCGCAATCAGCCCACGCTGTCAGCAGGTTTTACAATCACCTGCTTATTATAGTATTCGTGTGCCGCAACATACTCGTAAACTTAATTATGTATGACATGTCATACAATTTTACCATATCGCAAGCCCAATACTTTGAAGCCGCAAATTCAGTGCATGTCTTTGCATAACCGGCTTAAACGAGTATATTTTCTTACATCTTTGCTTCCTTTAACAATTCCTGATTCTTTGAGATAAGCTCACATCTTTGCTTTACACAGTCAGGTGAACGAAGTGGGTCCTGCGGTGTGTTGAATACATAGTCGACAAGCTTATCTATTGTTGTGGTCGCAACATGAAGCCTTGTGTCAGAAGATGCATAGTAGATGAATACCTCATTCCTGTCATTGACAATAGCGCCGTTGGTGAACACAACATTGCTCACATCGCCGACTCTCTCATCACCTCTAGGCCCGATGAGAAGTCCTGAAGGCTCAGCAATCACCTTGGATGGGTCTTTTAAATCTGTTGCAAAAGCATAGATTACATATCTAAGCCCTGCTGCCGTATTTCTGACACCATGCGCAATATGAATCCAGCCTCTGTCCGTCTTAATCGGCGTGGCACCGGCTCCGTTTTTTACCTCCGTAATCGTGTGGTATTTTCTTATGCTTGTCATCTTCTCTTCATCGATAACCGCATGAGTGATATCATCACAGAGTCCGAAGCCAATACCTCCACCGCTTCCTGTCTCGATGAAATCATCCATAGGTCTTGTATAAAATGCATACCTGCCATCGACAAATTCAGGATGAAGGACAACATTTCTCTGCTGTGGAGAATGCAGTGTAGTAAGATTGTCAAGTCTTTCCCATGTCTTTAAATCCTTGGTTCTCACAATTCCTGCCGCCGCCACTGCCGCTGACAAATCATTTGAACCGGTATCCTTGCTCTCAGAGCAGAACACTCCATAGATATATCCATCTTCATGCTGCGTAAGTCTCATATCATATACATTGGTTTCCTCCGGGCATGTATCCGGAATTACTACCGGATAATCCCAGAATCTGAAACCATCAACACCGTTGTCGCTCTTAGCAACACCGAAAAACGATTTTCTGTCGTTTCCTTCTATACGCGCAATCAGATAATATTTGCCGTTAAGCATAATAGCACCTGAGTTCATAACCGCATTGATTCCAAGACGCTCCATAAAATAAGGATTCGTCTCCTTATTCAAATCATATCTCCACTCAATCGGCGTGTGCTCCCTTGTGAGAACCGGATACTCATATCTGTCATATATTCCATTATAGAAATCACTCTTATTATTCTTTCTTGCAAGCAGTGTCTCCTGCTTATTTTTCTCGACAAAATATCTCTCATGAATCATGTAATACTCTCTCCTTTTATTCGCTCAATCTCTATAGGTGATTGCAAAACTCAATTTTTTCCGGACAACTATATAAGCTTATTAATACACTGCCAGACATTTTTGAACACCTGACAGTCCGCATATAGGATTAATCGTTTAGCTATTGTATTCTTTTGATAATTTCCATGCACATGCGGCCATTATGGTATGGGCATTTCCACGGCTCCACAATCGGTCTGCCCTCCTGCGGCGTTCCATCTTCGTTTACAGCCCAGAACCACTCCGAGCCCGGTCTTCTGTCAATCTGGTACGACTGAATGAACTCCCACTGCGAAAGTGCCGCATCCCTGTACTCAGCCGCATCCGGATTTTTTTCATACGCATTCAAAAATCCAATCACCGTCTCCGCCTGAACCCACCATACTCTTGTCGTGTCCACAACACCTCTCTCGCACTCGTTTGCAAGCGAATTGCCGTTAAATGCCTCATCGTATACATGCTTTGCAAGCGCCTTTGTAATCGGGGTGAGCTTATCGTATAATTTCTGATACACTCCGTCCGCTATACCCTGTCTCTTTTCCTGCATTCCGATTATCTCTATTCCTCTGTCAATAAGCCACGAAGTCTCAATATCATGTCCATATGAGTGAAGGTCGATGAGAGTGTTATAGTCCATGTCAAAAAATACTTCCTGACGCTTTTTCTCAGGGTTATACATCTTATCTGCGAAAAGATTTAATATGTCGCAGAGCTTTCCTTTAACCTTCTCATCGGCAGTCACACGGTACAGCTCTGTGTACGCTTCAAAGACATGAAGCAGCGTATTCATCGTCCTGCCCGCCATAACACCGTTCTCGGACAGCTTCTCATTGCTCGCCGGCTTGAAGTCTCTGGTAAATGCCTCAAGATAACCTTTTTCATCACGGCATTTTGTCTCAATAATATTGTACAAAGCATACGCAAGCTCAAGCGCCTCATCGTCATGCGCCGCCTCATAGTATGATGATAGCGCATATATTGCGAATGCCTGATTGTATGTATGCTTTGTGGTATCAAGCGGCTTGCCATCATGTGTAACAGACCAGAATATTCCTCCATATTCACGGTCTATGCATTTATCTTTCATAAAATCATACGCATGCTGCGCTTCCTTAAGAAGACCATCATCTTTTAAAAGTGTGTACGCATTAGCAAAGAACCATGTTATTCTGCTGTTTAATATGCATCCCTTCTCCGCTTTTCTGTCAAGCTCCAAATCATATGAAAGCCATCCATAATATCCGCCGTCCTCATCATCTAAAAGACTTTTCCAAAATGGAATTATCCTCATGGTCAGCTCATCCGTAACCTCACTTTTCATTCTTATGAGCGCATCATCCGCCTTGATAGTGTCAATGCCGGGTGTAAGTATCACATTATTCATTTTGTAACCTCTCCTTCCCATAACTATAGCTTTCTTACACTTTCCTTAATCACAAGCTGCCCCTCAACAATGTACACTCTATGCCTGTAATCCTCACCCGATATTTTTTTTATCAGGGTATGAACAGCTCTTCTTGCCATCTCCTTTATGTCAACCTCGTATGTTGTTATCCCGACATCACACATTCCCGGATATATAAAATTATCATATCCGACAACAGAGATATCCTGTGGCACCTTTAGTCCATGCGCTTCAAGCTTTCTTATAAGATAACTTGCCGCCAGGTCACAATTACATACAAATGCTGTCGGAAGCTTATTTGGCAGACAGATATATTTTTCAGGGTCTATGCTTCCATGCTCCCTCTCTCTGTCAGCAATTATCCATTCCGGCTTTACGTCACATCCATGCTCCATCATCGCACGAAGATACCCCATATATCTGTCCGTGATTGAGCCTGTCGCAAGCACTGTCCCAATATAGCCAATCCTCGTATGTCCCATTTCAAACAGATAGTTTGCAAGCCTGTATGCTCCATAGTAGCTGTCAGATATAACCGCATCTGCTTCCTTTTTATTGTCACAAAAATCAAGGTATATAATTGGCATGGTGCAGTTTTCGTTAAGGTAGTCGAGATATTCCCAGCTTAGCCGTCCCATAACAATTATTCCGTCAACTCTCTTGTCTGTAACAAGCTTCGGCATTATATTATTTTTCTCTGCCTCTAAGCTGATTGGCTCCATTACGGCAAAGCATTCCCTTGAAATGGCACGCCCTGTAATCTGCTTATACATTTGCAGATAAAATGAATCATATTTATCAATATATCTTTCACCTACAATCACTCCGAGTGTATAGCTGCGCTGCTTCGCCTGCCTTGGTTCCTTTGACGGCGGCACATAACCCATGCTGTCAGCAAGTTCGACAATCTGCTTTCTCAGTGTGTCGCTGACGCCCTTCTGCCCTGACAGCGCTTTAGACACCGTAACATTACTAACACTCAGCCTTGCACCTATATCTGCAAGACGCACTGATTTCTTCAAACCTGTACCTCCTCTTTACTCTCTGATAAGATTCGGGTGTAAACGCATACCTCGACTCATCGCTTTACGGCTGTTTTGCTACAAGGTGTACCAGCGTGCTCTTAAAATCTCCCCACATATTAGGAAGCTTAAGTCCGGCACTCATAAGAGTGTCACCGTGAAATACCGGAGCATTTCCCGCACCATTCTCGTTATTGCTGTTACTTTCCATGCCATCATCACCCTCATACAGCACCTTGTATTCCTTATCCGGTGCAAGTCCGGCAAGTTTTACTATTCTGCTCTTGAAATTCGGTCTGTTTAGCACTTGAACATAAGTTAAGAGCGCCTCCGATTTATCCTTTGCAGCTATCATGTAACAGTCATAGAGGTTATTTTCCTGATATGATGCCAGTCTGTAGTAATCGCCGTTTCTTACAAGTTCATTGTACTTATGATATGTCTTAATCTGCTCCGTAATGGCAGCTCTGTCATCCTGCGGTATCTTCGTGATATCAAGCTCATAGCCGAAGGTTCCGCACAGAGCCACATCGCCTCTTGTCTTAAACGGTGTCACTCTGCCTACCGTATGGTTCGGGCAGTCAGACACATGTGCTCCCATCGTTGAAAGCGGATAAATTAGCGCTGTTCCCTCCTGTATGGCAAGTCTTTCAATGGCATCCGTGTCGTCCGAGCACCAGATCTGCGGACTGTAATACAACATTCCTGCATCAAATCTTGCTCCGCCTCCGGAACAATTCTCAAGCAGAAGCTTCGGGAACTCCTTCATAAGTCTTTCCTGAAGCTCATACACTGCGAGCATATATCTGTGTTCAAGCTCTCCCTGCCTGTCTGCCGGCAGATAGCTGCTGTGAAGGTCAGTGTGCTCACGGTTCATGTCCCACTTCACATATTCAATGTTAGCGCTACGAAGTATTCCTGCAACCGCCTCATAACAGTAATCAACTACCTCAGGTCTTGACAAATCAAGCACATACTGGTTTCTTGAGCGGCATGCATCACGCCCCGGAATGGCAATAGCCCAGTCCGGATGCTCCTTATAGAGCTTCGACTCAGGTGATATCATCTCCGGCTCGAACCAGATTCCGAACTTAAGACCGATTTTGTTCACTTCATCGACAAGGTATTTTAATCCTCCATGAAGCTTTTCCTCATTAACAAACCAGTCGCCAAGGCTTGTGTTGTCATCATTTCTATTGCCAAACCACCCATCGTCCATGACAAGCATCTCTATTCCGCTCTTTTTTGCTTCATGTGCAATAGAAAGAAGCTTTTCCGTATCAAAATTAAAATATGTAGCTTCCCAGTTATTTATGAGTATCGGGCGCTTCTTGTCCTTATAAGGACTTCTTATAAGGTGTTCCCTGTAAAGGTCATGCAGGTTTCTCGTCATCGTGCCAAGTCCCGAAGCAGAGTATGTCATCACCATCTCCGGTGCCTGAAACTCCTCACCGGACTCCAGTTTCCACTCAAAATTCTCCGGATGAATACCCATGAGAACTCTCAGGCTGTCAAACTGATTTTTCTCAACCTGTGCAAGAAAATTTCCCGAATATACAAAGCAAAATCCATACACATGTCCTGTATTCTGTGACGAGCCATTGTCAACAAGCGCTATAAACGGATGCTCCTGATGTGATGATTTGCCCTTAATTGAGCCAACGCTCTGCTTACCGTATCCGATTTTTCTAAATTCCATCCTTCGCTCTCTCGCCCATGAGCCGTGAAGTGAGAGCAGCTCATATCCATCATCAGGAAGGTCAAGTGCCGCAGACATAACCTTAGTAATAAAAATATTTTTGTCCGAAGTGTTTTTTAGCTTAACACTTCTTGTTATTACATCCTGATCAGGAAACACACTGTAGCAAAATGTCGCTGCAAGCCCTATGCATGGGTCTATCGCATCAATTTCAAGTGTATATATTTTCGCATCGTCCGAATTGTTATTCTTATTTTCCGCAAATGTCGCCGGAAGTCCGCTAAGCTTTGGCTTGCCTTCATATATTCTGTGCCCCGCATACACAAAGCTCACTGCGCGGCTGTTGTCCTCGCAGCGCACCGCTATTGCTCCCTCTCTGTAATCTCCGACATTGTTTCCCGGATACTCTGTCGGAAACGCATCGAAAAACGAACCCCTATCCCTGTTGTTCTTTGATGGCACGAACGGATTCTCATCCATCCTCAACAGATAATTCACGTCCGCATCACTTATTCTGTCCCCATAGTATGCATGACCGATAAATCCCTCATCATCCACCACTGAAATCACATAGCTGCTGTTTCTCGTATCAAGCTTAAAGGAGCGCGACTCCTCATCAAAAAAAATACCCATAACAACCTCCTCCAAAATAACTGTTGTTATGGGTATTATATTATATTTAAGTTAATTGGTAAATTAAATTTAGCTAATTTAGCTAATTTAATGCGGTTAAAAAGCTGTTATCAAAGACAAATATTAACGCAAAATTAAACCGTTGCCAAGAGCTTCTATAATCTCGTCCCTCTCCGTCTTAAGATACTCCTGTGTAAAATGTGCCTCGTCTGCGAATGCGCTCTCCGGGTAATAATCTATGCCGTCAATGTAATCTCCGAGCAGCTTTTCAAGTCCATTTTCCACAATCTGCTGTTCAAATTCTGTCCAGTCGTGGTTATCATCGGTGTCCGGAAGCGGAGCTGCCATCACCTTCAGCTTAACTCCATAGCTGTCACACAGCTCTTTAATCTTTGGAAGATACTTTATCGTTAAGTCGCTTATATGCTTCTCATCCCGAACCTCAAGCTGCTGCTCAAGCACGTTGTTGAGATATACATCCATATAGTAGGCATTGTTCTCAATAAAGCTCTTGACAATATCATTTGTCGCATACAGCTTTCCAAACCTGTCCTCGATATATTTTTTCGTGTCATCATCTATATACTTCTTGTATGTGTCATTGTAGAAAGGCACAATAAAATACTGGAATGAAAAGTTAAACCACAGCGGATTTGCAAGGCTCTGCGGTCTGACAATATAATATACCTCCTCCGTCTGCGGATTATTCTCAAGATAACGGCCAAGAAGAATATAGTTGCCAAGCACCGTTATCGCCTGATTTGTCGCAAGATAGCAGGTCGTGTCCGTCTCATCCTGATAATCCGGTGAGAAGATAAGTCTTGCCACGCTGTCGCCTATGATGACCTTAGTGTACTCCGTTTTTTCCTCCGCCAGGTCAAGCGCATAATAAAGCTCCGGCCCGAAGCTTGAAGGACTGTTCTTTCCCCTGACATACTGCACCGCAAAATATCCGCCCAAGGATACACCGACAAGCAGCACAAATACAATAACAGTCACTATGAATTTGATAAAACCGGATTTACTCTCTCCCATACCACTCCTTCGTGCCACCGCCCTGCAATGACACTGCCAATAATAAAACAACTATTTTTACAATCTGTTATATTCACCCATACATCCGCAAAATCTTACACTAAATCAGATTCTCCGGCTGCCATAAAGCTGATTTTGCTCATATGTTATAAATACCACACATAACCAAAACAAAACCGGCTCAAAACTTAGCTTTGTATAAATATCCTTTTCCCATCAATGTAACGTAATACTAAAATTCAAAATACACGAACGAGCTGCTGTCCGCTCCATACTGCATGAACCATATCACCATCAAATCAACAACAAGGATGCACACAACCCACCTTACCGCCTTAGGCAGTCTGTTAAACTGTGTAAAAATCGTACTGCCCCTCTGTGACGCAATATATGCCGTCAAATCGTACGCAAACAACATTCCAATCACAAGTACAAGATGCAGCACCATCTTGCCGTTAATGCCTATCGATTGCAGACCACCCTTTATATATGCCGCCGGAGAAGCAATTCCATGCCACATATTGGTGAGAACGTACATTGCATCACTTACACTGTCCGCTTCAAAGAACACCCATGCCACTGTCGCGAATAAAAACACAAGCACAATGCTTACAAGGCGCACTGCACCCTTCTTTTTGTATGACTTGTCTTTCGGGTCACGACCGTGAAGTCCTGCCCAAGCATTATGTGCGAAGGTTTCAACAACCTGAACTGCGCCGTGAAGCGCTCCCCAGACGATGAACGTGAGATTAGCTCCATGCCAGAGGCCGCTGACCATAAAAGTTATCATTATATTGAGTGCATATCTTAAGCTTCCAACACGGCTTCCTCCAAGCGGAATGTAGATATAATCGCGAAACCACGTTGACAGCGATATATGCCATCTTCCCCAGAATTCCTTGACCGAAGCAGAAAAATACGGATACTCAAAGTTTCTCGCTCCGTCAAATCCGAGAAGCTGTGCCGCACCATTTGCAATATCCGAATACCCCGCAAAGTCGCAGTATATCTGTATAGAAAAAAGAAATGCCGCCGCCATAAGCGCAAATCCATCATACGAATATACATCAGAAAAAACCTTTGTCACATACCCGGAAAGCAGGTCTGCGACTATCATCTTCTTAAAAAATCCGACACCCATAAGCCTCAGCGCATTTAATGCCTTCTCATATGAGAAACCGTTAAATCTAAAAAACGCAGTTTTTCCCTCGTCAGATGCTCCCAGCCTGTCAAGCTTCTCAAAAAAATGAGCCGGTCTCTCAATCGGTCCTGACGCTATCTGCGGAAAGAAGCCCACATAAACAGCATATTTTGCAAAATTGCGCTGTGGTGCAAGCTTTCCTTTATATACTTCAAGCATGTAGCTTATGACCTTGAATGTGTAAAAGGATATGCCTATCGGGGCTGCTATCTTAAGCACCGCAGGCGTAAATCCGATTCCGAAAATTCCAAGAGTGTCCGCAAGCACCTGCCCGGCAAAATTGAAATACTTGAACACCAGTAAAAGTCCAAGCGCCACAGCAAATGGCAGAACAAAACATAGCTTTCTTATACCGCCTTCACGCTTTTCCATAAAAAGTGCACCTGCATATGTGACAATGCACACAACACAAAGAAGCACAAAATTCCTTAGGCCGAACCCTATATAAAAATAACAGTTAGCGGCAAGCACCACCAGATACCTGTATTTTTGCGGAATGTTCCAATATATTAAAAATACTGCTGTCATAAAGACAGCAAAACTGACTGAATTAAAAAGCATATTCTATACTCCCGATTTTATATAACTATCATGCAGCTATTTTCTTTTTGCTTTGCTGCCAAACAGCTTCGCCGCCGGCTTTTCAAACAATATATATACAACGAATGTCATAAGCACAAAGAATCCAAGCTCAACCATTTTATATACTGCCATCGGCATTGTCGTTGTGTCAGGATTAAAAATGCTCTTCATTATGAGTATGCCTATCGGATGTCCCAGATAAAGTGCATATGAATATTTTGATATGAACCTCACCACCGACACTGCCCCACGCCCAAAGCTATTATCGGGTATCCACTTCTCTACGTCCATCGTCACAAGAAGGAGTGTCGTAAACATGATTATCCAGTACAGCTTCGTATTGCTGACATCAAGAATCAGAAAAGCAACGCCCATAAGCATAAGCACCGTGATATATTCGAAAATCTTCTTCTCTTTTACAGCAAAATAAGCTGCCACACCAAAGAAGCAAAGATATATAAAGTAAGCCGGGTGTCTTCCTGCATACTCTGTGCCTGCATACAATATTTCAAGGTAATGCACCCACACCTGGCAGACTGCAAATGCCACTATCAGTGCAATCAGTGAGCGCCTGAAATTGTTGATAAGCTTGTACAAAAACGGCGCAATTATATAAAACAACATGATTGTGACAATAGTTCCCGTAGTTCCAAGGTAAAACCAGAATAACAGATTTCGCGGAAAAAATGTTGTCGTCAGTGTAAAGTATTTCAAAAGGCTTATTCCAACCTGCTTAACCGGATATCTCTCACCAAGCACAACCAGATATATGAAAAAATATATAAGCACCACTCCATAGTAGCTTGGGATTATCCTCGCAAGCCTTCTCTTATAATACGTGAGCGGTGTGATATCCTTATGTCTGTCTATCGACAAAAAAGCAGTGTACCCTGTCAGCAGCAGGAATAATTCAACTCCATGCCCGCCCCATCCGAACAATTCAAGGTGCACCAGCACAATCATAATTGCCGCCACTGCACGGATTATGTCAAGATTTAACAGCTTTTTACTTACAGATAAATTATTCTCAGGCTGCATTACCATTTTCCCTTCCATTACTTAGTTCTTTTTACAAATACTGCCGATGAATACTCCGGAAGCTTAATCGTAAGAATTCCATTAGGCACTTCATGGCGCACTATATCACATGAATGACCGTCCCTCATTGTGAACATAACCTGCTCAACATAATCTCCGTCAAGCACCTCTGCCTGCCATGCCTCAACACTTATCTCACGTTCCCCGTCATTGTTATTGATTATGACTATAACACTGTTGTCATTGTAAAAGCGCGCATAAGCTAAAATATTGTAATCGGCATATATATTCTTGTAGGAGCCACGGATAAGTGCCGGGTTCTGCTTGTGTATTCTGATTATCTCTTTGTGGAACTCTATAAGCTGCTCATCCTCATGTCCCCACGGATAGGTTCTTCTGTTATCCGGGTCAGTCCAACCGCACACTCCTGCCTCATCACCGTAATATATTGTAGGTGCGCCAGGCCATGTCATCTGCATCACAACAGCTTCCATGAATATTCCCTTGTTGACACCATAGTTGGCTGCCTCCGGTCCCTTGCTCGCTGTTCGTCCTATGACGCGGTTCGTTCTTGTAAGGAAACGTGAATGGTCATGATTTGACAGCTCGTTCATGGATATTCTCATAGGCTGGCCGCCAAGTCTTGCCATATTGTGACGCATATGTGATATAAAATAATTGGGATTGCCGCGAAGTGCATCATTGTTAGAATCACTGTGCTTTTCCATTCCTGTGAGAAAATATGTCACAGGCTCCATGAATGCATCATAATTCATTATAGTATCCCACTGGTCACCCTGAAGCCAGCTGTAAGAATCGCCGTAATTCTCGGCAAGTATGATTGCATCAGGGTTCGCCTCCTTAACCGCATTCCTGAACTTGCGCCAGAATACATGATTATATTCCTGTGAAAATCCAAGGTCGGCTGCAACATCAAGTCTCCAGCCATCGACATTATACGGAGGTGAAACCCACTTCTTAGCTATGCCTAAAATGTATTCCTCAAGCTTCTTAGAGCCTTCATAGTTAAGCTTCGGCAGCGTGTCATGTCCCCACCATCCGAGATAAGACTGATTATAAGGCCATGCATAGTCATCCTGAAATTTGAAGAAATCATGGTATGGGCTGTCTTTGTCAACGTAAGCACCTTTGTCAAAGCCTTCACTGCCTTCATATATTCTCTCCCGGTCAAGCCATTTATTAAATGAACCGCAATGATTGAACACTCCGTCAATAATAACCTTAATATTTCTCCTATGTGCCTCTTCTACAAGCTTTGCAAAAAATTCATTGCTCGCTTCGAGGTTGGCATAGTCTGTCACTCTCTTTTTATACTTGGTCGCATTCTCATTGCTCCTTGCGTTGTCAGGCAGCGGCTCGCCGCCATCACTTACTATCACGCCAAAGTGTGGGTCAATATAGTCATAATCCTGAATGTCATACTTATGGTTTGACGGTGAGACAAAGAGCGGATTAAAGTAAATCGCATCTATTCCAAGGCTCTCAAGATAATCCATCTTGTCGAGCACTCCCTGCAAATCGCCTCCGTAGAAGTTGCGTACATCCATGGCAGCCGGATACTCATCCCAGTTCTCTACACGGTGTACCGGCTCTCCTATATAAACATACTCGTTGTCAACAACATCATTGCTCTTATCTCCGTTGCAGAAGCGGTCTACATATATCTGATATATTACCGCTCCCTTAGCCCAGTCAGGTGTCTTAAATCCCGGATTAATGACAAAATTATAAGTCGGATTAAGCTCTCTGTACGGACCGGCCTGATTGTAATATATGCTTGTACCTCCTACGACTGCGTGGAAATAATATTCCGTCCGCAATGCGCCAAGTGTGAATTTTGCTGTATAATAGTCAAAATTCGAATTGGTCATGAACTTTTTCATACGGTATGCAATACCATTTACAACGACTTCAACACTGTCAACATTGTACTTGGCAGTTCTGAACCTGAGCGTAACCTCGTCTCCCTCTGATGGCTCTTCAGGGCTTCTGTATTCCTCAGTCGCATCGGCAAACATGGCACGGTCATTCAAAATAGGCTTCATATTTGAAAAATATATACTTCTTATCTCACTTTTTGATAATCCGGACAGATTCTTTGTAATCTTCATTTAAAATACATAATCCTTTCATGCTTTAGAAAGCTGATTTTGCTCTGATATCATTATATTATTTTATGATAGTATTGGGAATATTTCAAGAAAAATAAGCTTATGTATGATGTAAATGTTTCTTAGAAAGTAAAAAGGACAGCTCACGACGCTGTCCTTTTTGGAGAAGGTATTTCATTTCTTATGGGGTGTAGCAAAAACTATATAATGTATTGGGGGGTTACGAGTATATATTAGCATGACCCTTAAAATAAGTGTTCACAAACTTAACAAAATTTCAATTTTTTTTTTATGCATAATGTACATGGATTTTTTATAGAATGTAACAAGCTATTATTTGTTTTACATTTAACAATCTTTTTCATCCAAAAAGCTCCAAAACATATGATAAAAACCCTCATATCCCATACGAGACTTATGCCAAACACCGGACAAGCTTCTATATAATTATGCTTCGAAAAGTGCATCAAACTCTTCACCTGTGATTTTTTCCTTCTCAATAAGAAGGTCAGCGCAGGCATCAAGCACATTGCGATGCTTGATTATAATCGCTTTAGCTTTGTCATAGCAGTCATCAATGATACTCTTTACTTCCTCATCAATAACTGACGCAACACCTTCGCCGTATGACTTTGTATGTGCAAGGTCGCGTCCGATGAACACTTCATCATCATCACTTCCATAGTTTACAAGACCAAGCTTGTCGGAAAACCCATACTGTGTGACCATGGCTCTCGCTGTCTGTGTAGCCTGCTTGATATCCTGTGATGCGCCCGTTGTCACATCGTCAAAAACAAGCTCCTCCGCAATACGTCCGCCAAGGCTCACTATTATATTCTGAAGCATCTTTCCCTTGGTGTTAAACATCTCATCCTTGCCCGGAAGAGGCATCGTATAACCTGCTGCACCTGTACCTGTAGGAATAATTGATATAGTATGGACAGGACCTACATCCTTTAACTCATGGAAAAGTATCGCATGACCAGCTTCATGGTATGCTGTTATGCGCTTTTCTTCGTCAGATATAAGACGGCTCTTCTTCTCTTTTCCGATTCCAATCTTTATGAAAGCCTGCTCTATATCTTTTCTTGAAATGAACTGTCTGTTATGCGCTGCTGCATTGATTGCAGCCTCATTCATGAGATTTTCAAGGTCTGCACCGGCAAATCCTGCTGTTGTGCGTGCAACTGTCTCAAGGTCAACATCATCGCCAAGCTTCTTATTTCTGCTGTGAACCTCCAAGATTTCCTTACGTCCCTTCACATCAGGTCTGCCAACGACAACCTTGCGGTCAAAACGTCCGGGACGCAGAATTGCCGGGTCAAGTATATCGACTCTGTTCGTTGCAGCCATGACGATAATTCCTTCATTGACGCCAAATCCATCCATCTCGACAAGAAGCTGGTTGAGTGTCTGCTCTCTCTCGTCATGTCCTCCGCCCATTCCTGTGCCTCTTCTTCTTGCAACAGCATCAATCTCATCAATAAATATGATACATGGTGCGTTCTTTTTGCCATCTTCAAAGAGGTCACGCACTCTGGATGCACCTACACCGACGAACATCTCCACAAAGTCTGAACCGGATATGGAGAAAAATGGAACTCCCGCCTCACCCGCAACAGCCTTTGCAAGAAGTGTCTTACCTGTTCCCGGAGGGCCTGTAAGAATAACACCCTTCGGTATTCTCGCTCCGATATCCACATATTTCTTAGGATATTTAAGGAAATCTACTATCTCCTCAAGCTCCTCCTTCTCCTCTGCAAGTCCCGCCACATCCTTGAATGTGACACGTCCGGGTGCATTAGGATCCGTCATCCTTGCGCGGCTCTTTCCAAAATTCATCATCTTTGAATTAGCACCGCCACCGCCGCCTGCCGCCTGTCTGTTGATGATAATCGTCACCATAACCATGGCAATGGCAATAAGCAGGAAAGGAAGTATTGTAGTTACAAAGATGCTCTCTCTCACGACATCATTTACAACAAGCTTAACGCTGTCCGATGTGAGTACAAGATTCGTAACATCATTTACATCTGTAACATTGAAACGCTCAGAGCTTCTTCCGCTCTCGGAAAAAGTCACCTTAACTGTTCCTGTCGGGACTTCCGAATTCTGTGAAATCTCAACTCTTGACACATTTCCCGCAAGAAAATCACTCTTAAAATCACTGTAACCGTATGAAGAACTGCTCTTTCCGAATGAAGTTATGCTCATGATGAAATACATCACAACAAGGACTATCACCAGATAGATTATTCCTCCTCTGAATTGCTTGTTCAACTGTTCTCCTCCTCAAATTCCACCACACCGATGTATGGCAGATTTCTATATTTCTGATTATAGTCAAGACCGTAGCCTACAACAAAGGCATCCGGAATATTAAATCCGCAGTAGTCAACCTTAACATCCTTAACCACACGCTGCTCAGGCTTATCAAGAAGTGTGCACAGTCTTACACTTGCCGCCTTTCTGTCACCTAAGAGCTTGACAATATGGCTTAATGTGCGCCCTGAATCAATGATATCCTCAACTACAAGAACATCAAGTCCTTCTACCGGCTCATCTAAATCCTTTTTCAGATTGATATGACCTGTAGACGCAGTTCCTTCATAGCTTGCAACCGACATGAAATCCATTGTAAGTGGGAGATTAATTCTCTTTGCAAGCTCGCACATAAAAGGAGCGCCTCCCTTTAACACACATACAAGGTGAAGCCTCTTTCCCTCATAATCGCGGGTAATCTGTGCTCCAAGCTCATCAATTTTCTTGTCAACTTCTTCTTCGGTCAATAAGACCTTAACTGACTCTTTCATTTGCAGCCTCCGTTTTATTCTTCTTTTTGTTTTAACTCAAGCTTAAGCAGCTGTGATGTATCCCTGTCAACCAGGAAATCTGCACAACGCCTCACACCTGCCGCCCACAGAATACGTTTTCCGATGGCACACAGCCAAACTTTATCTCTATCCTGTGCAGGCACTTTAGAGTCTATAAAAATCTCTTTGATTTTTTTTCTGTGCTCCGTGTGTTCTGATTGTGCATAGCCTATAATCATGTAATCGCCTTCGGCACGATGACGCATCACAAGTCCTGCTTCATCATTGCTTTTTGCGATATATTGTTCTATTTTACCATAATCAAAGTATTTCGTACAGTTATCATTCATTAAATTTTTATCAATTATATTTTCAAGCAGTTGTGAATAGTCCGCTTCGTTACTTGAATCTCTTATGATAATGCTCTCATAAATCATACACTCAGCGTCTTCATCCGCATCATTTCTATTATTGCACATATTAGACAAAACAATTCCTTGATATTCCCGCTTCGCAACAATATTTTTCGGAAGATTGATGCTTTTTCCCGACTGCTTTTCGAACAACGCCACACATGCCTCAACATGCTTTTCCTCAAGGTCTTTGGCACCGCACATGCTTTTTAATGCATCATATATGACAGCTTTTATTATGACAGGATGTTCCCCAGCAAGCTCTTTTTTTATAATTATGCCGTGATTTTGAGCATCCGGCACAGCTTTAAAATTGTCTTTATTTTTTTGTTTATGTATCGTATCTGATATGATATATTTTTTACAAGCTATGGTAGCCTGTTTTTTGATGTAATCATCCACCTGCGCCATTCTGTCAGCATATCTGCATATATTGACCACAGCACCTTCATTGACATGCTCCGTAAGATATGGGATAACCTTAAGCCTTATGGCATTTCTTGCATATGTATCCTCAAAATTGGTGCTGTCTGTGCAAAATAAGATATTCCTGTCTGTAAGCCAGCTCTCAATCTCTCTCTTTGTCAAACACAAAAGAGGTCTTATTATATCACCTGCAACAGGCTCCATACCACGTCCGCCCGCAACAGAGGAACCTCTCGCTATATGAAAAAGAACCGTCTCTGCCTGGTCATTCTGATGATGTGCGACAGCAATGACTCCTCCGGCATTTGGGCAATGTGCTCTACTATTCTCCCGAAAAGCCTGATATCTTAGAAGCCTTCCCATCTCCTCCTCGCCAAGTCCATGCTCCTTAGCAAGCCTTGGCACATCATAGGCATATTCCTTGTACTCTATCCCATTTTCCTTACACAGTCTGCTGCAAAACTGTGCATCCGAATCTGCCTCAGTTCCTCTTATCCCATGATGCACATGAACCGCCACAAGCTCGGTATTTCCATAAATCCCATTCTCCGATATATATCTTTTCAGCATTAAAAGAAGGCATACAGAATCAGCTCCGCCGGACAAACCGACCACAACCCTTCCAACGCCTTCAAGCATGTGATTTTTCTCAATATATGATTTTACTTTGTTGTACATATCATTCACCGTTCCTTATCTTCCATATCCCTGTCACAAGGACGGTCATATCATCCGCAATCTTATCATCATAAAAATAGACTTCATTCAATATGCGCTCGGCAATAGCCTGAGGCATCCTCTCATCAATGCCTTCAATGATTTCCTTCATCCGCTTCTCTTTATCATAAAACGGAAGAGCATCAAGCACTCCGTCACTCATCATAATAATATAGTCCCCATCCTGAAGTCCGGTACGGAAACAGTCTATAACACTGCCGCTTATGACCCCTGCCGGAAGTGACGATGCGTCAACAATTCTCACTCCACTCCTGCTTTTTATAAAGCTTGGCACTGCACCCATCTTAAAAAAATCAGCAGTCCCATCATATTCATTGATACTGCACATATCAAGCGTAACCGGGCTGCCATCCGAATCATTGTCCGCAAATACGTCATTTATCAGCCAAAGAGCCGACTCCTCGGAAAAGCCTGCCTCCAAAAACAGCTCCAAAAGCTCTATAAATCTCGTACTGTCCTCATTCGCAGCACTTCCACAGCCCATTCCGTCAGCAAGACTTACTATGCTCTTTCCGCCCTCTATATTCATATATGAATAATTATCGCCTGATATCCTCGCAAATCCTCTGCTGCACTCAGCATGTCCGAAAAGAATGCGGTAATTAGTCATCTCCTCGAATATGAACTCTCCTTCATCCTTTGTCAGAACACGTCTGCTTCCCTGCGCCGCCCTAAGCCGTCTGCCTATTATTCTGCCGATATTGTCGGCAAGCTGACCTGCCGTTATGCATCCCCTCTTCTTTGAAAGGCGCATAACCAGTTCAAGCCGTCCCTTTGCAGGCTCTAATATAAGGATGCCTGCAACATTGATGTTTTCCGCTCTCAGATAATCGTAAAGCTCATTTTTTTGTTCCTCGCTTATGATGCCCAAGGTCTGCTCGCCGCTGTCACCCGCTATGCGTTCAAGCATCGCAGCAGTCTCTTTCAGCTGTAATGAAAGTGCGGTCTGACTGCCATCCCCATACACATTTATAAGTCTTCGGAATGCGTCTGCATATTCTTTTAGTTTTCCCCGTGAATAGAATAAATTGTCCATTCAATTCTCCCCTTAGAAGCAATCCCCTTTTATTGTCGTGACGTATATTCTATTACTAATATTGATATGAGGGTCAAAAGGTATTTTGCCCCTCATTTGATATCCTCAAATTGCTCCGCTGTAAAACAGCTCCCGCAATTCTAGAACATTCGGAATCCGCTGATTTACTGCGTAAATCGCTGCTTCCTCATGTTTTGCGGGTCCCAAGTTCAAAAGCCTAATCACGCAAGCACGAACGGCTTTTTGACCTTTTGACCCTGATATCTAATATTTATTTAATTATCGTTATCATTCGCTCTGAATATAAGCTCGTCCTCGTAGACAAGCCCTAACTTCTCTCTGGCAAACTCCTCTATAAACTGCTTGGTCGTAACATAAACAGAGCGCGTATTAAGCTCATCCCTGCGCTCGTTCTGGTCGGCAATCTGTACATCAAGCTCGGCAATCTGCTTATCATACAAATTATTCTTATCTTCAAGCTTTCCTGACGACCTCCCGACAACAAAACATATAACCAGCATAAGAGCAACAACCGCCAGACCCGCAAGCCATGTATAGTTATGCGAAATGCGTCCGTTGCGCATGACAACTACATGCCTGCCGTACTTACCTTTCCTTCTCTTTACATTTCTGTGCCCTGTGTATTCTTTTGCCATACTTACGCTCACATACCTTTCCTACTCTATAATATATGATTGTAACCCCTTTTTCCGCATATTTCAATACAACGGTTACAATTATCATCCCTGCAACCATGCCTGCGATTGAAAACCACCGCGCCGCTCCGTCATTTGCCACAAGAATAACAGCAAACATAACAAATGCGGACAAAAACCAGTATATGACATCCTCCACCGCCACAAAGAAGCCATGATGCCTGACCAGCCTGCGGAATACAACCAAGATGCGATACACTGTCCCAAGCATTGCGCCACAGCACAGACACCATAAAAGGAACTTGAACTCATGCGCTATAAAATCCTTCAAAAACAGCCCCTCTTTCATAACATAGGCATGGATTCAAAGTTCAAAAACATCCGGCACATTTGCGATGCATATCTAAGCATTGAGCCATAGCCTATATTACACAACAATTCTAAAATATTTTCATTCAGTCTCACCTTTAACTGTGGCTGAACATGTTTCATATATTATTACTTAAATAGTCTGTTTATAAAGGACTCGCCTTTTTTTGCCGCACTCATTACCTCCGAGTAGACATAGCTGTCAATCTTTCCGTCAACCTCCAGCTCTCCTTTGTCTACCGACAGCTTGCCGACATGCAGATCATGCCCCTTAATTGTAAGCATGCCATATTCCGTCTCTAGCAAAACTTGATTTAAATCGAACGAGATGACATCCGTCACTCCTGTAATACTGCAATTCTTTCTGTTGTTGGATGATATTTTATGTATTTTCCCGGAAACAGGAAGTTCTTCCATACTCTATCCCCCTTATACATTTATGACCTGTTCTAAGGAACCTCCATTTTGCCGGTTCCCCATACCATATCCTAAATATATTATAATTCTCATGGATTTATGCATGGATTTTAAAGATGTCTGCAACTATTTTATACATCTTCCGTATAATTACAGATATTTAAACATATCCTTTGCTTCCTCTTTCTTGGTTGTCTCAACTATGTCGAGCACTTCTACTTTCACATTCTTTGTTCCAAATGCGATTTCAATGGTATCCCCCACCTTGACTTCACATGATGCCTTAGCAGGCTTATCGTTTACAAGCACTCTGCCTGCGTCACATGCCTCATTTGCAACAGTTCTTCTCTTTATAAGTCTTGATACTTTTAAATATTTATCTAATCTCATACCTGCCCTCTTTTCTATATCCGCTTTTATAATTTAAATTTTATTAATTAAATAGGTTGTATTATTTTTAAAACCGCTTAGACACCGCTGCGCCTTCAAATGAGCGAGGACACATCCGTAAGGATACCGGATTTTGGTGTCAAAGCATGGTTACTTATGTTATGTATAACATGTTATACACAATTAATTTTACATAGCATGCTTTGACACCCAAATCATACTATTTAAAATTGCCAACATCCGGAAAGCGTCATCGCAATAAACAAAACATCCCAAGACCACTGATGCAGCCTTGGGATGTTATCATTCGTTCAGCATTCTGGAAATTAAGCGTTAACTGTATCCTTAAGTGCCTTACCAGCCTTGAACTTAGGGCTCTTAGAAGCAGGAATCTTCATAGCCTTGCCTGTGCTAGGATTTCTTCCTTCTCTTGCAGGTCTCTCAGCAACCTCGAATGTACCGAAACCAACTAACTGTATCTTCTCACCCTTCTTTAACTCCTCCGCAACTACATCTGTGAAAGCCTTGAGTGCCTTCTCAGCATCCTTCTTGGATAACTCTGTCTTCTCAGCAATAGCTGCAACTAATTCTGTCTTGTTCATTTTAGAAAATCCTCCTGAAATAATATTGAACCTTCACAATTATTTATATATGCTTTAACTATATTTGTCAAGGAAAAATAAGCATTTTAGGGGCATTATGCGACATATCGCTCCGAAATCAAAAGCTTTACGACTCCATCTGCTTTCCTAAAAATCCAGCCGCCGAACCGGTGAGCATTCTATCTGTTTCCACAAACCTTGTCTTCGGTTCCTTCGAAGTCATTATGACAGCCCCTATCGCATCTCCTTCACAGATAATCGGGCTTATGACTTGTGTTGTGTACTCTTCATTATCACCTTGTATGATAGGCACAAATCTCCTGTCATCCTTTACTGCGACAATGCTCTCTCTGGCATCTATCGCCTCCTCAAGCTGTCTGCTTATAGGCTTTAAAATAATATCCTTCTTAGGTGCTCCCGAAAAAGCGATGACCTGATCCCTGTCCGTGACGCACACAATGTTTCCGGTGCTCTGTGCAAGTGAATCGGCGTACTGCCTTGCAAACTCGCCAAGCTCGCCTATCGGCGAATACTTCTTGAGAATAATCTCACCCTCCCTGTCTGTAAATATCTCAAGCGGGTCGCCCTCCCTTATCCTGAGCGTCCTCCTTATCTCCTTAGGAATTACAACTCTCCCCAAATCATCGATACGGCGAACTATTCCTGTTGCTTTCATATAATAAGCTCCTCCTGTATTCTACATGTCTACCATAATATGTGCTGTATGGATAGTATGTGGAAATGCAGGAGAAAATATACACTCTGGGACACCGGGGTCTGACACCAATGTCCCAGCATGTGGGACATTGGTGTCAGACCCCGGTGTCCCAACGCATCAAATCAGCCCCCGCACCTTCAGCACAAATATCCACCCGGTCAGCGTGACGGACGAAAGAAGTGTTGCCATGACAACTATGCTTGAGCTTAACACTTCATCATTGCCCATATTTTTTGCCATTATGTAGCAGGTGACCGTTGTCGGCGAGCCGAGCATTACAAGGATTGCTACAAGCTCACTGCTGCGGAAGCCGAATGCTATCGCAAATGGGAAAAATATCAACGGAAGAAGCACAAGCTTTATAAAGGTGGCTATTGAGGTGAGCTTAATCTTCTTAATCGCTTTTGCTCCTTCAAAGCCGGCTCCGACTACCAGAAGTGCGATAGGTGTTGCCGTCTGTGCTATGCTTGTCACAGTCTTAAGTGGTATTGCCGGAATATTTATTCCGAATATTGAGAACGGAAGTCCGAGGAAAATTCCTATTATAATCGGATTTTTAACCACATTAATGCAGGCTTTTTTGATATTAGAGTTTTTAGAGTCTTTGGCTGAACTTGAAAACGTCAGTATAATGACCGACAGAATATTATATAACGGCACAGCCGACACAATCATAAGCGGAGCCATCCCGGAATTGCCATATATATTGTTGATAAAGGCAATGCCAAGCACCGCCGCACTTCCTCTCGCACTCGCCTGTGCAAACGCACCAACCTGCGTTTTATCCTTTATAAATATATAACTAAGTCTCCATATCGCAAGAAACATTATGGTCGTTGTCACCATGCAGAATAAAACAAAGGCCAGATTAAAATCTGACCTTATGTCTGCGGTTGCAATGTCTTTAAAAAGCAGCACAGGCAGCGCTACCTTAAAGACATACTTATCTGCAACCTTATTAAATTCTTTGTTAAACAGACCGATTCGCATAAGGAACCAGCCCAAAACCATAATGAGAAATATAGGCAGTGTCGCATTTAAGCTAAAAATAAAATCAGCCATAGTAATCCTCATTTCCAATCTCTAAATTATTGTAATTGTATGTTCAATTACTTCAATAACATTTATTGTAAATTTATCCAACATAAGACTTTCAGAAAGTCAATGCCGGATGCACACTATATTTTAGCATCACACATTGGTACTACAGTGTTGCCGTAAACCTGTCAAAAGCTGCCTGTCCCTTTGCATCCCTCTTGAACACGCCCGCATCCTCAAGAACCTTCTTGAATACAATACCAATCTCTTCCTTGAGAACTGCGTCGACATTCTCTGCGTTGATTACAGGATACTTAGGTCTGAATGCGTCAACCCAGTCCGCATGCTTTTCTATCTTCTCATTAGAGCGGATATCCTTTCCATTTACGATGTAGTCAGACAGAATCTCCATCTCCTCCTTAAGTCTTGAAGGAAGAACCGCAAGTCCCATAACCTCGATAAGTCCGATATTCTCCTTCTTGATATGGTGAAGCTCATTATGCGGATGATAAAGACCAAGCGGACATTCAGTAGTTGTTATATTGTTGCGCAGTGCAAGGTCAAGCTCGTACATATCTCCACGCTTTCTTGCGATAGGTGTGATTGTATTGTGCGGTTCACCATCAGTCTCGGCAAATATGTATGCCTCTTCGTCCGTATAACCTCTCCATGCTTTTAAAATATAGTCTGCAAGGTCGATAATTCTCTTTTCATCAGCGCATCTAAGACGTATTACAGACAAAGGCCACTTAACAATTCCTGCCTTCACATCCTCATAGCCTTTAACCGTGAACTCTCTCTCAACAGGAGCCTTTGCCATGGCAAACTCATAATTACCACCCTGAAAATGGTCATGCGATAAAATTGAACCTCCTACGATAGGAAGATCCGCATTAGAACCTATAAAATAGTGAGGAAACAGCTTTATAAAGTCAAAAAGCTTCACAAACGCAGCTCTATCAACCTTCATAGGAACATGCTGACCGTTAAATACTATACAGTGCTCATTGTAATATACATAAGGCGAATACTGGAATCCCCACTGTCCACCATTGATTGTTATCGGGATAATTCTGTGGTTCTCTCTCGCCGGATGATTCGTTCTGCCGGCATAGCCCTCATTCTCACGGCAGAGCTGACACTTAGGATATCCGCTCTGCTTTGCCAGCTTAGCCGCAGCGATTGCCTTAGGATCCTTCTCCGGCTTTGACAGATTTATCGTGATATCTATATCTCCATACTCTGTCTTAGTCACCCACTTCATATCCCTGCATACACGATATCTTCTTATATAATCGGAATCCTGACTAAGCTTATAATAATAGTCTGTAGCTTCCTTAGGCGAAACTGCATACTTCTCATTAAATGCTTTTATGACCTGTGAAGGTCTTGGCATAAGACAGTTCATAAGCCTTGTATCAAACAAGTCTCTGTACACTACACTGTCCTCTATAAGTCCCTTCTCAACAGCATAATCAAGAAGCTCCTTAAGAACTGCCTGAAGCTCTACCTTCTCATAATTCTCTTCAGTCTCTTCATAATCATCAAGCTTAAGCACATCCAATATAAGATTAGTGGAATATATTTTCTCCTCTTTTGAAATCAATCCCGTCTCCAAACCATAAGTAACCAGCTTCTTTATAGCTTCATATACCATAACCACACCTCCGCATCTGCTATCATCACGTCATCATTTATTAAGCTTTACCAAAAATTTTTTTGAGCTTCTTTACCACCTTCTTAGCGGCACTCGGATAATATATATCCTTCTGCACTGCAATATCATAATCGATATCTCTCTCAACCTTGTCCCTGAACTTAATAGGAAAATTGTATGCACCTGCGTGCATCTCCTCCCCCGGTCCCTTAGTATGCGTGGCATCTTCACGGTTCATTCCTATATTGTTAATAAGGTTCACATTAGGCACCGCACAAAGACCATCATTCTCTGCAAGGCACAGCATAAGCTGGTAATCCCATGTGTCAAGCTTTCCTTCATATATCAAATCAAGCTCCTTCTCAACATAGTCCGCCTTTGCATCCATAAATACCTTGTGCATAAGTCTCTCCGCTTTGCGCTGCGGCCAGTTTCTAAGTGTCACATCATACTTCTCCCATGTGCTTCTCCATGTCCCCCATCCCCAGATATAATTATCTGCGGTAAAAATATAATCATGAGGTGTCTTAAAATTTTCAAGCTTCTTGTGAGCACCGACCATCATCACCTTCGGGTCATCCCTGTAATGTTCAAGCATCTCCTGACAGAATCTGAAAAATGAAATATCAAGAAGTACATCATCTTCAATGATGATTGCCTCCTCCTCATGCTCAAATACCCAGCTTATACCGGAAGAGACACGATTCTTGCAGCCCATATTCGTCTCTGCATAATTCTTATGAACCTCGCAATCCCAGTCCACATGTGTGTCAAGGAACTCCCTGACAGCCGCTACCTTCTGTGCATCTCCTTCCTTAGCAGGTCTTGCCGCATCACAGATAAGATATAATCTCGGCGGCTTAATCTGCCTGATACGCTCAAATACAACCTGCGTTGTATCGAGTCTGTTATACACAAAGAAGGCAATCGCTGTCTTCATCACAAAATCACTCACAATTATCTCCATTCCATATCATGCATTTTTCAGGCAAATCTATTGACAGCACAGCCATGCAGCAATTCAATCCCATCACA
Organism: uncultured Eubacteriales bacterium; assembly: GCA_900545175.1. Taxonomy (GTDB): domain Bacteria; phylum Bacillota; class Clostridia; order Lachnospirales; family Lachnospiraceae; genus CAG-882. The sequence goes on from UQYF01000021.1 coordinate 24,563, forward strand.
GTACGTAATCCGCATTTGCCTGCATATTCGATTAATAAAAATACCGGAACCATTCAGAAGAACCTGCAAAACCGCCACTTTAGAGCTCTCTTTCCGCCTATGCAGCTGTGTCGCCTATATCAGCATATCGCTCTGTCATCAATAGCCAATTTGATATAATTTTGCAGCTCTGGATAATTACAAGATATCCATAACATGATATTACATATTCTAATTCTGTTTTTTATCGTAAATACATTATTAATCTATATAGTCACACCTTGAACCCGGCAGCTCAATCTCCGCACAGGTATAATGCCATTCACATTTTCTGTACGGATATTCTTAGAGCACTACAGGACCGCCGCCGATATCAGCAACGTAGAAGTCGGCCGCATATCCGATAGTATCCTTATACTCTTTGCCGACCTTCTCGATAAAATTATCAATGGCATCTGTCTTTACAATGCTTACAGTACAGCCTCCAAAGCCGGCACCTGTCATACGTGAACCGATAACTCCCGGCTGCTTAAGTGCTGCTGCCACAAGTGTGTCGAGCTCTTTGCCTGTAACTTCATAGTCCTCTCTCAAGGATGTATCAGATGCTATCATAAGTCTGCCGAACTCCTCAATGTCGCCATCCTTCAACGCCTTAACTGCCTTGATGGTTCTCTGGTTCTCATATACAGCATGTTTAGCACGCTTCTGGCGGACTTCACTCTTAATTGCCGACTTGTAACGCTCAAAAGCTTCCTCCGTAAGATCTCCAAGTGTCTTGATATCTATGACTTTCTGAAGCTCTTCAAGTGCTTCCTCGCACTCAGCGCGTCTTTCGTTGTACTTAGAATCTCCAAGTCCTCTCTTTTTATTGCTGCATGCTATGACAATCTTGGCGTTATCAAGCTTCACTGGTGCATATTCGTATGAAAGATTCGATGTATCAAGGAAAATCGCATGTCCTTCCTTACCCATGGCAATAGCAAACTGATCCATTATTCCACAGTTAACTTTGTTAAACTTGTTCTCGGCAAACTGACTTATGAGTGCCATCTCAATGAAATCCGTCTCAAAGCCGAATGTATCCTTAAGCACTAATGCTGTAAGAACCTCTATAGATGCGGATGATGAAAGACCTGAACCATTAGGAATATTGCCAAAATAGTACATATCGAAGCCTTTGTCAAACTGAAATCCCTTCTGGATATAAGCCCACATAACGCCCTTCGGATAATTCGTCCAGTCAGCCTCCTTGTTCCACACAAGCTCATCAAGTGAGCTTTCTATCACACCAAGCTTCTCAAAATTCGCAGAATAGAAGCGGAGCTTGTTATCATCTCTGCGTCTTACTGCCGCATATGTTCCCATTGTGAGTGCACATGGAAAAACATGTCCCCCATTATAGTCTGTATGCTCTCCGATGAGATTAACTCTTCCCGGTGCAAAATACACCTTCACTTCTCCATCCCCACCGTATACTTTTTTAAATTCTTCAAGCATCTTCTCTTTCATAATATCCTCCATTCCTCCGCTATGCGGTTTAGCACAATCCTGCCATCATAAGGTACAGATACAGCGCTTATAATCCCTGTGTGTGAAGTAATCAATTAATTATAATTATATTATAATGTTATATTTTTATCAAGGTTTTTGTATAGCAAAAGGAGCCGGGTTTCCCCAGCTCCTCCGCCGTGATGTCTGCTATAGTAAAGTAACCTATATGCTCTCCTGTGTCACTGCCTTATCGTATGCCTCTAATATGGCATCCGATATCATGTCTCTGGTAGCCGAGCTGATTGGATGAGCAATATCCCTGTATTCTCCTTCAGCCGACTTTTTGCTTGGCATGGCAATGAACAACCCCTTCTCTCCTTCAATTACCTTTATGTCATGTACGACAAATTCATTGTCAAATGTAACTGAGACAACAGCCTTCATCTTGCTGTCCTTAGACACCATCCTGACCCTCACATCCGTAACCTGCATAATAGCCCTCCATATATTCTTCTACACTATATAGTGTTCATAATACTGACACCCTACAAGCTGTATCTTTCGTTCTTTTCAACAACAACCTTCACTTTACCATCTTCACCTGCATAACGGCTGTTAGAACGGATAGTGTCCCTGCTCTCCACTATACAATTCTCAATTACTGTATTATCTCCGATATATACATCATTCAATATGATGGAATTGCGGATTACACAGTTGTTTCCAACAAATACCTTCTTAAACAGAATAGAATTCTCTACTGTTCCATTTACAATACATCCGCTTGCAACAAGTGAGTTCTTAACCTCCGAACCCGGATTATACTTAGCAGGCGGAAGATCATCCACCTTCGAATATATATCCGGATATTGATTAAAGAAAAATTCCCTTACATCTCTCTTTAAGAAATCCATATTGGTCTTATAGTAAGCATCCACTGTAGAAATGTTATTCCAGTAGCTGTCGAGCTTATATCCGTACACTCTCTTGATATTCTTATATCTTATAAGGATATCTTTTACAAAATCATATCTGTCCTCGGATGCCGCCTTCTCAAGAAGCTCAATAAGCTGTCGTCTTCTGATGATATAGATACCTGTCGAAACAACATTTCCCTCCGCTTCAATAGGCTTCTCCTCAAAATCAGTGATTCTCATATCCTGATTCATTCTCACAACACCAAAACGGCTCGCATCCTCACTTGCCGGAAGCTCCTTGACAACAACTGTAATGTCTGCCTTCTTCTCAATATGATATTCAAGCACCTTGGCAAAATCCAGCTTGTATATACCATCGCCCGAGGCTATAACAACGTATGGCTCATGGCTGTTCTTTAAAAAATCTATGTTCTGGTACATGCTGTCAGCAGTTCCTCTGTACCAGACGCTGTTGTCAGCAGTTATCGTAGGGTTAAACACATACAGACCGCCCTGCTTACGTCCGAAATCCCACCATTTTGATGAACTCAAATGATCATTAAGGCTTCTCGCATTGTACTGTGTTATAACGGCAACCTTCTGTATATGTGAATTAGACATATTGCTCAGTGCAAAATCAATGCTTCTATAGCTGCCGGCTATCGGCATTGCAGCCACTGCCCTGCGGCTTGTAAGCTCCTTCATTGCTTTGTTATTTCCGCCTGCTAATACAAGTCCTATCGCTCTCATCTTGCTGCACCTCCCTTTATAATACTTCCTCCGCTCGGAAGCAGACCATTCTCATAGTCTGAAGGCTCTGTTACTCCGGAGATGGCAGTATTCTTACCTATCTGTACCCTTGGCGGAATGTATGAATTCTCTCCTATTGTTACAAGTCCGAAGGCATATACCTTGGCATTAAGAGCATTAGGTGCCTCATCTCCTACACCCAGCACTGCTCCTTCTCCAATCTCTGTGCCTTCTGCAATAATTGATTTGTCAATAACCGCTCCTGCACCTATTCTCGCATTCTGCATTATGATAGAATCTCTTACAATGGCTCCTTCTTCTATGGTTACACCTGAGCCGATTACCGAATTGTATACTTCTCCGTAAATCTGAGTGCCTTCACCTATAATGCTTCTGAACACTTTAGATGTGTCAGCCAGATATTGAGGCGGAAGTATATCACTCTTGGTATATATCTTCCAGAATTCTTCATACAGATTAAATTCAGGAATGATGTCAATAAGCTCCATATTAGCCTCCCAGTATGAACCGAGAGTACCTACATCCTTCCAGTATCCGTTAAATTCATATGCAAACAGTCTCTGCTTATTCTGATGGCAATATGGAATGATATGCTTACCGAAATCGCAGCCCGGCTCGTCCTTCATCTTGATAAGTGCTTCCTTAAGAACCGGCCAACTGAATATGTAAATACCCATTGATGCAAGATTACTGCTAGGATTAGCAGGCTTCTCTTCAAACTCTGTTATCTTGTTGTGCTCATCAGTTACAAGAATACCAAAACGGCTCGCCTCCTCAATAGGAACAGGCATCGCAGCAATAGTGACATCCGCATTGTTAGCCTTGTGATAGTCAAGCATAAGCTCATAATCCATCTTATAGATATGATCACCTGAAAGAATCAGCACGTAATCAGGATTGTACAATTCCATATATTCAAGATTCTGGTAAATCGCATTAGCAGTACCTGTATACCATTCACTGCTTGTGCTCTTCTCATATGGTGGAAGTACGGTTACACCACCACGATTACGATCAAGATCCCAAGGGATACCAATTCCGATATGTGTGTTAAGGCGCAATGGCTGATACTGTGTAAGCACACCTACGGTATCAATGCCTGAATTAATACAGTTACTGAGCGGAAAGTCGATTATTCTGTACTTACCGCCAAATGCTACTGCCGGCTTCGCCATATTCGATGTCAATACACCAAGACGGCTTCCTTGTCCTCCTGCCAGTAACATAGCAATCATCTCTTTTTTAATCATGCTACCACCTCTTGTCAATTTACTAAAGCCAATCATCACGTTATGGTTTTGTAATATGATTATATCACAAATTGCTAAATAAGTGAAGAAATAATTAAATATTTTTTCGAAAAATATATTTTTTTCTGATAATTTTTGAATATTTGAATTTTTAACATTATATTCCATGGAATGACTGTATTCCTTTTAAGAATAAACTTAACACTGGAATTTTCATGGCCGGTGTTATATTATATTATGTATATATTCAATATATTCATAATAAAATGATATCAGGGACCAAAAACCGTTCGTGCCTGCACGATTAGGCTTTTGAACTTGGAACCCGCAAAGCATGAGGAATAAACGGCTTCCGAATGTTTTAGAATTGCAGAAGCTGTTTTACGGCGAAGCAGTTCGAGGATATCATATGATAGGCAAAATACCTTTTGACTCTCATATCAATAAAATATAACCGGGAGGATTATATAATGTATCAACTTGATTTTAACAAACCTATACATATACATTTCATAGGAATCGGCGGCATAAGCATGAGCGGTCTTGCCGAACTTCTTTTGTCAGAACACTTTACAATATCCGGCTCCGACAACAAAGAATCCGCTCTCACCAAGCAGCTTGCCGACGCCGGATGCACGATATTCATAGGACAGAATGCAGGCAATATAGACTCATCCATTGATGCCGCCGTATACACAGCAGCAATTCATCCTGACAATCCGGAGTATGCAAAATGCATCGAGCTTGGAATTCCAATGCTCTCCCGCGCAGAACTGCTTGGACAGGTAATGAAAAATTATAAGACAGCTATCGGTGTATCCGGCACACATGGAAAGACAACCACAACTTCAATGCTCAGCGAAATACTTATGCTGGCTGACACTGACCCTACCATATCGGTTGGCGGTATGCTTCCGTCAATCGGCGGCAATATGAGAATAGGACATTCCGATGTATTCCTGACCGAAGCATGTGAGTACACCAACAGCTTCCTGTCATTTCATCCTACAATGAATATCATTCTCAATGTCGAGGAAGACCACCTTGACTTTTTTAAGGATATTGATGATATCCGCACATCCTTCAAAAAATATACCGAACTGCTCCCTGATGACGGATATCTCATAATTAACAGCGCCATTGACGATTATCATTATTTTTACAAGGACAGCCATTGCCATGTCATAACCTTTGGTCTTGATGCCTCAATAAGCAACTTCAGCGCAAAAGATTTTCACATTGATGACAAGGGTGACTACTGCTATACACTTCTTTATAATAATGAAGAAAAATGTAAGGTGGCACTTAAGGTTCCGGGAGAGCACAATGTCCTTAACAGTCTCGCAGCCATCGCAGCAGCCGTCACACTTGGAATAGACATGAATACTGCCGTGAATGGAATCGCTGCATACAGTGGTGTTGACCGCCGTTTCCAGATTAAAGGAAAATGCAGCGGTTTTACAATCATCGATGACTATGCACATCACCCTGCCGAGATAACCGCTACACTGAAGGCGGCAATGCACTACCCTCATAAGAAGCTCTGGTGCATATTCCAGCCGCATACATACACCCGTACAAAGGCTTTCCTGCCTGAATTTGCAACAGCGCTTTCACTTGCCGACCACGTTGTCCTCGCACCTGTCTATTCAGCACGCGAACAGGACATATACGGTGTCAGCTCCGCAGATATTCAAAAGCTTATAACAGAAAAAGGAACACCTTGTGAGTATTTTATGAGCTTCTCGGAGATTGAAGACTTTATAAAAAATAACTGTCACGAAGGTGATGTCGTCATCACTATGGGGGCCGGAAATATCCTTGAAGTCGGAGAGAACCTCTTAAAGAACAAGTAAAACAGATATAAGCCAATTTCAATTCTGTGACTATTAAAACCGTTAAGATACATATATAAAATCTACATTATTCTGCAAACACGCTTTAAAACAGCCCGGAATCCGCCATATGCATAAAAGCCTTTATGCCGGCCGGATTCCGGGCTGTTTTTTTAATCACAAAAATATTCACACTGCATCCACAACTTATCCACATGTGCAAAGCCCTATAAACTCCGCACTTTACAAGGTTTTCCACAAGTTATCCACATTGTCCACATTTCTATATCCACAAATTTCACAACTTTATTTTGTTATCCCAAAAGCTATTCTCAAAAACCTGGTGCTATGTTATACTGATAGATACGATAGTCAGGCAGATATGCTTATTCAAGCGGCCCCTTATTCGTTCGTTCAGACACTTATAAATATGCTTTTTAGAAATGAGAGTACAATAAACATGGCACAGCTTACACTTACATCAACCTATACACCTAACGAGACAACTATCCCTAATATCTTTCTGGATAGATATATGCCCCTTGCAAATGGCGAATTTGTCAAGGTTTATTTGTGTCTGCTTAGAATGTATGCCAATCCGGCCGGGCGGGCATCCACTCTAACCGAGATTGCCGATCTGTTAAACCACACAGAGAGCGATGTCATACGTGCCATCAAGTACTGGGAACGTGCCGGTCTTTTGTCCGTCGGATATAGCGGTGATATTCCGGTGAGCATCACTCTGCTCCCGATAAGCCGTAATCAGGACGAAGCACCCGCCGGAAGCTCTTCTTTTGCCCGCTCCGAGGCTCTGTCAGATACTATCAACACAGATAGTGCCGGTGAAGCTGCCGCAGCAGATGAGGGAAGCAATGCACTCGGTGAAAAGACATCCGTCCACGCACCTGACGAATCTCTTCCCGGCAAATACAACTATTCACCTGCGGCAATCAAGCGCATGTGCGACAGTGACGACAACCTTCATCAATTAATATTTGTCGCTGAGAGGCTGTTTGGCAAAACACTCACTAACTCTGAAATCAGCACAATCATATACATACACAGTGATTTACATTTTTCCGATGAACTGCTTGAATACCTTTTTGAATACTGTGTCTCTCTTGAAAAGAGAAGTTTCCGCTACCTTGAGCGTGTCGCAATAAGCTGGCATGAGGAAGGACTTGTAACTGCTGAACAAGCTAAGCAGCAGCATGAAATTCACAGCAAAAAAATCTATTCAGTTATGAAGGCATTTGGAATCAATGACCGTATGCCGGGCAAGCCTGAGCTTGATTTCATAACCCGCTGGTATGACGACTACGGCTTCGAGACAGATATAGTCATCGAGGCATGTAACAGGACAATACAGGCTCTCCACAAACCGAGCTTTGAATACACCGACACCATTCTGTCTAACTGGCGCAAGAAAAATGTGCATACTATATCGGACATCGAATCGGCTGATGCCGCACATGCAGGTTCAAAAAAGGACACCTACAAAAATGATAAGACTGCTGCCGCAGCCTCCCCTGTGCGGACAGGAAAGAACACTAACCGCTTTAACAACTTTTCACAGAGGACATATGATTTTGATGCGCTTGAAAAGCAGCTTATCAACAAAAAGGATTGATTATAGAGGATTGATATAAATGAAACTAAACAATTCACAGTATGACACTATTATGAGAATGTATGACGCAAAGCAGAGCCATGCCCGCGCCGTATTAAATTCAAGATGCGAGGAGATATCTGTTCGTATTCCGGAATATGATGAGCTTCGAAAAGAGACTGCATCCATCGCTGCTGAAGCTGCGAGAGCCGCAATCCGCGGCGACATGAGTAAGCGCGATAAGCTTTCCAAAAAGCTTGACTCGATTAATGAAGAGAAGCACATCCTTCTTACCTCAGCCGGATATCCACAGGATTATCTCGACATCCACTATGACTGCCCTCTATGTAAGGATACAGGCTTTGTAAACGGCAGTAAATGCCGCTGTTTTAAACAGGCAGCAATAGACCTTCTGTACAACCAGTCCAACATAAAAAAAATTCTTCTACTTGAAAATTTCTCTAACTTCAATTATGATTGGTATTCGGAGGATTACATTGACCCGGTTTCAGGAATATCCGCTCTGGAGAATATAGTCAACGTCACAAAGAATGTCAATTCGTTCTTAAGTGATTTCCCTTCAGGCGATAATCTTTTGTTCTACGGTGATACCGGTGTCGGAAAGACCTTCCTCACTCACTGCATAGCGAGTGAACTGCTTGGAAAAGGTTATTCTGTGCTATACTTATCTGCAATAGATTTATTTGACCTTTTTTCAAAGTATGCTTTTGATAATGACAGTGAAGCAGATTACAGGGATGTGTTCTCACAGATTCTTGACTGCGAACTGCTTATTATAGACGACCTGGGAACGGAGCTTGTCAACAGCTTCACCAACTCAAGATTATTTTATTGCATAAATGAAAGAATTCTTGCAGGTCTGTCAACAATAATATCAACGAATCTAAGCCTTGAAGAGCTTATGAATACATATTCAGAGCGTATTTTTTCAAGACTCACAATGTCATACCAGATATTCAAAATTTTTGGTGACGATATTCGTTTGAAGAAACTTTAATCACAACACACATCTACGGAGGAAAATATCATGCTTCAGGAAGAACGCGACCTTGAAACCATACCAGTGGGGGCACTTGGAATCATTCCCCTTAAGGGCTGTGAACAGCTCAGCCAGAAGGTAAATGATTACCTTGTTCAATGGAGAACCGAAAGAGAAAACGAGCATAAGTCAACAATCGCTTTTGCCGGATATCAAAGAGATAACTATATCTTAAGTGCCAGCGTGCCACGTTTCGGCTCAGGCGAAGCTAAAGGCATTATCAACGAATCTGTCCGCGGATACGATTTGTACCTTTTAGTTGATGTATGTAACTATAGCCTCACATACTCTCTTTGCGGTAAAGAGAACCATATGTCACCGGATGACCACTATCAGGATCTTAAAAGAATCATCGCTGCTGTAGGCGGTAAGGCAAGAAGAATCACTGTCATCATGCCATTCCTCTACGAGAGCAGACAGCATAAGAGAAGCGGACGTGAGTCATTAGACTGTGCTCTTGCACTTCAGGAGCTCACAGATATGGGCGTTGACAACATTATCACATTTGATGCACATGACCCTCGTGTACAGAATGCAATCCCGTTAAAGGGCTTTGAGACTGTACAGCCTGCTTATCAGTTCATCAAGTACCTCACAAGAAACATTCCTGATCTCATCATCGACAGCGACCACATGATGATGATAAGCCCGGACGAAGGCGGTACACATAGAGCTGTATATTTCGGAAACGTACTTGGTCTTGATGTAGGTATGTTCTATAAGAGAAGGGACTATTCTAAGATTGTAAACGGACGTAACCCGATTGTAGCACACGAATTCCTCGGAAGCTCTGTTGAAGGTAAGGATGTATTCATCATAGATGATATGATTTCTTCCGGCGAGAGCATGCTCGATGTAGCAAGAGAATTAAAGAAGCGCAAAGCCAAGAGAGTATTTCTTGCAAGCACATTCGGCCTTTTCACTAACGGTCTTGAAAAATTTGACGAAGCTTATAAGGAAGGTCTTATCGATAAGGTTCTCACAACTAACGTTATCTACCAGACACCTGAGCTTCTCTCCAAGCCATACTATATCAGCGTTGATATGAGTAAGTACATCGCACTCATAATCGACACGCTCAACCATGACGCTTCCATAAGCAAGCTTCTTGACCCTGTTGACAGAATACAGAAGCTTCTTAAGGCTTATAACAATAAATAACCGGCAGCTATTAAGAACCATTTATACAGCACTCATACATTCATAATAGCTCACTGTCAATGATATCTGCAATTTGCTTTTGCTTCTTGCTCATATTAAATCAAAGCTCCGCAGCTCTATCCGGTGACGAGCTTTTACCAAACATCAGACAAAAGAGTTCAGCCTATTACTCAAGGGTAATGGGTTGAACTCTTTATTTTATAAACCATATTTTTCCCAGTGCTAAAATATACTCAGCTAATCTGTTGGATGTATAAGAGGTCGCAACCTGTAATTTTAAGAGGGTAATCTGCATAATTCATATCAAATCTGCATCTACGGCAGGACTACATCAGAGTCCCCGCCTGTCACATTCCCGGCATTAGTGTCGCCTTTTTGTGAAGCACCTGTGCTTGTGTCTCCTCCGAATGAACCTGCGTTTTTGTCTCCTCCGGCTGCAGTAGAAGCATTGGTATCTCCTCCGACAGTTCCCGCTCCTTTATCTCCGCCTGTTAAGCCTGTAGCATTACCATCCCCTCCGACAGTTCCCGCTCCTTTGTCTCCGCCTATTAAGCCTGACGCATTTGCGTCTCCTCCGGCTGAACCGGCATTGCTATCTCCGCCAACAGTTCCAGCCGCATTGCTATCTCCACCCGGATAACCTGATATATTTTCATCACCCGATACTGTACCCGGTGCAGTGCCATCACCATTATTCGGAGCAGCCACGCTCGCATCACCTGTAATCGAACCTGACACATTGCTATCTCCACCGTTTGAAGCTGACGCTTCACCATCGCCGCCTGAACCATTATAGCTCTTATCTCCCAAAGCATTCTGTATATCCTCAAGTGCAGCGGTCGACTCCTGCTCGTTATCTTTTCCGGTATTATCTATAATATCATCAGGTAGCTTATCCAGACCGGAATTGTTATTATCATATCTCGTATATTCCGGAAATTCCTTCAATTCAAGTTCCTCATGTATCTTCTGCATGAAGCCCTTCCATATCGTCATCGGATATGAGCCGCCTGTGAGATTAGGCACAACCTTAGGAATATCACAGCCAACCCACACTGCCGTTGTATAATAAGCCGAATAGCCTACTGTCCAGCCATCCTTATTGTCTGTCGTGGTTCCGGTCTTTACAGCTACCACAGCGTCATCAAGCTTTGCGCCCATCGCTATTCCATGCTCAACACCGTACTGTAACATACTGCTTACCATTCTTGCCGCATTCTTATCATATACTTCCAAGTCACTGCCGCTGTTATCCACAATAGTGCTGCCTTTTGAGTCCGTTATCCTCATAACTGCTGTCGGTTCACGATATACACCATCATTTGCAAGCGCAGCATATGCAGATGCCATTTCAAGAGAACTCGCACCATAGCTCCATCCTCCGAGACATGCCGCCATATAATGTTCGTCATCACCTATTTTTCTAAAATGCATTTTTTTGACAAAAGACATTCCATATTCCGGTGTGAGTTTCTCGAAAAGCTTCCAAGCTGCCACGTTAGATGACCATGCAAGAGCATCTGTAAGCGTCTCCTCCCCCGGATATCTGTTCTCAAAATTTTCAGGTCCGTCCTCCATAGGCGAATCATCTATAAGCTCATCAGGATTATATCCAAGTCCAAGGTAAGGAGCATAGACAACCAGCGGCTTTATGGAACTTCCCGGCTGCCTGAAGCTCTGATACGCGCGGTTGAGCGTATATCCCGGAAGTCCCTGATTTCTTCCACCCACAATAGCCGTTACATAGCCTGTAGAATTGTCTATACATACCGCAGAACCCTGAAGCTTGTACACGCCTTCATCATTAGTCTCTGTGCTCCATGCAAGTGCATTATCGACAGCATCCAGAAGAACCTGCTGTTTATCCATATCGATAGCAGTATATATGCGGTAGCCTCCTGTAAAAAGAGTCCTCTGGTATTTTGAATAATAGCTGTCATACAGTTCCTTATATGCCGCTTCATCATCCTCGTCAAGAAAATCATAACGAAAATTGAAGCCTGCCGCCTTCATGAGTGAACGCGTTGCACAGTAATACACATATGTCTCAACAGAATCATATTTTTCTGCCTCTGAGGGATGCAAAACAATCTCCTCATCCAAAGCTTCCTGATATTCTTCATCAGAAATGCAATTATAGTCATGAAGCACTCCTAGTATGTAATCCCTTCTCTCCACAGTCCTGTCTAAATGTTCAAAAGGGTCATATTTTGATGGGTTATTCGGTATAGCAGTCAAAAATACAAGCTGTGAAATTGTCAGTTCCTTCGCCGATTTGCTGAAATATCCCTGTGCAGCCGCTTCTATGCCATAGAGCCCATTCGCAAAATATATATTATTTATGTAAAATTCAAGTATCTGTTCCTTGCTATAGCGCTTTTCAAGTTCCACAGACAGCACCATCTCAGTAATCTTTCGCTCCCATGTCACATCCTGCGAAAGATAGATATTTCTTGCCACCTGCTGCGTTATGGTACTCGCACCCTGAGCTTTGCTCTTCGTCCTGATATTTATAAGCCCGGCTCTTATTATGGCTGAAATATCAATACCGCCGTGCTTGTAAAATTTCCTGTCCTCAATCAGAACAAATGCATCCTTGACAACCTCCGGAATCTTATACAATTCAATATAGTAAAGCTCCTTCGCTCCGCTGACTGTCGTTATTTCATTGCCATAAACATCATATACGATACTAGTCTCGGTACTTCTAAAGTCCGAAAGCCTGCTTGATGCTGCTATAGACTTTCCGTTTTTTACATACTGTGCAAAAGCTGACAAATAAGGGCTGACGGCAATAAGCCCCAGCCCTAAAAATGATAACATTATGATGAATATAATTAGAAAAATCTTAAGACCCTTCTTCATATGCACCTCTAAAAATAATTCCAACATACATTCGCAATCCGGACTTTTGTCCTCCTTGCTCATGCATGTCTAGTCAATCAGCATATATACAGCTTTGACTGCGAGCAGTCACGCTGGCTTCTCCTCCTATAATAACAACGGAATTTGCTCCGCCTCCTAGGCTCTCGCAAATTCCAACATACATTCGCAATCCGGACTTTTCGTCCTCCTTGCTCATGCATGTTCAGTCAATCAGCATATATGCAGCTTTGACTGCGAGCAGTCACGCTGTATATATGCTGTTGACATTGTTATTACAAGTCGCAGTTGCCAACTGTTCTTGGGAATGGAATCACATCGCGGATGTTGCCCATTCCTGTGAGATACATTACACAACGCTCGAAGCCGAGACCGAAGCCTGCATGTCTTGCTGAACCATACTTTCTAAGGTCAAGGTAGAACTGATAGTCCTCTTTCTTAAGTCCAAGCTCGTCCATTCTGGCAACAAGCTTGTCGTAATCATCCTCTCTCTGGCTTCCTCCGATAATCTCCCCGATTCCCGGAACAAGGCAGTCCATAGCGGCAACTGTCTTTCCATCGTCGTTGAGCTTCATGTAGAATGCCTTAATCTCCTTCGGATAATCAGTAACAAAGAGTGGTCTCTTATAAATCTCTTCTGTGAGGAAGCGCTCATGCTCTGTCTGTAAATCACAGCCCCATGATACCTTGTATTCGAACTTGTCATTGTGCTTCTCAAGTATCTCAATAGCTTCTGTGTATGTCACATGACCGAACTCTGAGTTGAGTACATGGTTGAGTCTCTCAAGAAGTCCCTTATCAACAAAGCTGTTAAAGAAATTCATCTCCTCAGGAGCATTCTCGAGTACGTATCTTATAACATACTTTATCATGTTCTCTGCTAAAATCATGTCATCCTGCAAATCAGCAAATGCCATCTCCGGCTCAATCATCCAGAACTCAGCAGCATGTCTTGTTGTGTTGGAATTCTCAGCGCGGAATGTCGGTCCGAATGTATAAATATTCTTAAATGCCATTGCATATGTCTCACCATTTAACTGACCGCTTACAGTAAGATTGGTAGGCTTGCCAAAGAAATCCTTCGTGTAATCAACCTTGCCGTCCTCTGTCTTAGGTACATTGTTAAGATCCATTGTTGTAACCTGGAACATCTCTCCTGCACCCTCACAGTCACTTCCTGTTATAAGCGGAGTGTGGACATATACAAAATTTCTCTCCTGAAAGAACTGATGAATAGCATAAGCTATGAGTGAACGCACTCTGAACACTGCCTGAAATGTATTTGTTCTAGGTCTTAAATGTGTTATTGTTCTGAGATACTCCATTGAATGTCTCTTCTTCTGAAGCGGATAATCAGGTGTGCTCTCACCCTCAACATCTATACTGTCCGCCTGAATCTCAAACGGCTGCTTAGCATCCGGTGTAGCGATAAGTGTACCTGTCACAATGATAGCTGCACCTACATTTAACTTGCTTATCTGAGCAAAATTCTCCATACTGTCATGGTATACAACCTGAAGCGGCTCAAAAAATGTTCCGTCATTCACAACTATAAATCCGAATGTCTTAGAATCACGAACACTGCGAACCCATCCTCCGACTGTTACCTTATTTCCAAGATATTTTTCCTTGTCTCTGAATAAATCTCTGATGTTAATTAGTTCCATATCAATAATCCTCTCTGAATCCATATATCGGAATAATGTATTACCGCTGGACAAATAACTGATTTGTCACTCTTCATCTTACAATATTATTCCAATATGGTCAATCGTTTTGTCAGTCTTTTATGATATTGCAGACCAATATCACTGTATTTTTCAACCCTATGAGTTTTTCCAGCTCTGTTTTTGCCGTGTTAAAGCTGTTTTCTCCCGATACATACGCAACATTGCTCTTATCATACGCATACACAAGCATACTCTCGTCCTCATTTATCACATTCAGTGCATATCCTTTGTGAATATAGTACAGTGCCTCATCAAGGTTCACACCTGTTATATCCATAACCTGCTCTGACCTATAACTATCCTGAACAGAGATTTTGGCTGTATTTGTCTTATATCTGTCCCATATAATGCTGCCTGATGGTGCGACAACAACTCCCGCCTGTTCATCCGCCTGCGCTATCGCCTGTGCAGGATTATCGGTCAAAAACGAAAGCTCTCCCATGCTGTACACTCTGTAATAGTCATTTTTCCTCGTGACCTCACTCATATAGAGCTGTGCTTCCCCATTAAATATAATGCTCTTAGGGTATATTACCTTGGTGTCATCCGATGAAGGCACAGCTACAGTCAGAATTATATACAGCTCCTTCTGTCTTACATCCGTTGCCACCTGTCTGGTCGTCAGGATTCCATCCGGTGTCATTGTCGTGCTTAAGAGCTGGTCATCAGCCATATCCGTAAGGCTTCCATCGTCATTTATCTCTGCTCTTTTAATAATTATCTTGTTGCTGTCCGCCGTGACATCCATAACCCTCACTCCGGATTTTTCATAATCCTTGATTGTTTCAAGGCTGCCGTTGACTATCTCTATGCGGTACATCGGGTACAGAGCGCTGATTTCAGTTTTTCTCGCCCTTCCGTATATGATATTGCCGTCTATAAGTCCCAAGGTCTTTATATACTCCGTATCCGCCGCAGCAATCTCCGCTGTCTCACCGGTATCAAGATATATTATCTTCACAGCTTCACTGTGATTCTCGTCCCCACCTTCCTGATAAGCAAATATAGAATACTTTTCGGAAAACAGGCAGGAATCCTCAACCACCTGTGAGGACACAACCATGTACTCCTTGGTATCGTAATGCACAGAGTATATGCTTCCTCCCTGATACATGAAAAATCTTCCCTCGTCATTAAGATATGTCAGTACTTCTACGTCCTTTTTTATGACATCATATATCTCATTTCTCGGAATGTACAGGATCTCCTCAACAAGGTTTTTCTCTGCATTGTAGCTGCACACGGACACACCCATCTCACCCTCATGGCTTCCCCGATTCATGTATCCGTACACAACATAGCTCACATTCCCATCCGAATCCACCGACAAAATCTTTATCCCATGCTCCTGATATGCCTCCCTCACGGAGTCATACGCGGAATCATCATTCACAAACGTGAAAAGCTGGACAAACTGGTTGGTCTTGGAATTGTAGCTCCACAGCTCCCCTCCCCTTACAAAGCAGGTCACCCTGCCGGTGCTGTCGCTCATCATCTGAAGTTCTTCAAGCCCCGACGTGATTCCAAGGTAAATTCTTCCCGAATCATTCAAATCCTCCAACCCGTCAAATAACTGGTCTACATATCTGTCATACCCCAAAACGTATGTTGTATCAGCATCGGCGCGTCTGATACGGAAAAATTCCTTCACATCATAGATATCAAGTCCTCTTGCCGCCGGTGTGCTCACCCGGTAGTCAAGCCTGATATCCGCTGTATTCCCCTGTATCTCCACAACCATCGGCCATATTCTGCCGTAGTACTGCGGCTGTAATGCGCCCCAGCCGACCTGCGAAAGCTTGGAATGGATATTCACATGTCCAAGGTTCGTATTATCGCCGGATGAATTCGGCTCAAGCTTAGGGATAATCTCATTTATCGCCTCCTCATCGTACGTCACATTTGAAAAATGAATAACATAGTTCAGCTTATCGTCAAGGTTCAACCCATCGCCAAGCACAATCCTTGTATAATATGCTGCCGTCTTTTTCTCTGTTGAGACAGTAATTTTCATCATATACTCGGTATTATCCTCAAGAAGGTTCTTTATGTTGAGAACCGCCTCGATGCGCTCACCCATATTGCCTGTTGTATTGACATCATTAGTTTCGTAACTGCCTTTACCATTTTCATCATCGGCATAGCCCACTGTCTGATAATCCGTAACCGTTGTGTTCTCTATGTACTCTGAGCCGTCAAGGCTCCTTATCTCATACGATATCCCTGTTATCTTCTGACCGTATGTCCCGATACCGATTCTTAGCTTTCTTCCCTCAGGGAGAGGTGTGATACACTCATGTAACATACTCTCATCAATATTGCTCACATATCCGTGCAGCAGATTGAACTCCTGTCCGCCCTCACTTATCATATATACTACCGGAAGTGCTGCCGCAGACATATTCTCCTTGCTGGAACGGACTTCATCCGTAGCTCTGGTGAGCACAATCGTGATGACAGCAACCGCAACGAACACAAGAAATGATATAAGTACTTTATATTTAAAATTTTTCAATGTGATTTCCTTTCTTTCACCGGTATATCCGGTCAATACCATTATTTAAAAACGTATTGAATATTTTCCAAGCAATACACCGTATAAGTTTATCACAAACATTTTAAAAATAGTATATATATTTTATTAAGTTTCGGACGGCATACATGGTGATTTAATCTATGAGAGTATAACGTATTATATTTATGCCTCTAAGCTCCATTGTCCGAAATAAGATGTTCTAAAAAATCAAAACTTTTCACAAAATTGTGATACGTATAGATATAATACGTTATACATGATTAAGCGTATATAACGTGCTTTGACACCAGAAGATTATCAAATAAGCTGCACTGTGAAAAGCAGGACAAATACAATAGTATTAAATATTATATACTATTTTTAATAATCAAGGCTGTTAATCGGTGAGGCAAGATATACCTTCGTCCTGTCCTGCTCCTCATCATATCCAATCGCAATATTCATGTTGATTTTATTTCCGCCTATCGTGATATACGAACCTGCCCCCTTCGAATATGCATAGATGGTAAATATATCACTGTCCCTGTTTTCCGCCACAACTTTAGCGCCAAGCCTATCTAACAGACCGTCCACAAGCTCATTTTTCTCTGTGCTGTTGAGTGTCCCCTCAATCGAACCCACAAGGTTCATATTCACATTACCCTGTATCCCCATCGCGTCGAACATGCCCTCCACAAGCTCCCTGTAGGAGACGGCGCAGTCTATATTATTGTACACGGTAATATTCACATACACATACTGTGCTTGTGGCTGCGTTCCTTCAAGCCCATTCGTATTCCCTGTTACCTGCGGTTCTGTTCCTGCAGGACTATCCGCATTCTCTGTTACCTGCGGTTCTGTCACTGCCGGTTCAGCCGTATTCTCTGTGTGTTGCTGCTCCTGCGTAATCGCCTTTATCGTCACGTTCCCATTGACGCTCTCCTTTGAGAGAACCGTTGTGTTTACTTCCTCCTCATATACCGTTGCCAGCCCATACGATGATGTTATTCCAAGCGCCGACGCTATATTCTCTACCAGCCTTTCCTTCTCCTCCTGTGTGAGATAACATATGCCGAATTTTCCGTAGCCCTCTATATACGTGTCAAGCTCGCACCATTCTTCCCCATCCGCACTGTCTGTAAACGCGGTGCTTATCGACACATTCTTAGTCCTCCCCATATTCGTCATGTACACCGCGGTCAACACCGCCCACAATACAATCACTGCATACATCGCTCTTTTCATCCGGCATCACTCCTTATACAATTTCTTGATATTATATAGATTATGATGTCAAAACGATAAGTTTATTCATTGTTGGGACAGGGGTCTGACACCACTGTCCCAGCAACAAAAACCGCGGATTGTACCTTCATACAATCCGCGGCGGTGGCTTATACTATATCATATTTATCTGTCATTCCACTGCTTTCCCACTATCAGGCGGTTGCCGTCTTTATCCACACCAAGAATATATTCCGTGTCTGCTTTAATATACACTATATTCTCCCACTCCGTTGCCTTGAACAGCTCATCGTTCTGTGAAGCCCGGACAAGCACCTTTCCGTCCTCCGTAAGTGCTGCCGATACAAATGCGTCAACTGTAATCTGGCAGACATTCTCCCATTTCGATACATCGCCGGCATAGAACGTGCTCTTATCAATTGCCTCTACCGTTCCATCCTCATATAGCAAAAATGGGTTAAACGCGCAATCAATATCTACTATCTTCTTACCTTTTTTATTGTATTTCTCATACTCAAAGAGTTCTTCATCGCTTCCCCAGACTGTGCCATCTTTTTTTAGCCCGATTTCGCAGTTGCCTGTATAGTCAAACACAATTTTGGTCAATTGCTGTTCATTCCAAGGCCGGCAACGATTGTTATAAGCTCCATCTGTCCATTCACCATCAACTTTCACAGCCAGATAATTAAAGCCATTATACGCAATATCCTCGACATTCCCGGCAGATAGTACCAGCTTCCATACCTGTTGCATAATATTTCCCTCTGGTCCTATACGGTCCAAGTCCTTTTGCGAAATCCATTCATCCGCCCCCGGAACATACATTGCAAGCGTACCCGCCTCATTGAGCAGAACAATCCCGGCTTCCCCTCCGGCAATCTTGACTACATCACCTGTGTCCGTTATCTTGCGCTCACCATCGACATTCTTTACCACAACATTGTTACTCTCATCAATAAACGCAAGGTACGTCTGCTCGCAAATATATTTACCCTCATAATCTGCGCCGGCAGAAGTGTTGTCCGCCTGCCGCTTGCATGAACAGGTGAGGCATAAAATTATTGTTAAACAAAATAATAAAATTGATTTTTTCATACGGTGTCCTTTCTGTTGGGACAGGGGTCTGACACAATAATGTTTAGTTAACGTCTATTCCCTCTGTCCTTTTAATTCAACAGCTATAATCGTCCTGTTTTTACATTGAAGTAAATATTTTTTTGCATAACAACAAGACAGATATTTACATCTGCCTGTCACATGCTGTATAATATATCTGGTTTTAGGCTCTATTGTTAAGTGGCTTTACAGTTTGTGATTTTATCCGTCGTGCGGATGATTCAACCATTTTTACAGCTGTTAAGTGCCGCAGCAATAGGGCTTTTATTTTTTCGTCCTCTGACGGCTGTTTTATCAGTTCACGCGCGATGGGTACCACATCGTCAAAGGATAATTTATACCGGTACTTTGTTTTTGCGCATCTGTTTAAAGCTTCTTTTGCTGCTGAAGCGTATGCATGAAGGAGTGAAGCAAAGTTATACATTATAAGTTTTGCAAACACTTCCTGAATGATTAATTCACGGTTGGCTGAATGAAGGTATGCAAGCGAAAGGGCATATTTCAGGCTCCTGAATGAGGTTTCGACAGACCATCGCTTCCAGTAGAGCTGTTTAAGGTCTTCTGCTGAAAAAAGGTCATCCGGGAGATTGGAAACCAGGTACTCATAAGAACCCGGTTCAAGCTCCACGCAGGTGCACCTTATGCTCATGTAGTACACACTCTCGTGGTCATCGGGCGGTATAAAATCAAAGACACTGCGGTGGTCAAGTATTTTATATGCGTAAGAATTTGCCATGTATAGTTTCTTGTGTGACCTTGTTATGCCGATGGTAAGCCGGCTGTCCGATTCAACATTTTCCTTCATGAGCGGATTGAGGAAGGATGAACTGTATGAAGAGGATTTTGCCCTTATGAGGAAAAATTTATTGTGTCCAATAAGCTGCGCCAGGGTGTTCATGGTCATATATCCCCTGTCGGCAATAAATATGGTATTGTCAGGCATCGGGCATTCATCAATCATCTGGCAGAAAGCCATGGGCTCGTTCATCTTTGGCCGCGGCTGTGTCACTGCTGAAATGTACCTGTTTTCGCATATATCGTACAGCGCATTGACGTGCATCTGGAAATAACAGTTGTCACTTGCAGCATGCTTTATACGGTATACGGAATCATTTTTATCTGTCGGAAGATTCAAATCAGAGCCGCCCACAGCAGCCAGATGAAAGCCATTATACGTTTTTGTCATGGGAATGGCATTGTTAAACGAACGGAGCAGATGTGGAAAAAGACCGGAATTAAGCTTTTTTCTCTGCTGTGAAAAGGCGGATTTGGACGGAACTGTTTTTCTGGTAAGTCCAAAGAAATTTAAAAGTTCTGTATTGGTTCTGTTCATGCCGAAACAAAGTGTTGCGTTTACGGTATCAGAGAAAGAGCAGGCTCTGTGCCTTGACATATCAGAGCCCGGATTTTTAACAAAGGCTGAAATATTTTTTTCAGTGTCATTAAGAACAGAGAAAAACTGTTCACGAATAGCTGCGGGTGTCATAAGAACTGCCTCCTTGAAGAAAAATATACATTTAACTTCAAGGGGCGCCTTGCTGATGTAATCAGCAAGGCGCCCGCACATTTTTAATGAAATGTCAATAGTTTAAATAAAAATAGATATAAAAATAGGATTAGGGGCTTAACTAAACGTTATTGGGTCTGACCCCTGTCCCATTTCGTGAGCACAATCGTGAGAACTGCCACTGCCACGAAAACAAGAATTGATATCAGTACTTTATATTTAAAATTTTTCAATGTGGTTTCCTTTCTGATATTCGGGTAAGATATACTTTCACCTACAGTTATACCGTATAAGTTTATCACAAACGTTTTAAAAATAGTATATATATTTTATTAAATAAGCTGCACCGAGCAAAACAGGACAGGTACAATAGTATTTAAGGGAGCATCCCAAAGTTTGTGTAAACCTCCAAACTGATGTAAGATAAAATTACTC
>UQYF01000022.1 GCA_900545175.1 uncultured Eubacteriales bacterium
GGTCATATCAGCATCTGAGCCTACATGAAGGTTGAAGTTAAGCTTCTCTGCTACTGTTGTAGAACCCTTTGTGATAGTGAACTTGCCATCAGTACCTGTAACTGTTGCTGCTGTATCAGTTCCAATGTTGCTTGCCTTTTCAAGCTCTGCCTTCATCAAATTATAAATATCTGATGCAGCCTTTGCATCCTCATCTGCAGTCCAGGTAGATGTCTGAGTTAAAGCAGTAGCTTTTGCGCCAGCTTTTGATGCCGTGAATGTAAGCTTACCAGCAGCTGCTGTAACTGTATAATTTCCACCCAAGCCATCTGAAATTTTTCCATCTACTGCTGTCTTAAGCTTGTCAGCAATCTTTGTTGCATCGTCACCCTTAGCAAGAGTTATTTCATAATCTTTTCCAGCAATATTGAAAGTAGTCTTTCCATCAAATTTCGCTGCCATTGCTGTTAAATCCAGCTCATATACACCTTCATCAGTATCTGAAGGTGCTGTCTTCTGTGTAATTGCTGCTGATGTTGGTTTAGTAATACCTGTAGCCTTATACTCCTTACCACCTATTGTAACAGTTCCGCCTTCTGTAAGTGCATCTGCTGTAAAGGTAGCTGTATCGCCATTGTCAACTAATGTTCCCTTAAGACCTGCATCATGTGCATTAATCTTGATTGTCTTGGTTGCTCCATTAGAGTCACCCTTTAAGAGGTATGACTCGTTGAACTTAGTTGTCTCAGCAACACGGTCAATCTCAGTTGTGAGCTGGTCAATCTCGGACTGGATAGCGTCTCTATCTGTCTTGGAGTTAGTTCCGTTGGAAGCCTGAACAGCAAGCTCGTTCATTCTCTGAAGCATTGAGTGAACCTCTGTGAGTGCACCTTCTGCTGTCTGTACTGCGGATACGCCGTCCTCAGCGTTAGTTGAAGCCTGGTCAAGACCTCTGATCTGCTTTCTCATCTTCTCGGAAATTGAAAGACCTGCTGCGTCATCTGCTGCACGGTTGATTCTGTAGCCTGAGGATAACTTCTCTGCTGACTTAGACTGTGAGCCTGTTGTGATGTTTAACATTCTGTTGGCATTCATTGCCTGTAAATTGTGCTGTACTACCATAATTTTTCCTCCTTGTCCCATTTATGTGTGGGATATTATTTTTTTCAGGGAAATCCGTTTCCCCGATATTTATTTATAACAAACGAAGAATCCCGGGTGTCTCCTCGCTCATTACCGTGATTGGTGAGCCTGTCTTGCAGGCTTCTCTGTCTTTAACTTCTCCTCACGGAGAATATGCCTTATCTTTTCCTGTGCCTCCCTAGAAATCGGCTTCTCAGGATAGTATGTGTCCTTGTTGCGCTCAGGGTTTTGCTCAATGTTGCTTCTTACAATATTGACATCCTTCGGAGCATCTATCATGAAGCGTCCATGGCTTCCTGTTCCGCCAAGATATACCACTCTTATATTGTCTCCGATATTCAGATACTGTCCCTGTTTCAACGATAGTTTAAGCATTGTTACCTCCATGTTGAATGTGTTGCATTTTTTACATGCTTTTACAAATCCATTCGTCTCTTCTTTTTTATCTCTTGCAACTTATATATCGTACTTATGCTACATAAACTTAACATTCTATTTTGTATTTTGCTACGATTTGTAGCATTTTACCAATTATCAGTTCCAAATGTTATCGTATATAATTACTTATTTTGTGCAATATTCCTTAATAAGAACTACTTTACGCAACAAACTGTTACCAAATTAAGCAAAAAAAAGTCTTGTAAATAACATATCTTATGTTATTCGCTACATATTGTTGCACACGATTGTGGAATAAAAATATACTTAATCTAAAGGTGGTAACTTATTATGAGCAATGAAAAGCTGGCACAGAAGCTAAGAGAATTAAGAAAGGTCAACAACTATACACAAGATTATGTCGCCGAAGTACTCGGTGTCGTCAGACAGACTTACAGCCATTACGAGACAGGAAAACGTACCCCCGATACAGAAGCATTATATAAATTGGCAGGACTTTACAATATATCCATTGACGATTTAATGCACTTAACTATCGATATTGACAGGAATGTATCATATGATGCACCCACACCAACACAGACGAGCAATGACCTTGCCGGATTTTTAGAATATTTCAATGACCCGGCGAACAAGAAAAAGTATATGTTCAACACCAACCTTGAACGTGAGCTGCTATTTTACTTTGATAAGATTTCCGAACAGGATAAGAAAGAGATTATTGAGTTCACCAAGATTAAGGCACGAAAGCCTCTGTAAAATAATAAGCCCCGGAGCAGCATAATGCTCCGGGGCTTATCATTAATCACAAAACAATCCTTATTTCTTATCTTTATTAATCTGCTTTTACCTGCATTGCTCCACATAGCATGATATGTGAAAGCTCTCCTGCCAGCCCTGATTACAAACTGCCATTTGCTTTGCACTTATACAGACAGGCTTACACCAGCCGTCTGACGCTTTTATCATCACCGCTTAACATAAATAATGTCAAAACGCTCTGCAATATTCACAATTACGTATCCGTTTTACATCACTGTTCTTGTTATCAGAAGCTTCATTCCCGGCTTGATATTCTCCGATGCAAGCTTATTCATATCCATAATTTTTTCAACTGTAGTATAATATTTCTTCGCTATATCCCACAGCGTATCCCCCGGCTTGGCAATGTATCCGCATATTCCAGGAAGTTTTTTTAACATATTATAGTCTAACTCCTCGCTCGTAATATCCGTTATGACCTGTGTACTGCCCGGACTCAGAATGAGTGCATCCATACCTATATTGAGCTTTATCTCGAACTCATCGCCACCGGGCATTGTTGTAATCAACTGTTCCACACCTGTTCTCACTGTGTAAAAAGCATTGTCCTGAATGCCCGGAGCGTCTATCTTCTGTGAAAACGGAAGTTCCCTTGTGAAGCTTCCAAGCCTGTCATCATCATTGTCCGATATGTACAATATGTTCACTTTTACGGCACCCTCGACCATAAGACCGTCTTCGACAATGCTTATATTGTCTGTATGGACTGCCGCCGAGCTGTCTATAATCTGTAGAATTTTTTCTCTTCCCATTCCTTGCTTAAACTTATCACCAATACGGCACCTTACATGATTCCTGATAAGAAGATTGTCATAGCTTGCAGTGTCGACAACAGGAACAAGCCTGTTCTTTAGCGAATATACATCCGTTATCAATTCGATATTCTGTTCATCGTACAGCTTAATATCAAGGTCTAAAACCATCTCCACTTCAATTACACGCGGCTCTCCATCATAATCCGGTTTTATGGACACTATCTTTTGTGATGGCACAATCGACACATTGGCAAGCATTCTCTCCTCCGCTCCCGGAAGCGGAAGCTTCCCGTTAAACGGCAGTGTCTCCTCCACATATTGCACGTTCTCGTCATCATCCTCAGGAAAATACATCGCAAAAATATGTATCTCACCTCTCACGGCAAGTTCATCTGCTGCCGCTCTCACATCAACATTTCTAAGTTCAGGCATTGACCACACAATGCTCCCTGCATTTGGTTTGTTGGCAGACAGCTCACATTGTTCACGGACTCTCAATATATCTCTCTTATTTTCGACAAGCGATAACATACCTATGCTCTTTTTAAGGCAGCATACATCATCATTCTCGATTTCTGCCGCCGCCGATGACATATATGTATTCTCTCCATACAGCTCAAGAAGCACTATCGCCGATACGCTTATCTTCCTGCCGTTTATAATGCTTATGCTGAGATCCTCAAGCGATGCAGTGCATTTGAGTGTATCCCCTGCGCTCAGTCCGTCAACAGCCACCGTCTCGCCAAAATCAATGCTCCCTTCCATGCTGTCCAACCCGGCTCCCTTTTTGTCTGTCCGGTAGAGCAGGACAAACTGCATCCTGCCATTCACTGACGCTTTTCCGTCGCCCGCCTTTAAGCCCTCAATAATCACCTCTCCACAGTCTGTTATTCTCTTTAATATATCCGGCTTGCTGTCCGGCACTATAAAATCATCATCTAAGGTAATCTGTGCCTCTGCCCTTCCGCAGATATGGTTCATGCTTATATTTTTACGAAC
Organism: uncultured Eubacteriales bacterium; assembly: GCA_900545175.1. Classification (GTDB taxonomy): domain Bacteria; phylum Bacillota; class Clostridia; order Lachnospirales; family Lachnospiraceae; genus CAG-882. Next base: position 4,098 of record UQYF01000022.1, read on the forward strand.
TATCTCCACAAAAAATCCCCCATATCATATATTTCTTCTATATGATATGAAGGATTTAACTCAATTATTCCTGCCGCATGTCATTTGCTATCTGAACACTACACTTCGCCCCGCATCCTCAAGCTTTATGACCACATATGGATATGTGGCGAGCTTGTTGACTGCCTCTCCCTGCCGTGGTCCTATAAGCTCCGAGTCAAAATATATAGCATTTTCCGACATAGCTACTTCCTTTACAGCTATCGAATAGCCTCCGCTGCTCTGCTCACCGTAGCCCCTTGCTATGTACAGCCACCCATCAGCCGCATAAGTAAGCCTGAAATCCATGCTCTTCTTCTCCTCTATCTGCGCCAGAAAATCCTTCGGAATATCGTCAAAGCTCACCACCGTAAAATCAACCGGCGTAAGCTCCTCCTCCGTCTTGCCATCACATCCTGACACACCAAGTACAAGCACCAGTATTCCGACAGCCGCCATCATAAACCGCAGTGCATAACATAACTTCTTTGTCATATTCAAATACTACCCTGCAATATCTGTTTATGTATCTTATGCACCCCATATGGCAAAATATTACATAATCATACCGGAGTGCCGGAATATCTTCATTTAGTTTGTGAGTGTATAACGTGTTATGGTGATGCATTTCAGCTCCATTGTCCGAAGCAAGATGTTCTAAGAACTCTGACATATATCTTATATGCCGTCCGCCACCGAAGCCAGCATACATCCTTGTATGCAGGGCTTCTAAAGCAGCATCCATGCTGCTTTTGGCTAGGTAATTAACAGAGTCCTAAGAACATCTAAGCTTCTCCCAAAAGTCGTGAAATACATGACCATAACACGTTATACACAATTAAGTTTGCAGAAGATATTCCGGCACTGACAAATACTATGTTTTTACTCTCTTCAGAAAAACTTATTATCTGTATGTGTGCTTAATGTTTAGCCCTTTAAATGGCGATTATTACACCTTTTACCACAATTATTTTATATTTTCAAAAACCCAGATATCATAATGGTATCACAATAAGTGTAATGTTGCTTAATTATTCCTTAACTGTTGTATCAAACTTTAATGAGATTTTCCATCCGTTTATCCGTTATCCATATAAGCCTCTGTCTCATCGTTATGATGATCCATAGCAACTGTTTTTGTTGGAAATTTTCCTTCAATGATAACAGAAACATTTTTACAATTTCTAATTTTTTCTGCTCTAATACCATCTCTTTTACGAATATCTCATAATTAATAACCATCGGAGGATAACGCTCTTTTCACAAGTTTCTACAAATGTTGTATCCTTTCCATTTTCTGCATTTCACATTTATATACTATACCAATTTTAATCATTGTTTTTATATTCCTTTAAATAAACTGCATTAGTAATTTGTACAACAAATTTCTTCATTAAATCTGTTACTACATCATATATTTCTTTAAAGCGTTTCTCATCTAGGTTTATACTTTCAATTCTCTCTCCGTGTGCAATTTCATTTCTCATCTTTAATAAAACCTCATCTATCATAACAAAACTTGGCTCATATTCTGTATAATCCAAGCCAATGGTTTCCATTATTTCAATAAAAACCTCTGAATTTAAATTACTGCCTGTTTTGATAACATCTTCATAAGGAATTTTTGCTTTATTACTACCTTCTGTCCTTATTTTATTAACTACTTGATTATGTATAGAAGCCTTTTTACTTTCTTTAAACAACTTAATTTCCTTATTTATTGATAATGCCATAAAATTGCATTTTAATTCATCATATCTGCAATTCTGAAATGATACATAACATAAATAATATGTGGCAAGATTCTTTATCAGTCCCTCCCAATGAGCATACAATAAGGCAATTCCGGCTCGTAAAGCTGTTATTTTGGCTGCTTTCTTTGAAGTAGCAATATTAGATGAAATTGATGAAAGCTCTTTCTTTCTCCATGCAGTTTCACTATCCACTGCATCTTGGAATTCATCCTCAGTTCTTATCTTCATTCTTTAAAATATTCTCTCCCCCAAATTGATAATTCCTTATATCTAGGTATAGCTCTAACTCCTGGTACAGTATTTCTTATATACGTTTCCTCTAAATAGATTGCTTTAACTTTTTCCTGCAGCCATTTATTTTTATCTTCTATTTTAAGAATTGCTTCAATATTAGCCATTACTCCAAATGCAATTGTCTGAAATGCAGACGCTAAAAATGGACCTGTGTATTTCCCATCCTCAAATTTTCTAAACACATCTTCTCCAAATAAACCAGATAACAAATCAAATGTCTTTTCAAACCTATCTGTTACATCTTCTATATTATAGTTTGTATCATCACATATTTTTAGAACTTCTTTATCCAGTAACTCAGAAAAATCTTTATATTTAGATATGCAATTCCAATCAATATGATCTGCTACCAACAACCTAACTATCATTTCTTGGTCATATTGTTCGCCTGATTTTCTCTCACTAATTTTTAAACATTTTTCATAAGATGTATTATTTGATAATTTTTCTATAAGATCATATATATCCCTATTACTCATAATCACCAAACAATTTCGCACTTCTTGATCACTTAACAATGAACCACCTGTATTCAATCTTTGAAACAACTCGTATTTTGTATTTGAATCACTTTCCTTTTTTATAATAATAACATCTAATCTAGCTCTTTTAAGAGTCAGTTGTTGTTCTTTTGTAAAAGACAGCTCTCCTTTCCCCTGCCACTTCATCCCAGCAAAAGATGGTAAATCATCGGTAGCTTCCAAAACTAAAGGGGGAATATCTTTACCATCCTCATCTTTTAGAATACCTACAAATTGAAATATCGTTGACAGCCTCTGTACTCCATCAATTACATCCCATGTTCCATCTTCTCTTTGACTAACAAAAATTTGAGGTATAGGTATATTTAACATAATCGACTCAATCAATTTAGTTTTTTGATAATCACTCCATCGAAATACTCTCTGAAACTCTGGATGAATATCTAATTCTTCATCTCTATATAAATTTATTAGTTCTCCTATGGACATTTGATATGCCTCTCGATAAATCTCACTAGATTTCTTTGCAATTTCTTCTTGTAATGACATAATTTACCCTCTTTTCAATCTTCTTCTCTGCAACTTTTTCCAAATAGTTCTTGCATCTTGACACAACTCTTCTTCAATTCCAATACTATTAACTAATATTTCCCTATCAACAATATCCAAGGCATTTTCTATCGGTTCATCATATCTTACAATCTGATCAACTTTTCTAAGCATCTGCCTCACAATTTCAATAGGTATATCATCCAGTATAGGCACTAATATATTTCCCACTTCTCCAGGAAGTATTTCTAGTACACCTCCGCCATAACTTCTGCCACACAATTCCGTGAAAGCAAAAGATATACTATTATAATAAGACAATAAAATTCTTTCCGGCTCAACTCCATCATTAAATTTGATTCTATGCATTGTATCCGTTGATACAGCATTGCAACAATTCAACACAAACTTAGGATAAAGATTATTCCTTCTTAGAAAAAACGCATCTGGCACCCATATAGATGGAATTCTATACCATCTATCTCGAATAGAACATTTATACCCTTTATTTTCCCCATTTACTTCTCCTGAATGAATATATTCCTTGTGTTTATCTGGGTACCTCTCATATTCAACTTCTGGAAAATCAATCAAGTATGCAGCCTTACCGGCATCAACATTTTCTTTCCAATCCTCTTCATTAAAATAAACACTATGTGCATGTGCACTTCTACCTATTAATGGACGAACAACATTCTCTAATTCATATTGTTTAACTGTTTTATCATTAACGGAAAAATACTTATTGTTCCCAGTTGTTATCCCGATATTTATCAATGCTGTATCTGATAACATCTGGAAACGATTGTCTTTGCGAATCTTTGCTATCAACTCATTTTCTTCGTTATTTGTAAAATATTTTGTCCACTTCTCATGTACATGCTGTAATTTCTGAAATCCATTTGTATCAATATCAAAATAATTTAAATCATCTAAATTATTTAATTCTATAATCCTAATGCCTTTCTCTTCTGCCCCTTTTTCCCCAACAAAAACAACTATTTCCTGCTCTATGTCTGGAAATACTAATTCTTCAAAAGTTATAAGTGTAATCTTTGACAAATTATTTGCCAAAAACAATCTTAAATCCTCTGCATATGCAACCTGCAAAATTTCTGCCGGAAGTACAAATGCTATTTTTCCATTATCCGAAAGAAGATTTACACAAGCCACCATAAATCCAACCCAAGCATTTACAAGCTTATTAGATTTCATTCCCTGCGATACCAAAATTTTTGACATAAGTATTCTTTGGTTTTCTTCAAGATACTGATATCTTATATATGGTGGATTTCCTAAAATTAAATCAAATTTCTTTTCATATGTTTTTTCATAATAATCAAAGAAATCTTGATTGGTTATCTTTATCTTTTTTGATTTGGTAAATCTATGTTTTAACTTTTCTACCTCATCTTGTTCAATCTCAATTGCTGTAATATCATTAAGCTGATCTAGCATTTTCATATCATCAAGGGCATCTATAAACACACCATCTCCACAACTAGGTTCTAATACTGTTTTTATTGATTCATCACCTGAAAACAACTTCACCATCATCTCCGCCAGCGGTAATGGTGTATAATATGCACCTCTTAATTTCTGAGCAGAACTGTTTTCTTTTAGTTTCATCTAATCACCTTAAATTTCCTGTCGATATACTTTTCCTATCAAGTCTTGTATCTCGACAATTATTCTGTTCTTTTCTTTTTCTAACACTTTAACAGACGCCTTATCATGACGTTTTATCATTTGCTCATTTAAAGCATATATTCTTCTTGTCTTTAGTACTACATCATCATATAGCTTTTTCTGTTTCTCATCCGTAAAATTCAATTTGATAAATGGTAACTTCTTAATCAAAAATGTTCCTCTGGCAGTAAACCCATTTTCAAAATCACTTCCCTGCATTTGAAAATATTTTTCTGTATATGGATGTGCTAACCACGCCTGAATATATTCCAAATCGTACTCTTTATCTTCCAATTCACTAATAGCACAATATCCTGCTGTTCCTCCAGATGCGATTAACATATCATTTTTATCATATGCATACATTGGCTCTTTACTTAATATTCTAACAATCAATTTAGGTTTATTAATAAATGCTGTTAATGCCTGAGTTCTTCCATATTTATACCATGTCTCTGTTGTTGCATCTGGAACATCTCTGCCAACTCCATTATTTAAACATCTTGGAACTAGTCTGTCGTAACAATCCAGTAAATATTTCAATGCTCCTGGGTACTTTTTTCGCATAGTGTCCATATCAATTAATTTTCCTTTTGTATCATATGGAAAAATAATTTTTTTATCAGTCGATAATATAGAATAAGTATTCATCCCCTTTTCACTTACTTTTGTCGGCTTAAAATATGGCTTCAAAATATCCTTTTCTATACTGTAATATTCTCCGAATCTTTCAATATTAACACACTTTTCATCTTCTGATTCTATGCAAGAATAATCGAACCAGTATACTTCTTTTTTATCCGAGAATTTTTCAGGTCTTTCTGCACTTGTCTGAATACCATTAAATATATTAACTACCTTAGAAAGAGGCACCGCCTTGTCCCGAATCTCACTTATAAGCTGCATAAACTTCGTATCAGTCGTAAGACTCCATGGATTTTTCGTTAAATCCGTATTTTTGACTTCTACACTTTTTACGTTATATCCTGTCCACAAATCGGTTACAGATTCAACATATGAGTATTTTACATTTGAATTAGTTCTTTTTCCAACGGTAACAATTGCACTATAAATTGTCTTGTCCGTAAATAATTGTGCATCTCCAAAATCTACAATTTCAGATATGTTGCTGCAAATAAGATTTCTCAATTCTTGTCCTGATGCAATTTTATAAAACTTATTCGGAATTATATAACACAACACCCCTGAATCTTTCAGCAATTCAAATGCCTGCTCTACAAACAAATAATACTTATCAAATTGTTTATATGCTGTTTTGTATTTATTTTTATATATCGAAAATTCGGCTTCCCCTGACAATACATTCATATCTTCAGTCTTTATATAAGGTGGATTTCCAAAAATTACATCAAATTTTCTACCACTATTAATACTGTTCCAATCAAATGGCGACATTTTTACCAATTCATCAACTGATAATTCAATATTTCCAACATCTTTATCAGATATAAGAGAATTTCCTGATAGAATATTCTCGTCAAGATTTGGCAAAATAGGTTCTACCTCTTTAACCGATGGTTCTGTCTCATCCTCCAATAACTTAAGTAACAAAGAAAAGCTACTGACTTCTACTGCATGAATATCAATATCAACACCATAAATACAATTCACTAAAATTTCGCGCTTATCAACAAGTGGCAGTTTTTTCTTACCATTTTCCATTTCAAGAAGATAATTCGGATTATTTTCCAAATACCACTTTTCACAGTAATCGACAATGAACTGATATGCCTCTTCTAAAAAAATACCTGAGCCACATGCAATATCTGCTATCCTTAGGTCAGCAATATCTTTTGGGTTCTTTCCTTTACATATTGGTTCTAATGTATTTTTCACCATATATTTAACAATTTCAACCGGAGTACTAACAACAGCTCTATTTTTATATTCGTTTTTCTTAGCTAATAAAACCTCTCCGTCAGATATTGTTAAACTTTCAGCCAAAAATGATTCATATATCTTCCCTAAAACACTTGGCTCTATTATATTAAATAAGTATGGTGTCTTAGGATAATATAACATTTCAATCATATCAAATATAACATCTGCGCTTAAATCAAATATAGGATTTTCGCCCTTAAAAAGACCTGAATTATACTTTTTATCAGCCTCCCTGAAAGTTTCTGTTAATATCCTCTGTAGTTCTGTTTTATCATTGGTCATCTCATATAATTTCTTGTATAATGGAAGCTTTCTATCTTCACATATACGTAAAAAAATAATCTGATTGATAAATTCCTGAACTACATCGTTTAATACACGTTCATCATTATATTTAGCACTATTAGAGTACAAATATCTTCCTATCTCTAATCGCCACGAATTAATCTGTTCTAAAAAGATATCATCAATTTGTGTATGGTATTTATCACTCTTCTGAAAATTCTCGTCTACAAAATTATCATATGCTCCACTATAAACACATTCCTTGGAAATAAGTGCATTGATTTCATCAAATTTCTTTGCATATTCTTCAAAATAATATTTTCTATACAAAGCTGTTCGCGCATTGTCCCCAGCTTCTGGTTTTATTGTTGTATCATATATCAGCATATCTTCAAAATTGGTCAGTATTACCATAGCATGATTTGCATTCCAACCATATTTTCTTGCCTGAATAGCTGGCTCTGTTTCTACAACTATATCCACACTCGGTTTTTTTGCCTCCACAAACAACTTGGAAACCCCATTCAATGTCAATGTATAATCTGGTCTTTCAACGCTATTAGAAAATCGTTCCACAACCACTTCTTTATACTGTGGTAATTTTCCCTGTGCATTCTGTACATCCCACCCAAAACACTCTAACAATGGATTTATATATTCATCTCTACATTCTGTTTCATTATAGGCATTTTGGGTATTATGATAGTATTTCATATTTTCACGGTATTTTTTTATCAAATCCTTCAATCTATCTAAGTCCATCTTATCCCCCTATTTTCTAACTCGAATCGACAATCATCCAGTTTCTCTATTGTTTTTGTTATACACTCTGCCGTGTCCGTTAAAACGTACTTGTCACGTGTTTTTGTTCAACAAATCCCTTCTTTTGAAGCACCCCAAGCATGCTGTTAACTTTCGTCTTACTATTACTCAGTTATCACTCTTAGGCGTGAAATCATATCTGACATCGTCTGCGCCCTCAACAAGGTTGACAGCGTAGCTCTTTATGGTTGTACCACTTATCACAATGAAGGTATGCGAGCCTGTCACCATTGCAAAGTCAAGCGGTGCCACACCAAGGTATGTGTCGTCAAAATATATGGTAGCTCCTGCCGGGCCGTCAATGTATACACGGTTCTTGGTGCTTACTATTGTAGTGGTTTCTGTCTCATACTGTGATGTCACGCCGTTAGATGAAGCAGTTGTAGTCTGCTGTGCAGTGCTGCTCTGCGTCGTATTCTGAGCAGCACTTGTGCTCTGTGCGGCAGTAGTTGTCTCTTCTTCCTTCTTCATCCTTATATTGACTTTCTGGTAGTCGGCCTTTACTTCAATCTTATCCTGATAATTCTCATATCCGTCTGCACTCACACGGACTGTATAGGTTCCTACCGGAAGCGTCAGCATTCCGTCAGTGTAGTCTGTCTCCTTGCCATTTAAGTATAATATCGCTCCATCCACATCGATATCGAACAGTACATTTCCATTCTCAACCGTATCTGCAACGAATTCAGAGAAATCAACCGTAGTCACCTGATTGCGGTTGACTGTCACAGTCTTAGCACCATAATACTGGTCTTTTGATACAGCTACTTTATAGCTTCCTTCCGTGACAGTAATCATCATATTTTTCTCTATATTCTTAATGTTCTCACTTCCGATATTGACATATCCGCCTATGAACAAATCCACTCCGGTAAGGCTTATGTAACCATGCCCTCTTGTCACTACAACGGACACTACTTTGCCATCCTTTTCATAGAGATTAAATACATCCTTAGAGGACAGCTGCTCCGGTGTTATAAGCTCATTGTCCGACACTACAACAACATTCCTCGCATATTCATAATTTTTCCCATACAATGACAGCATTCTGTAGGATGTGTTGACTGACACATCCGACACTGCCATATGGCATCTCACTTCATCGGATAAATGAATCTCGGTAACGGTATTGCTTATGCTGTCATATGTTACATTTATAACATCACCTGCATAGAGCTGTGCAAGCGTCATAGCATTTCCATATTCTGTATAGATAAGCGCCGGCTTCTCAATATAGAAGGTACGGTCAACGCCCTCGTCATATGCCCTTATTGACAGTCTGTTCGTATCTGCACTCACATAAGTGATTACTGCAAGCTCTGTATGCAGGTCGGTCGCAGTTGTCGGTGCATTGATTATGGGAGCTGTAGGCTTCTGTCCTGTGGCAGCTTTTGTTGCAGTAGATGCAGCCGCATCCTTTTCAGCCTTCTCCGATGCAAACAAAAACGCACACAGCACAATTCCTGCAACTATAAGTATCCCCAAAAAAAAGTTCTGCAGCTTGTTATTCATCAAATGTTCCTTTCCATACCGTCAAGAGCCGCACAGCGTCCTCACAAATTCCCTTCTCATGCGGTTCTGATTGACAACAGTTTTTAATTTATCCATATTCCTGTTCGGTATCCATGCCTTATTGGCATTAAAATAATAGTTAAGAATCTTCCAAAATTTCTCCGGGTAGGCGAACATCGCCCCTAGTATATTAATATCCTGTGCTGAGAGCGTATTGACCTTGTCATATTCTCTGAGCATTAAGTATCCCATCTTTATATCCCAGTCATATTTTTCCATAAGCTTGCGCATGAAATTATATAAATCTACAATATATAAGTCATTTCTCATCTGTGAGAACCCTGTGATAAGATATCTGTCACCATCAGTATATATATTATGGTAGTTAAAATCGCCATGACATAATTTTTTATCACTTACTGCCTGGTTAAATCTAAGCTCATAATCCGAATTCTCAAGCCTTGTAAGTGCATCAAGCCCCTCTTCAAGATATGCGTTGCATTCCCTGAAAGCCAGCAGCTCAAAATCTGTCCTGGTTTTCCTTCCGGACAGATAATTTCTTATCTTTTTAAGTTCTTTATTATGTTTATCATACTCTTTTATATAGCTTCTTGCAATCTGAAATTCCTCCCCGGTAAGCCCAAGCATAGGTACTTCTATCTTCTCATCAAGCACTTTATGAAGCATTGCAAGAGCCTTTAATGAAGTGCATATATCTTCAAGTCTTTTCTCATTGCATTCCTGAAACGCACAGAAGCTGTATACAGTATATGTATCGGAATCCTCATTTTCATAAAAATATGTATTATCCTCACCTTTAATATAACAGGATACGTTTATACCGTTATCGTACAGCTCATCACATACTCTTGCCCTTGCCTCAAGCTTCTGCCTGTTTCCGCTATACATATCTACTATCACTATACCCTTATTGGTATTATATATAAAGCCACCTCTTACACGTCCCATATATGTCCCACTAAGCCCAAAGTGGTACAACGCCTCATCAACTTTTTCATATACTGTATGTCTTTTTGCCTGCCTGGCATTGATTCCATTTTCCACAAAAAATCCCCCTCACATCATCTTAGCCCAAGGGCTATCTAATAATATGAGGGGAATATATTATTTATGAATGGTTACATTGATATGTGTCCGTCAGGAATATTTAAAGCACCGCATCTCCCTCATGAGCAACTATGGATGCAGCAAGCACATTGTCAAGTCCGATGAGCTCCTCAATCAACTTATTCTCATCCTTTGACCATACTTCGATAGTCATATCAAGTGAGTCCTTGGTCACGTTTCTTGCCTGCACCTTCATAAGACTGCTGTTCTTTTTTACGGTGTCAGTAATCATGGCTTCACTCTTGTAATCATCCGCATTTACGACAAGAATACCTGCTGTCTTAGATGCCGGAACATATGCAGATATGAGCATGATTACCGTTATCACAACAGAGGAAATAACCGCAATAAGTGCAAAACCTGCTCCGCACATTATTCCGGCACCGATTGACCAGAATAGGAATACAAGGTCAAGCGGGTCCTTAACTGCCGTCCTGAATCTGATAATGGAGAGTGCTCCGACCATACCGAGCGAGACAACGATATTAGACTGGATTGTCAGTATAATTGCCGCTGTTATCACAGACAATGCGATAAGCGACAATGTAAAATTCCTGTTTATGAATGCCCTTCTGTTAACATATTTGTATACCGCATATATATATGCCGCAACTGCCACCGCACACACCATGCACATAAAAACATCATATGTACTTATCTGCCTTGATGCATATCCTTCAAAAAAAGCTTTCCTTAATATCTCACTCATGCCGTACCTCCATTATTGTTATATTTTCTGCACACATAGTATTTTGAAAAGCTTGTCCTTCTTATCTTGTCATCCGTGATAAGCTTTCTTATAAAGTCAGGCAGAATATCATCCCATTTTATCTCCAGTATAAGTTCACATGCCATCACAGGTCTTTTGGGAAATGTCTTTTCCAAGAACATATTGACATTGGCCGATGCCGATATATTCATGTCAAAGGTTATCCTGACATTTCCTGTCGCAAAGACATACGCCTCTCTGTCATATGACACGATAACTTTCGGTTTTAACTCCCTAAGCCGCATCTGCGTGAGAAGCTTTTTCTTCATATCCGGCATATCTGCCGTCACAGACGGAACCATGCCTCTCATAAGACTTTTACATTCCTCGTTGGTGAGTATGCATGACTCTTTCTTGGTCATTCCCATTCTCTTGATTTTCTTTTCAAGGACAATTCTCGATGTATCGCCGTTATAGTATCTTATTCTATACTTTTCTCTAGGTTCAACACCGCCTTCATTCTCATAATAACAGCTATTATCATAATCATCAAAGTAAAGACTTCTTATATGATACCTGCTGTCACCATCCGAATGCGCATCAGCTTTAAGGGCGGATGCAAGCCTTGCGCTCAGAAGCTTCATCCTGTATCCATCTATAATATACTTATTTTCATGGCGGTATCCTTCCATCTAGCTCACCGCCCCTTCCTCAATGTAGCGCTCTCCACCGACTTCAAAATCAGGGATTACACTGTATATATTCACATTAGCCGGAAGTGATATATATAAGTCGCCCTTGGACTTTACAGCCTGTTTTCCTGTCGTAATGTTAATCTGCCCCGCATTTATCTGGACATTTCCCGACCTTCCCTTAGCATCCGTCACCGTCACTATGCCATAGCTTTCACATTCTATCTTAAGCTCATCCGGCGCAACAAGGACACCGTCATTTCCTCTGAGTCCGTTTTTCTTTGCAAGCACATATATATCTCCGCCTGTGAGCTTGAGTGTCTCTGAGGTTCTTATTCCATCAGCGGCATATGAATATACGCTGAGTTTTCCGCTTCCGTTGATAGTTAAGTCTGATTCCGAGAAAATACAAGCTCTGCTCTCCTCATAGCCATCATAATTTGTCGAGTCCGACAGAGTATTGTCCGTCCCTTCCGCCAGAGTTATTATGACTTTTCCGGCAGACCTTACATACACTGCGGGACCGTTAAGCGCCGCAATATCCGCACCATCGAACATAATATGTACATTTCCGTCCTCCGAATCGATTAGCAGCGTTCCATAAAGCCTTCCCTTGACGATATAGTCTCCCGGCTCATCAATCACAACCTGTCCGCCGTACTCTTCAAGGTCTATTAACGCCGCCGATTCACTGCACTGTTCGTTGGTATCAGCTTTTGACACCTTAAACAATTCACGATATTCTCCGCTTCCTGCCGCATTATCATAGCTGAAGCTTCCCCCGAATGTGCATGAACACAGCGACAGGCACATGCATAGAAAAACACATGCCAATATTATGTGTCTATTCAACTTTTCTGAACTTTGCATGAAGCTCTATAACCTCCTTATCCGGCTCTACAACCAAAGCCTCAGATTTATCATTTACAGTCCCTGATGTCAGAGCATCCTTGCACAGCTCAGTATCACCTGTCCATCCGGCAAATTCATATCCTTCATTCGCAACAGCGGTAATGTTTAGCGGAACCTCAACAAGATATTCTCCGCTCCACTCACCCGTTTTGCTGTCTGTCGTGCGCGTATTTATCTGGACACAGCCGCCCTCCGGTTCATCAATAGTGATGTTAATCTTCACTGTGTCACCGCTAAACCCGAATTCCTGTGCGATATGACCGAGAACCTTCTCGTTTCTGTCCTGAAAAAATCCATAATTCCATTCCAATGTCTCTCCATTTTCTATAAGCAGTTCTTCAATACGCTCCTTAGACAATTCAAAATTGAGCATATCTGAGTAGACACACAGAAAATGTTCCATAAACTCTTTATTTTTCTTCAGAGCCGAATATATCATGGAATATTCGAAGCAATAATGTTCATCCGTAAACAAATGTGCTGTAAAGGAATTGACATCCGATAAGCTGTCCGCTCCCCATGTATCAAGCATGATAATATTATGGTCGAGGCTGTCAAGGTCATACATTATAAAGCGCCATTTACAGTCACCATACTGCGAGCCATCCTGCTGCCTTGTTCTCCACACAGCAAAATTGTGTGTCTCATAATAGTCCATATTGGCAAGGTACAGATTGGCACATATGAACTCGATGTAGCTTTCAATATCTATCCTGTCACATAGCTCCTTATATGCTTCCTCGTCGCTAAAATCAGTGTTCTGCACATAATTAAACACATCCCATATGGTAGACAGCTCATCCTCATATCCTTCTGCGACCTCACCATTTTTTATCAGGATAATATTATCTTTATCGACATTGTACTCCTTTGCGATATACTCTGCATTAATCTTAGTCTGCAAATATGTATCGCCGAACCATTCCCCGTCAAGAAACACTGTCACCGGCGTGGAATCTACGGTCAATACTCTTGAGCCCCTCATAATCTCCTGTGATATCATGTTGGCAAAGCCGTCCCTTAATGCAAGCTTCTTGTATTTCCTTCCATCTCCGAAAAAAACGAAATCTATCAAATCGGTATCACTGTACATTTTTCTCGCAAACAGTGTAAATCTTTTTTGGAGCTGATTTCTCGATGTTCCGCCAAAAATTCTTATTCCGACATCCTGCGCAAAATGAGTATCATTTTTCCCAAAGTATTCAAAATAAGCCTCCCTCTCCGATTCCTCGCCTCTTATATAAAAATTGGGAATCGAAGGGTCATTTCCAACCGTATATATTCCATCTTCCTCCGAGAAAAAGTCATCGTAATCCGGCACAAGCGATATAAGCGGAATGTCTTTATACTTATCCATGCCGACAAAATATGTAGCTATCGTCTCATCGCTCATCTCTCCGTTGCTGCCGACCGCCACCGCTCTGACTACAACACATTTGTCAACATTCTCCGACCAGTCATTCTCATACCATGGCAGCACACCGCTTATACTGTGCCATGTATTAGGTTCATCACATACATTCTTAATCAGAATTGGCTCTGTGTAGACCTCACCATTTTCATCCGCTCTCCTGCAGTCAAGCGTATAGTATATTTTTGCTCCCTCACCGGCTTCGATGCTAAGCTTGAATTCCTCATCATAAAAACCGCTTGCAGCCGACAATACCGGAGCCGTAATCACACTGCCGTCAACAGGCTCGGCCTCATCGTTAGCCACTCCCGGAGTGCACGTATAAAAGCCCCACTCCGCCGTACTGCCGTCATAAGCATAAGCGGCATCCTTAGGCGACTTCGGCACTTCGAGCACACTTATTATATTTTCCTTTCCATCGGATAAATACAATGTCTCGCCGCGCTTGTTTATCGACATTCCCGCACTATCATCAAGAAGCACAAGCTTAAGCTGCCCCGGTGCAAGAGTTACAGAATCTAACTTAAGCTCTGACAGGTTATTCTCATCATCTGACAGGTACAGTCCGCTTATATCCACCGTTTTTTTGCCCCAGTTGCACAGTTCAATATAGTCACATATAAGCCCCATCTCTTCATCTACAACTATCGTCTTATTATTGGAGCACACTTCATTGAAGCCTATTGTGTAATAATTATTCTTTGCACCCGTGCATACAAAAAATGCAACAGTAAGCCCGCACATCACAACCAATGTCACAAAAATACGCTGTCTGCCTGATATTGCAAAGGCTCCTGACAGTGGAAGCTTTCTTTTTAATCTGACCGACACTCTGAAAAAAATAAGCTCTGCCGTTGCAAAAAGCAGAGAAAATAAAATGCTTTTATAGAATTCTATCTCAAAAAAAGCATTGAACACACCTTCTATGCCATCATTTTTATATACCTTATGGTATGAAATAATCAAAGATAAAAAAACGGCAGAAACAGAAGCACCGCATGCCGCAGCAATTCTTACTGCCTGCTGCTTCTTCCCTGTGCTTCTGTCTTCACCGCTATATGCCAATATCCATATATAATATGCGACTATCACCGCCGCCACCGCCAGCACAATAAGCTGTGATGCCTGACTGTACAAATATCCCATATGGTACCTCCAGACCTGCGTTATTGTCCTGCCAGCTCTACAGCCCTCTTAAGAAGATAATTGTATTCATTGAACTTAGGATTATCAAGCACTTCACAAAGAAGCTTCTGCAGAATTTCACCGAGCTGTTTTCCTGCCGGAAAGCCTGCTTCCATCAAATCCCTGCCTGATATCTTAAGGTTTCTAAGCTCTGTACAGTCTCCGCGTTCCTTAACCATAACGCATATTTTTCTCATGTCTGTATACCCTTTATTTAATTCACTCCCACATATGGAAATATTGAAATCAATAATCCGCAGCGCATCGTTTTCTCCCACTTCATTAATATAATGCCTCACAGCTGCCTCTGATACCACCGGATTCATATTATAATATTTCACCAGCTTAGAAGCCATGGATATCGTGGCATTATCAAGCTTAAGCCCTTTTAAAATCCTTCCCGCAGTATCCGCATCAACACAGCTTAAGAGCGCTGCATATCTCTCAGGAAGAACCGCTCTCGTCTTCTTTATGAAATGCTTTATCTTATCAAGCTTATGAGCATCAATATTTTCAAGCTCCGGAATAATAATCTTCATCACACCTAAATCGTATACAACAGAAAAATAATCCGGATTGTCTGAAAGCAGCAATTTGTTAAGCTCTGTATGTATCCTCTCCCTGCTGATTTTCACAAGTGTAGGTGCAAGCTCCCTCGCCGCCTTTGCCGTATCATCTTCGATATCAAATCCAAGCTGTGCCGAAAAACGCACAGCCCTCAATATTCTCAGTGCATCCTCATCAAATCTGTCATGAGCTTTTCCAACGCAGCGTATAATCCTTCTTTTAAGGTCACCCATTCCGTCAAATGCATCGACTATTCCATGCTCATCATTGTATGCCATCGCATTTATCGTAAAATCACGGCGCTTCAAGTCCTCCACAAGATTAGAAGTAAATTCCACGCTCTTTGGATGCCTTGAATCCTCGTACTTTCCATCTATACGATAGGTTGTCACTTCATAGCCATTCTTACCAAGCATGACAGTGACTGTTCCGTGCTGTATGCCTGTATCTACCGTCCTCCGGAAAAGAGCCTTGACCTGCATCGGAAGTGCGGAAGTCGTGATATCCCAGTCTCCCGGAGTCCTTCCTAGTATGCTGTCGCGGACACAGCCCCCGACAGCATACGCTTCATAGCCATTTTCCATAAGGACATTTATTATATGTCTTACATCCTTAGGAAGCTCTATTCTAACCAAGGTATCACCTCTTTATTCTATAACTATTTATATGTAATTACAAAACTCAAACTTAATACCAAACAGTTGTATAATTTTACTAGTACCTTGCCGGACCTTTTCGAATACGTTGGCGTTTAGCGGCTGTATTTTAGCCGCTTATGCGCCGCTACGCATTCGAATGAGTGCGAACGCGTCCGGAAGGGTACTAGCAAAATTGTACAACGTCAGGCTACCACATACTGAGTTTTGCAATTACCTATCACACTATTAGTATGCCTTGCCCCAATATACAAGCTTCTTAGCAGGCTTGCCACAGCATACACATACATCACTTATGTGCTCCTGCTCAAATGGCATACATCTGCTTGTAGCTGTTGTGTCTTCCTTAATCTTATCCTCGCATGCCTGCTCGCCGCACCACATACCCTTTACAAAGCCCGGCTTGTTGGCAATTATATCCTTGAACTCTTCATAGTTGTGAGCCTCATATGTGTGTGCATCGCGGTGTGCTCTTGCTCTCTCAAGCATCTCTGCCTGCATTGTATCAAGAATCTTCGTAAGCTCTTCCTCAACATTGTCAAGAGATACGACATACTTCTGTCTTGTATCACGTCTTACGACAACAGCCTGATTATTCTCAATATCCTTTGGTCCAATCTCAATACGTGCAGGAATTCCCTTAACCTCCTGCTCTGCATACTTAAAGCCAGGTGTCTTTTCCGAATCATCGAAATCAACTCTAAAGCCTGCTGCCTCAAGTCTGTCCTTTAACTGTCCTGCCTTCTCAAGCACGCCTTCCTTGTGCTGTGCAACTGGAATTACTCTAACCTGAATTGGAGCAATTCTAGGCGGCATAACAAGACCGCTGTTATCACCGTGAACCATTATCATGGCACCGATAAGTCTTGTCGTTGTACCCCATGAGGTCTGGTGGACATACTGTAACTTATTCTCTTTATCTGTATACTGGATACCGAATGCCTTGGCAAAACCATCACCGAAGTTGTGGCTTGTTCCTGACTGGAGAGCCTTGCCATCATGCATGAGAGCCTCGATAGTATATGTAGCTTCAGCGCCTGCGAACTTCTCCTTGTCAGTCTTTCTTCCCTTGATAACAGGCATTGCAAGCACCTGCTCACAAAAATCAGCATATACGTTTAACATCTGCTGTGTTCTTGCCTCTGCTTCCTCTGCTGTAGCGTGAGCTGTATGTCCCTCCTGCCATAAGAACTCTCTTGAGCGAAGGAACGGTCTTGTCTCCTTCTCCCATCTTACAACATTGCACCACTGATTATATACCTTAGGCAGATCTCTGTATGACTGAATCTCATCCTTATAAAAATCACAGAAAAGTGTCTCAGATGTAGGTCTTACACAGAGCTTCTCCTGAAGAGGATTAAGTCCTCCCTGAGTAACCCACGCTACCTCTGGTGCAAATCCTTCAACATGATCCTTCTCTCTCTCAAGAAGACTCTCAGGTATAAACACTGGAAGATATACATTCTGCACACCTGTCTTTTTAAAACGTGCATCCATCTCCTTCTGGATATTCTCCCATATAGCATATCCGGCAGGCTTAAATATCATACAGCCCTTAACGCTTGAATAAGCCATAAGCTCTGCCTTCTTAACAACATCTGTGTACCACTGTGCAAAATCCTCCTCCATAGGAGTGATTGCTTCTACTAATTTCTTATCGTTTGCCATTTTATTCTCCTCCATTTCACTGCTTTTGCAGTGACTCAAATAATATGTGAAAGCTTAATACATCCAGTGTATTTTACTGTCTTAAATGTATTTTCACACTATTCTCCGTTCCTTAGGCACATATGCCTGCAATTATGCACTGATTCTGACTCAGCTACTAATTGTCATGATATTTCTCTGTTATATAAAAATAACTCATATCTTCCATTCTTTTACAGAAGAGAGTATCCGTATTCTCCTCTGTGCTTCCTTCGGTGACACCTCTCCAATAGTAGTTGCTGTCAACATCCGGGTCAAATGTGTATGCCACACCACCAAGGTTCACATAAAGCCAGCAATGAGGTGTAGTTCCTCCGCCATATTTTCCAACCTCTCCTGATACAAGATGTGCATCATACCCAAGGTATCTCATGACATACATGAATGCCGATGAGTAATTGTAACATGCACCCTGATATGTATTGAATAAATCAGTTGCCCACAATACTTCCACCGGTGTCGTTTCCGGGTCGGAAGAAGAATATTTTCCATCCTCACCAATCATGCTTCTGTTATATTTAACCTTTTTAATAAACCACACATATATGTTATGAACCTTCTGATAATTAGACATGTCATCAGATATCGTTCCATCATTCTTCAGCATGGTCATAAAGCCATCTAAAAGTCTGTCAAGCTCTTCATAGCCCGATGTTGTCGGATTAAGCGGTTCATTGTTAAGCAAGTCCCAAGGCTTAACTTCCTCGACTGTGGTTGTCTCAGTCTCTGCCTCGGTAGTCTCTGTTATGGTATCCGCCGTTGTGTCGGTTGATCCCTCTGCTGTGGGGACTGTCGTATCGGCTTCCTTCGTTGTCTCATCTGTTTCCTTCTGTGTCCGGCTGCTGTCAGTCGTTGTGGGTAAGGCTTCTCCACCATCCTTCGGACTCTTATTGCAGCCGGCTGCAAATATCACACTGACAACAAGCAAAAGAAACATAAATGAAACCTTCTTTAATCTCATTTTCTTCATAACTTCCTCCTGTGCCTCTGTTCATGCATAACAAAAGCCGTAAAATTGAATTATTTTACATCTATTCCGTATCCGTAATATTGTACCACATCATTTAAAATAAAGAAATACATATATTTTGAATTGTCATCCTGATAATACCGGTACATTTTGCCGGACAAAGTATAGTCACTGCCATATGCCTTCTCAAGCTCTTCAAGCGTGCTTCCTACACCTACGTTCTTGTCGGTCTTAATACTCTCCGATGAAATGTTGATATCCTGAATGTAGTCTCCGTCCTCCTTAGGGTATGTTGTAACATCATAGCCATCATAAGAAAATACCTTGTCAAGTCCGTCATAGTAACAGCTTGCAGCCTCAACATACGCTGTAGTCTCCGGCATTCCCTCCGCATCAGCGTCAAACTTATCTCCCGGAATGATGACAACGCTTCCATTGTTAAAACCAAAAGCATCCGATGTACTCTTCTTACCGCATGCCGCAAGTGCAAGCACCATAGCCATCATTACTGCGGCAGCTATAATTCTCTTTATATTTTTCTTGCCATTCTTCATATAATTATTTTACCTCTTTCTATATTATTCTTCTGGTGGTTATGAAACTCAAATTCGTCAATAATCAGTTTCACAATTACCTATATTATTCTTCATTGGAAATATACATTATATTTCTAGTCTTGTAAAGTGACATTTATCGGAATTTCCACATATCCGTCACTATTTTTTAATATAAATGAGTATTCATTTCTTCCGTCATCTGCCTTTAATATATCCGCGTCTGCCTGTTCGAGATAAAAAGTGAAGTCCCCTCCCTCTCCTAATAAAAGCTGATATACCACAGACTCATCTGCTCCGTCTTTATCACTGTCATCCTGCTCTGTTTTGTCCGAATCTTCCATGTGCTTAATTCTTACATATATATATGAGTAATCTTCCAGAAAATCATCGTTTCCGCTTATCTGCATAAGTCCGTCAGCCGTAGTATTAACATAAAAATCCACATCCAGCACCTGTTTAGAATCTAACTCTATATTGTCAAAATAATCTCCACCAAGATTCCACGATGCAATTATAGGTGTGTGCTGCAAAAGCCCCTTGAGATTTCTCTCGACAAGCTCTATAACTACAAGGTCCGATTCAGCCGCAGCCTGATATATATTATACGGAATCTCTCTCTTCGCTGTAAGCGAAGTATACTCGTTGGCAAAGAACCAATACAATGCGTTTCCAAAAGAATCACGGAAAAGCGTCACCATCTTATCGACAGCGGCAGTCTGATTAGCCGAAGCTATCACAAGGTCATCCACTCCTCTGAATCTGTTGACATACTCGAACTTCTCGTCAATATCAAATTCCACCTGCTCATCCTTCTTATTCGAGCCCGGAAGAAGCATCGCCTGCAAGTCTCCCGAAAAATTGTTCTTAACATTATATGGAAGCTCACTGTAATGCGTATACCCGGAATACTCTTCACCATACAGCTTGGCTAACTTGTCAGCCATAGCTTCATATGCGACTGCCGCACCATAATTATTCCAGTGTGAGTCTAACTTGTGATAAAGCTGTACTCCGTCAAGCTTTTTGGCAATCAGCACATTTTTAAGCTGCACTGCATTTACTCCAATCTCTGTCAGCCTTTCATAGAACAATTCATAATTTCCGGACGCTTTTTCTTCCACATAATAATATGGCATGTACTCTCCGTACACAGACATCTTATTAGGTGCCGACACGAATATGAACTCGCCGCCATGCAGCTGTACATACTGCTGCATCATAGCCACAACAGCTCCCATGCGGTCTAATTCCACTTCACCAAGAATGCTTGTGCCTAAAAAATCATCAAGTGCTCTCCCATAAAAGAGCCATCCATCCTCGCCGATTATGACATCTGATTGTCCAGATGTCTTAAACACTGCCTGCTTAAGCGCATTTCCGGCATATACCAGGCGATTTCTAAAGCCAAAGTTCTGCGCAAAGTACGCATCAGCATTTGCCGTAAGAAAAGTTCCATCTGACAGCTTAGGCTTGTCCGCCTTAGTCTCATTCCCTATCGCAGCCTGCTTGTCTGAGAAAAAAATAACAGGCACTAAGCTGACTATGAGAAAAATCGCAATATATATTATATTCTGAAGTGTTTTTTTAGCTATTCTCTTCATCAATAAATATCTCCTACCTGAATTAGTGCGTCAAAACATGCCTTATAAACTTAACTGTGTATAGCAAGTTATATTTATGCATATCACGACTTTTTTGAGAAGCTTTGTGTTTTAGGACTCTGCTCGTCTCCCAGCCAAAAGCAGTATGTTTTGATACACGAACCATTATGCTTATTTACCGGATAACTTTCCGGATTTTACAGCTTCCTAAAATCTAAAATATATGAACGGATTATAGCTTCCGGCAGCTATCTCCATAATGCAGAGCATATATAGAATAATAGTCAAAACCATTCCAAGAAGTCTTGTCACAGCGTTCTTTGGCAGCATTCTGAGTACAGGTGTGCATGCCACTGCCGCAATAATCAGTGTAATTATAAACAAAGGACTCATAACCGATACTGCCGTCATGGTTCCAACCGCCGTCGCACCAAATGAGAACATGCTCGCAATAAAATGCACTGCCTGTCTCATGCTGTCCGCCCTGAATATAACAAATCCTATCATAACGGCAAGCAAGGTATATATATGCCCAAGCACTCTTATTACAGACCTTGCGCTATCAGCCGCTTTTCCTGCATTTTTATCCTTCTTATCCTTAACAAGGACTGTCTCAAGCATCGTAAGCACACCATGATAGATTCCCCACACAACAAATGTCCAGTCAGCTCCATGCCATATTCCTGTACATAGGAATACAAAAAAGCGGTTAAAAAGTGTTCTTGCTCTGCCTTTTCTATTGCCTCCAAGCGGAAAATACAGATATTCCCTGAACCATGATGTGAGTGATATATGCCATTTTTTCCAGAACTGCCTTATCGAACAGGCGGTGTACGGATAGTCAAAGTTCTCAGGAAAACTAAATCCGAACATCTTTCCCATTCCTACAGCCATATCACTGTAGCCTGAGAAATCAAAATATATCTGAAGCATATAGCACACTGCACCGACCCACGCACTCGCCATGTCAAGCTGTGCAATATCCAATGCGAACATCCTGTCAGCCGCGACTGCCATCACATTTGCAATGAGCATCTTCTTTGAAAGACCGACAATGAATCTTTGTATTCCCGAAGCTGTTCCTTCCGCACTTACCTGTCTGTCCTGCAGCTGCTCCCTCACAGAATTGTATTTTACAATCGGCCCGGCAACGAGCTGTGGAAACAGGCACACATATAACATAACATCAAGGAAGCTTCCCGGACGTTTCCGCTCATCGCGGTATGTATCTATAACATATGACATCGCCTGAAAAGTATAAAACGATATGCCTATCGGCATGCTTATCTTCGGTTCCTTAAGGCTGATAAAAGGAATTGCATTTATAGACTGCACAATAAATCCCGCATACTTAAACACAATCAAAAACGCAAGGTTGACAATCACTGCTGCCACAAGCACCGGCTTCCTGCCCCACACAAATCTTCCAAGCAGATAATTAATCAGTATGGAGGCAAGCAGGAGCACAACATACACCGGCTCACCCCACGCATAGAAAATCAGGCTCGCCACAATCAATAAAACATTTCTCGCAGTCGTGTTCCTAATAACCGTATGAAGAATAAACACAACCGGAAGAAATGCAAACAAAAAAACTGCTGATGAAAATACCATTTTTTACCCCTTGAAATAGTTAATTATTAGGTTATTGCTTTTTAAGATTATACCCTACCAATATGCCATGATACAAGAAAAATTTATCAGGAATTCTGTCTATGACGTATATATCCTATCAATTCTTTTATGAGAATATATGCGAGCGGGCCTGTAATGACACCCACCACCCCGAACAGCGCAAGTCCGGCATATACTGCGGCGAGCATTCCAAGCGGATGTGCACCAAGCCCCTTTCCCATAAGCTTCGGCTCAAGGTACTCGCGCAGCATATAGCTTATAAAACACATAGCGGCAAGAACTGCCGCATATCTGTATTTTCCGCAAATAACGGATACAACCGCCCATGGCATGAGAATTGTCCCCGTTCCGAAGACAGGCAGTGCATCGACAATCCCAAGCACAACCCCCAGTAACAGCCAGTATTGGTTGTGAAGCCACAAAAGCCCTGCTGCACATATAATCATCGTTATGCACATAATAGTGAGCTGCGTCTTTATGAATGTATAAATAATTTTTCCTATTCTCGTATAGAAGAAATCGAATTCCTGCGCATAATCCGAGGCTGACGCTCTCTCTAACATTCTGTCATAGTCCTTCATGAAAAAATACAGTGCCATAAAAAATATCACAAGCACACCTGTACATGTGATAAAGCCCTTCAATGCACCTATGGAACCTCCCATTATCGACGGCATAAGCTTATCCTGCGCCATCCGCATAATTCCGACAAGCCCAGAATCGATATACGCGAGCGTTGTCCCACCTGCAAAGCCCATAAATCCATCCACTCTTTGACAGAAGCTGCACATTCCTTCATTTATATATGCATAATAAATGCCATAGTTGTCTATAACATTCTTTATCTGTGTAACCAAAAGCCCTCCGAGCAGCCACAAAACGGCAATCACAAGCATTCCCCAGAACCCAATGAGAATCACAGCGGCAATGCTTCTCTTGATGTGCAGTCTGCCGTCAAGAAAACGCATCTGCCCGCTCATGCCTGCCGCCAGCAAAAAAGCAATAATAAAAGGAGCCGCCAGCGGCATAATATACTTAAATATAAAATATACGACTGCTGTAACTCCTATATATATAAACACATTCTTCTTATCTCTGCCCATACCGCCCCCATGCCAATGCTAGTGCATCAACGTCAATTATACAGGTAGTATGTCCACGCATGCTTCTGCTTATGCAGAATGTGTTTCAAATATACTCTTTCATTGTATTGCCCAGAGCACCTTATTCATGTTCTTTTTCCATGAAATTCATAAAGCTTTTTCCTTTAGGTTCAACCTCAAAAACAAGCTTTTTCTTTGTGACAGGATGAGTAAATACCAGTCTGTAGGAACACAGTGCAAGGTTATCACTGTGCTTCCCTGCCACATTTTTCTTCACAGCAGCAAAAGAATCGCCGGCGCTGCTATCCCCGCCGTATTTTGTATCACGGACAGCGCTATCTTGAATGTCATTTACGCTGCCATGCTTAGCATCACAGACTCTGCCATGCTTGGTATCACAAACGATGCTATACTTAGCATCACAGACGATACCATACTTGGTATCGTCTAGTATAGGAAGCCCTGCATTTGCAAGCTGTACTCTTATCTGATGATGTCTTCCTGTATGGAGCTTTACTTTTAAAAACGCTCTCTTTCCGTCAGTATCCATGTCAAGCACCTGATATTCAAGCACTGCCTTCTTAGCGCCCTGTGTATTCTCCGAGACAGCCTTTGACATATTAGTCTTTGAATCCTTAAGAAGATAATCCTCAAGTGTTGTCATTTCCCTGTCATGAAGCTTCTTTTGCATATCCTCCATGCTGTTCCCGCCGGTAATATCCACAACAGCATAATAGCACTTGTCAACCTCACCACTTGTAATCTGTCCGGTGAGTGCCGCCGCCGACCTGCTGTTCTTCGCATACAGCACAAGCCCCTCCACCGGTCTGTCAAGACGATTCACAGGAGCTATGAAAGGAGCTTTAACTCCCTTCTTTCTCTCATAGGTCATAAGTGCGCTCACCATATCCTGCGAAAAGCCCCTGTCCGACTGTGTGAGTACCCCTGACGGCTTATGGCACACACATATATCATCATCTTCATATACTATACATTCTCTTATATCCCTCATAAAACATCCTTATAATTTTCTACGCTTTGAAACGATATCCAACTCCCCAGATTGTTCGGAAACTATTTGGGGCTCACAGCTTTAAGCCTTGAATCGGTACCCAACGCCCCAGATTGTTCGGAAACTATTTGGGGCTCACAGTTTTAAGCCTTGAATCGGTACCCTACGCCCCAAATTGTTTCTATGTACTGAGGATTAGAGGTATCGAACTCAATCTTCTCACGAATCTTCTTGATGTGGACAGTGACTGTAGCGATATCGCCAATCGACTCCATATCCCATATCTTGTTAAAGAGCTCTTCCTTGGAAAATACATGGTTAGGGTTCTGTGCAAGGAAGGTTAGAAGGTCAAATTCCTTCGTTGTGAAGGTCTTCTCCTCGCCATTTACAAATACACGTCTTGCCGTCTTGTCAATCTTAAGACCTCTTATCTCAATAATGTCATTTTCCTGAACAGCACTTCCGACAAGTCTTTCATATCTTGCAAGGTGCGCTTTTACACGCGCTACAAGCTCGCTTGGGCTGAACGGCTTAGTCATGTAGTCATCCGCTCCGAGTCCTAAGCCTCTTATCTTATCTATATCATCCTTCTTAGCTGACACCATTATGATAGGTGTATTCTTCTTGCTTCTTATCGCTTTGCAGATTTCAAAACCATCAACTCCCGGAAGCATCAAGTCGAGAATATACAAATCATACTCGTTGTCAAGAGCCTCTTTAAGTCCCTTCTCTCCGTCATTGCAGATTGTCACCTCATAGCTGCTTATCTCAAGATAATCCCTCTCAAGCTCTGCAATGCTCTCCTCATCTTCAATAATCAATATCTTACTCATTGTGTTCACTCTCCTGATTCTTATATTTTCTGAGCACAAAATGCATTACCGTACCTGTGCCTTCCTTGCTGGTAGCCCATATCTGACCGCCATGGTCACTTATTATCTTCTTCACAATCGACAGACCTATTCCGCTGCCGCCCTGAGCTGAATTTCTCGATGCATCCGTTCTGTAGAACCTGTCAAAAATATACTGCACATCCTTCTGTGCTATACCTTTTCCGTTATCCTCTATCTCAAACTGAACAAAATCATCAACATCGCTTATTCGTATATTTATTATACCTTTTCTGTCACTTGACATATACTTGACAGAGTTGCTTATTATATTGTTGATTACTCTTTTTAACTGCTCAGGATCTGCTATGATGACGGAACTCTTATCTGCATAATTAAAATATCCAAGTTCGATATTCCTCGAATCTAATTCAACCTTAAGCTCGCTCACACAATCCTCAAAATATTGTGCGACATTGATCTTGTTAAAATTATAAGGTATCTTATTTGCATCTATCTTAGAGTATAGCGTAAGCTCATTTATCAGCTTATCCATATCTACCGTCTTATTATATATGGTTCTTACATATCTGTCCATCTTTTCCGGTGTGTCCGCTATGCCATCCATTATACCCTCTACGTATCCTTTTATCGCCGTCATCGGAGTCTTTAAATCGTGTGAAATGTTGCTTATAAGCTCTCTGCTTTCCTTATCGTTCTGAATCTTCTCCTCAGCCGAATCCCTGAGTCTTTTTCTCATCACCTCAAAGTCATTTATAAGCTCACCTATCTCATCATGTCTGTTGCTCTGTAACGTGAAGTCAAGATTGCCCTCAGCAATATTATGTGTGGCCTCCTTAAGCTTCCTTACAGGAGTGACAAGGCCTCTGTATACCCATACGCTTATGCAGCCGCTCGCCGCTACAAGTATTGCCGCAAGGCAGACAAGAAAAATAATCACCATATTCCTTACCTGCGGAACAATGTGCTCTATATGTGTTACAATGTACAGCCTTCCCTCTTTTCCATTGCTGCACTCAAACGTCACTCTGTTTACAAGCATCTGAAGGCTTCCGCCAAGGTACATGCCACCCTGAAGACCGTCAAGTCTTCCAAGCTTTTCCATCTTGGCAAGCTCAGCGTAAAGCTCAGCCTCCTGATTATCATTGTAGCTTGAATATACATACTGTCCGTCAAGATTTACAATGATATCCGTGGCATCATTTGTCAATCCATTAAAATATTCATCGAGATACTCCGGATCGCAAAGGAGGTCAGGATTGGCATCCCTCACCACTTCAATCTCATCCTCAATGCTCGAATTCACGGCATTGAATGCTAACATCGGGTTGAACATTACGGTATAAGTATTCATATCTATCTTATATGTATTATAGATAGTCTTTAATTTGTACGTTCCTACGCTAAGCACACCTACCACAAGTATAAGCGGCACTATGCTCAGCACACAGAACGCAAGCTGAATTTTGGTTTTAAGTTTCATTGTGACACCTCTTATGTTGTACAGCTTATACATTGCACATCACATAGACTACATTCTATCAGATATATATTTTTCGCAGTCATCAGTCCGCACTGCATTTGTATAATGCAAAAAGGACGTATAAGCCATGCTTATACGTCCATTGTATCACAATATGGGGTAAGAGTTTATAAATTAAATATAAACAATTACAGATATTTCTTTAAAGTGTCAGCCTTGTCAAGCTTCTCCCAAGGCACATCAATGTCATGACGGCCAAAATGTCCGTAAGCAGCAGTCTGCTTATAGATAGGTCTTCTAAGATCAAGCATCTTGATTATTCCGGCCGGTCTTAAATCAAAATTCTCTGAAACTATCTCTGAAAGCTTGTCATCAGATACCTTGCCTGTCCCGAATGTATCAATATTTATTGATGTAGGCTGTGCAACACCGATAGCGTAAGAAAGCTGAATCTCGCAGCGCTCGGCAAGTCCTGCTGCAACAATGTTCTTAGCGACATAACGTGCTGCGTAAGCTGCGGAACGGTCAACCTTAGTGCAGTCCTTGCCTGAGAAAGCTCCGCCGCCGTGACGTGCAAAACCGCCGTAAGTATCAACGATAATCTTACGTCCTGTAAGTCCGCTGTCTCCGTTAGGTCCGCCGATTACAAAACGTCCTGTAGGATTGATGTACATCTTAGTTCTCTCATCGACAAGCTCCTTTGGAAGAATCTCATCGAAAACATACTTCTTTATATCCTCATGAATCTGCTCCTGTGACACATCCGGGTCATGCTGTGTTGAAAGAACAACCGCATTGAGATGTACAGGCTTATGATTATCATCATATTCAACAGTTACCTGAGTCTTGCCATCCGGACGAAGATACTTTAATGTACCGTCCTTTCTCACCTTGGTAAGCTGCTTTGCAAGCCTGTGTGCAAGTGCGATAGGATATGGCATATACTCTTCTGTCTCATTCGATGCATAACCGAACATCATACCCTGATCTCCGGCACCTATTGCATCTATCTCCTCATCGGACATCTGGTTCTCCTTAGCCTCAAGAGCCTTATCAACTCCCATTGCAATATCAGGTGACTGCTTGTCAAGTGAAACCATGACAGCACATGTATTTCCGTCAAATCCGTACTCGGAAGTATTATATCCGATATCTGTAATCGTCTTTCTTACGATTGCAGGGATATCAACATTAGCCTTAGTTGTAATCTCACCCATTACCATAACAAAGCCTGTATTTGTAAGTGTCTCACATGCAACACGGCTCATCGGATCCTGCTCAAGCATTGCATCAAGTATCGCATCCGAAACCTGGTCACAGATTTTGTCAGGATGTCCTTCAGTCACTGACTCTGATGTGAATAAATAACTCATCTGAAATCTCCTTTCAAATTGTAAAAAATATAATAGTGTCAAGCTTATTATTGCCGAATAAAAAGCTTAAAAAAAGTCCACATAAGTGGACTTGAATAGGGCTAATCAAATCCTCTTATTGTTCGAACCGCATATAAGCGGTATATCTCGCTCAGGCTGGCACCTTCCATTACGGGGTTGCCGTGACTTCATCGATCCTATGTATCTCCATCACTCTGAATAAGGGATAAAACTTCTATGAACTTTTTTGTATATATACTATAATACACGGCAAGCTATTAGTCAATAGTGCATATTGTGTAAATTTATATTCTTACAGCACAACAGTTCCGTCTTTTTCAACAGCTTATTATTGCCTTGCAAAAAAGAAAATGATATAATAATATCAGATTTTCGTTCTTTGTACCAATAAGAATCAAGAAAATAGAATACGAGACGCATACCGCCTCAGAATGGAGAGAAAAGATGAATAAAGGCAAAAATGCAAAAGAAAGATTTCTCAACAGAAAGCTTTCATACAAAATCTCCGCTGCAACTGGTGTACTGCTTGCAGCATTACTTGCTCTTCTTATTATAATAAGCTCAATCATTTCAGCCAGCTTTTTAAGCAAGAGCATCAAGGGAGAATTTGAAGGTGTAGCCGCACAGAACGGAGTTATAGTACAGAATATACTTACCACTGCAACCAACTGTGCTGACATTCTTCAGAATTACATTGTAAACAAATACAACGAACGCAATCGTACCGGATACAGCGGACGTACTGAAAAAAGCGAAGTCTATGACATCTATCTACAGGAGATTAACAAGCAGATTGAGGAATTTATCATAAGTATTGCAAGAACAACCGCCATCTCCAATGATAAGATTACCGGCGTCGGAGTATTTTTTGAGCCTAACGCATTTGATACTTCAATCAAAGATTATACAATCTACATAAGTGAAGACGACCCTGACACCGTACAGAGCTACGGAGCTTACGAAAATTATGGTTCACAGGATTATTATAAGGATGCAGCAACAAGCCAGATGAACTCTTTTACCGACCCATACTACGATCATGGAATTAACATGGTAAGTGCATCTTTTCCTATCGTATATAAAGACAAGACCTACGGTGTAATTCTTGTAGATATCAATGTCGATGCTTTCGATGACTTAGAGTCAAGCGATTCATCTTATCCTAGCATGTATGTCGATATTCTTACATCTGACAGCACAATGGTATATGACAGCGAATCAACCGATTATGTCGGTCAGCGTCTGACAGACCTCATACCATCCAATGAATACGCCAAGATTCAGGCAGGCATTGACACAGGAAAGAGTTTTTCCGTCAGCACAAAGAAAGATGACGGTACCCACGTAGTCCGTTTCTATTCACCTATCAATGCCTGCGGACAGACCTGGTGGGCTGCCAGTGCACTATCCCAGTTTGATCTGATACGAGATACCATTATACTTGTAGCTCTTATGGTTGTTATCGCTCTCATAACTCTCGGTTTAATTATCACTATCAGCAGGAGACTTACAGCTAAATACCTAGAGCCTATAGATGGTGTTGTAAATGTTGCCAATGAACTTTCAAATGGTAACTTTTCTGCATCCGTTAATTTTGTGTACGAAGATGAGATTGGTGAGCTCTCTAAAACATTTGCAGATATGTCTGCACGGCTCAAGGAAACCATTGCCGATATCACTAACGGTCTTAAGGAAATGGCATCCGGCAACTTCAATCTCACTACAAAAGTAGAACACGTTGGAGACTTTAAGGAAATAGAGAATGCTCTCACAGCTGTTGTTGTCGACCTTTCAAAAACACTCACAGAAATCAACGAAGCTGCTGAAATGGTATCAGCCAACGCAAGCCAGCTCTCCGATGGTGCACAGTCAATTACAGAAGGTGCAACTGATCAGGCAAGCTCCGTTGAAGAGCTGCAGAGTACTATAGAAACCGTCACAGAGCAGGTAAATAAAAATGCTGAGAATGCCGGCTCTGCCAATGATATGGCAAAGGTTGTCGGAACAGATATCATGGCAAGCAACGATGATATGCAGCAGGTTGTACAGGCTATGGATACTATCAGTGAAGCTGCCAACCAGATCAGTGGAATTATTAACACGATCAATGATATTGCATCACAGACCAATCTTCTCGCTCTCAATGCTTCCATAGAAGCTGCAAGAGCAGGGGATGAAGGACGAGGCTTTGCAGTCGTAGCTACGCAGGTTGGAAATCTTGCTTCACAGAGTGCTGCAGCCGCAAAGAGCTCCAGCGACCTTATTATTCAGACTCTCAATGCAGTTGAATCCGGCAAGAAGATGGTTGACCGGACAGCCGCCAAGCTTATTGAATCAGTTGACAAGACCAACCTTCTTGTTGATAACATAGATGCAATTTCCAAAGCATCCGCAGAACAGGCGGATGCACTCAGCCAGATTGCACAGGCGGCTGACCAGATTGCCGCCGTTATTCAGGAGAACACAGCTATGGCAGAAGAGAGCTCCGCAAGCAGCGAAGAACTCGCCGCCCAGGCAGAGAAGCTTAAGAATCTTGTTGGTGCTTTTAAGCTACTTGAAAAGTAGCTAAATAATAACCAGGTGTGATTATTTGACATAATAAAAACATAAATAATAATTATTGAGGAGCACATATGGCAAAGAAGGTTTTATTTTCATTTGAGGTTAAACCCGGAATGGTTATAGCAGAAGATTTATATAATCCGGCAGGACAGCTTGTCCTGCCGGCAGGGTTCGTTCTTGACGAAGCAACCATTTCCAAGCTGGAATATTATACAATTCTTGAAGTACCTGTTGACGACACTCCGGCTCCTGTTCCTAAAGCAGAACCGGCAGACGACCATAATACAGATAACTTTAATTATTCCGAGAAATTAAAGAATAGTGCTGAATTTAAGCAGTTCAAGGCAGATTACGAGACATCCGTGAAGCATCTAACCAATGTATTAAATGAAGTAGCTTCCGCAGGAAAGCCTATTGACACAGACACAATCTACAAGGATGCCGCCCACCTTATCAACTCCAGCAAGAATACCATACATATTTTTGATATAATTCACAACCTTCGAAATTACGATGATATAATATCCACTCATAGCCAGAATGTTGCTCTTATATCCAACATTCTCGGACAGTGGCTTGGTATAAAGGGGGATGACCTGAAAGTTCTCACAACTGCCGGCCTGCTTCATGACATAGGCAAGCTTACAATCCCTCAGAATATCCTAAATAAGCCGGGACGTCTTTCTGACGAGGAATATGCTCTTATGAAAGATCATGTTAAGCGCGGTTACCAGATTTTAAAAGACCAGCCTATAGATATCAGAATCAAGGAAGTCTGCCTGCTTCATCATGAACGCTGTGACGGTTCAGGATACCCATTCAAGGCTGAAGCATCACGTATAACACCATTTGCCAAGATTGTTGCAATAGCTGATGTTTACGATGCAATGACTGCCAAGAGAAGCTACAGAGGAGCTTTTTGTCCGTTCGATGTCATACAGATGTTTGACGAAGAAGGTCTTAACAAATATGACCCTCACTACATAATGACATTCTTAAACCGAATCACGGCGACATATCTTCACAACAACGTGCGTCTTAATGACGGCAGAATCGGAGAAATCGTCATGATTAATCCTATGTGCCTGTACCGTCCTATGATTCAGGTTGATAATGAATTCATTGACCTTCTCAAGTATCCAAAGCTTAAGATTGAGGCTATTGTCTAATCTTTACACATCTGCACATCAGAGTGATATCACCCGGATAGATTCAAAGAAAGGGGTAACCGGCTGTACGCCGGTTACCCCTTTCTTTATTATGATATCTTAAGCACGAACTTGCGGAGCTCTTTATCGCTCTGCACATATTCAATCTTAGCACCGAGTTCTCTTAACTTGGCATCGAAATCTTCATATCCTCTGAGAATATACTTGATATCGTCCACAATCGTTATTCCATCCGCAGCAAGTCCTGCAAGAACAAGTGCAGCGCCTGCACGAAGATCCGGTGCAGTAACCTCAGCGCCTGTATATCGCTCAACTCCCTTTACAATAGCTGTGTTACCTTCAACTGTTATATCGGCTCCCATCTTGGCAAGCTCGTCCACATACTTGAAACGGTTCTCAAAAATTCCTTCCGTGACAATACTTGTCCCCTTTGCAAGTGCCAGCACAACAGTAATCTGCGGCTGTACATCCGTCGGGAATCCCGGATACGGAAGTGTCTTGACATTAGTATATCTCATATTGCGATATCCCACTACTCTGACAGCATCATCAAATTCTGCTACCTCACAGCCTATCTGTGTAAGCTTCGCTGTGATTGCCTCTAAGTGCTTCGGTATAACATTCTTGATAAGAACATCGCCGCCTGTAACTGCTGCTGCACACATAAATGTAGCTGCTTCAATCTGGTCAGGTATAATCGAATATGTTGCGCCGTGAAGCTTATCAACACCTTTTATTCTTATTACATCTGTACCTGCGCCTTTTATGTTAGCACCCATACAGTTAAGCAGATTAGCTACATCAACCACATGTGGTTCCTTCGCTGCATTCTCTATAATTGTGTTTCCTTCTGCAAGTACTGCGGCAAGCATAATGTTAATCGTAGCTCCCACAGACTCCATATCAAGGTAAATATGCCCTCCTACAAGCCTGTCAGCCTTAGCTGTAATCATTCCATATGCTGTGTCCACTTCAGCTCCCATAGCCTTAAAACCGTTAATATGCTGGTCTATCGGTCTGGTTCCGATATTACAGCCTCCCGGAAATGCAACATGCGCCTCCCTGTATTTTCCAAGAAGCGCACCAAGCAGATAATATGAACCTCTTATCTTCTTAGCTTTCTCATAATCAACAATAGTAGTATTTATAAGTGCACCATTAATCTTATATGTGTGTCTGTCAACGCTCTCAACAACAGCGCCTATACTTGCCACCGCTCCGAGAAGAACTCTGATATCACTCACATCAGGCACATTATCTATCGTAACTGTCTCATCAGCCATAATAGCTGCAGCAATGATAGCTAAAGCAGCGTTCTTGGCTCCAATAATATTAACTTCACCACTTAAGGGATTTCCCCCCTTAATAACATACTGTTCCATTACATACCTCTGATACATGTAATTGTCTTGTTCTTCTGTGTTTCCACATATCCATCCTATTATAGCATAAATGCTTTTTTTGTAAAGAAAATTTTCCAGCACAGCAAATTATCCTGCAATATATGCCATAAATGGTAAAAAAAGCAGAGGGAATTTAATTCTCCCCTCTGCTCTATATTATATACATTATTTGTTCAAATAATCACGCGGATTCTGTGCATTTCCCCAAAGAAGCACTTCGAAGTGAAGATGTGGTCCTGTAACATTACCACTCGCACCGGAAAGAGCTATTCTCTGTCCCTGTGATACTGTCTGTCCAACAGATACTTCTATTGAACTTAAATGTCCATATCTTGTTGTAAGACCATTTCCGTGACTGATATCAACGCACCAGCCGTATCCGCCGTTCCAGCCTGCAAGAGTTACCGTACCACCGCAGGATGCCTTAACCGCCGTTCCCATAGGTACATACAAATCGACACCTGTATGGAAGCTGCTTGGCTGACCGCTGACAGGATGTACACGATATCCAAAGTCGGAAGTCACAACCATTGAACTTAACGGATTGATAAATGTAGGAGGAATAAGTGTTCCTCTCTCAATCACTGTAGGTGTGGACTCTGTTATAATGCTCTGGCTTATAATCTCTCTGCCATACTCTTTATTATTCACATAGCTGACAACCGCAATTACTTCTCTATATCCCGGTGTACCCTGTGATATCACGTTCTGCTGTCCCTGATACATGCTGTTGTTGTCAACATATACCACATCAGCCTGATATTCTTCACTGTAGGTAACTTCTTCTTTTACAACTACCGAAAGCTCTGGTGTAGGTACTGTTATCGTTATGAGGTCGCCCGGCATGATTACGCTGTCCTCATCGAGATTCTCGTTAAGCTCGTACAAATCATTGAGCTCTATGCCTGTCTTATCTGCGATAGCTGTAAGGCAATCTCCGGATACAACTTCGTATGTTCCCTTCTCTGCCTTCTCCTTGGTAATATCTTCTAACGCATTGTCAACGGACATTATATTCTTGCCGTTAGTTTTTGTCTCTATAACTTCTATGTTCTCCTGAAATCCTACATACAGGACTCCATCCTCAAATACCGTGTCATCAGTAACCTGAACCGTATCGGTTCCGTCTATTGTGGCAAGCACCTTAGCAGCCTCATTCATCGTAATATCCGCTGTAGCAACATTGACTGTCTTATGCGACAAGCCATTGTCTGTGCTGTCTACAAGCTCAACCTGGAATGCTCCTGCATCCTCACCTGCAATTCTGTTCTTGGCAGCTTCTAAAAGCTCTATAACCTCCGCTTCACTTCCGACAGTAACCATATAGTCATCTATACGCACTGTGTAAGCGATATTGTCAGGCACATTGGCAACCGCTGTCAATGCACTGTACATAAGGTTCTCAAGCTCGCTCTCTGCAAGAAGTGTTCCCCTTATATTATCATCCGCAAATACTTCAAGCTCTGTATCTGCATAGACTGTCGTTCCATATTCTTCATTCAGTCGTCCTCTGACATTCTGCAATGCGGTTCTGGCTGTTGCCTGATCCTGCGTGCATCCTATCGGTGTTCCGTTGAGTACAACTGTGTATCCTGCTGTTCCTTGAGCCATACGACCGCTCGCCTCAATCTCCTCAGGAGTGGTAAAACGTGTAGCAAATGGTATAACAAATATAATAAACAAGCAGGCAGCTACTGCAACCTTCAGATAAATATTTTTCAATTTTCTGTACTGCCTGGTAAACTTCATGATATCCTCCCAAAAATGTAAGAGCTTACTTAACAATTTTGTAACAAATACATACTAACAATAAATGCCGGATTTGTAAAGGTTTTTTTGCTAAAAAAATATTGTTTTTTACACATTTTGTTACAAAATGTTACAGACTTTTAATTTTTTTTGTTAAAATTTACATTTTATGGAAAAAGTTACCTGTTATCTGACTGCTATTGCAACTGCCTTGGCTGTGTCTGCTAAATTTCTTCCATGCTCATCAACTATTACATCCGCATACTTTTCATATAAAACGCATCGCTCATCATATAGATTTTTCAGAGTCTGTCCTTCCTTTAAAACAACTCCTCTGCCTTCAAGATTGGACAATCTCTCATTTATTGTCTCATAGGATGCCTTCAGATATACAACTGTGGCAATATCCTTAAAATGTCTCATTGCATTCTCTCCATATACGACACTGCCGCCGGGAGCTATTACTGAATCCTCTGCCTCAAGCTGTGCATTTATCCTATCCTCAATCTCTAAAAAACCATCATTTCCCTCATCAGCTATAATTTCCTTTAAAAGCCTGCCTTCCTTCTCCTGTATAACAAGATCCGTGTCAACGAACTTATATCCCAGAATCTTTGCAAGCACAACGCCTACAGTGCTCTTTCCTGCTCCCGGCATGCCGATGAGAACCACATTGCTCTTTTTCATAACCGTTTGTTCATCCTTTCGTAGTTTTACTGGCAATAATTCTTGCGCATGATTTAATGTCTGTTTTTATTTTTCTTAGATGCTTTACCAGATGTCTTCTTAGCTTTATCAGTTTTTTTCGGCTTCTTCGATTCCTTCCCATCAGACTTTTTATTCACAGAGAAACCGAATTTTCCAAGCTTTTTCCCCAATTCAAAATATTCACCATGTGAATAAGCTGTAAGTCCCGATGCATTTAGGTCAAATCTGCCCTTCTCATCCATATAGCGGTCATCCACCTGCACATTCACAACCTTTGCAAGAAAAAGTGTATGGCTTCCAAGAGGCTGCTCACTCACAACACGGCACTCAATATTGACAGGACTTTCCGCTATTCCCGGAGCTTTAATCTCCTTTGACTCAGTTTCATGAAGCTTCATCTCGGAAAATTTATCAATATCTTTACCTGAACGCACACCGCAAAAATCCGTGGCATATACTAACTCCTTTGTCACAAGATTAATCACAAACTCGCCTGTTTCTTTTATGATATTATAGGAATACCTCTCCGGTCTTACCGATATAGATACCATGGGCGGATTGGTATTAACCGTCCCTGCCCACGCAACCGTGATAATATTCGGTCTTTCGCCTTCTCTTTTGCAGCTTACCATTACTGCCGGCACCGGATAAAGCATATTTCCCGGCTTCCAACTTAATTTTGCCATGCATGTCCTCCTTTTCAGATTATTATTCACCGCTCCTTCGGCGATCCGCCTACCGGCTATGAACCAGGCTCATTATCTGCCTCGCTAGATTATCGCCCTCTACTCCTGTGACAGTACTGTAAGTATCTCAGGTATGAGCTGTTTCTTTCTTGATACTACGCCTTCGAGTCTGTAGACATTCTCTTCAAGCCTTGGCGCATCAAAGCCGGTCTCAATCACGTTCCCGGCACCTTTTCCAAGTGCTATCAGCAAAGTCTCCGTGGCAACCATGTTAGTCAGCATGAAAAATATCATGTTGATTCCCTGACTTGCAAGCTGCTCCTTCATATATGGCATAAGCTTTTCCTTTATATCTATAAGCTCATCCTCATCCATTGATGAAATCTGTCCGACTCCAAAGTTGATATCATTTACCGAAAAGCGTTTATAATCCTGTGAGAAGATTTCCTGCGGTGTCTTATCCTTCAGATTGCTTCCGGCGCGGAACATTTTTACTGCGTATTCTTCAATCACAATCCCGGCAAGCTCAGCTAACATATTCGCAGCCTTCATGTCTGCCGGTGTGCAGGTAGGAGAACGGAACATAAGCGTATCTGATAAAATCGCCGAACACATAAGTCCTGCTGTCTTTTTATCTATCTCAATATGGTTTTCACAGTACATCTGGTAAATGATTGTCGCCGTACATCCAAGAGGCTGATTTCTGAAAAATACCGGGTTCATCGTCTCGACAGCTCCAAGCTTATGATGGTCAATTATCTCAAGTATCTCTGCCTGGTCTATTCCGTCAACTGCCTGTTTCGCCTCGTTGTGGTCAACCATTATAATCTGCTTTTTGCCCATTCCGAGGAGATTTCTTCTTGAAATCATTCCTATATAATTTCCCTGCTCATCGTGTACAGGGAAATCGCGGTGCCTCTTCTTTGCCATAACCTGACGCACCTCATCTGTGTATGCTTCCGTACTGAATGTTATAAGACCTTCCGTTCTCATGAAAAAGCTTATCGGAACCGACTGGTTTATAAGTCTTGATGCCGTGAAGGTATCATGTGGTGTACTTATTATCGTACAGTGATTTTCAACGGCAAGCTTCTTTATCGTCATTGACACAGGTGCACCCTCACACACAACTATGCACCCTGCCTGCATCTCTATCGCACACAGCTGTGACTCATATCGGTTTCCGAGAATGACTATATCACCCATCTTAATATAGCTCTCCATAAGATCCGGATTTGCCGCTGCCACAAGCACTTTTCCTCTGTCAAAGACATGCAGCTCATCACCTATGATAAGCTCACCGTCAAGCGTTTCCACTATATTCTTGCAGACTGTTCTTGCGGTGGATAATGTTGTGCTGTCATGAACATCCATATATGAGGTTGCAATATCTGCGATTGTGATAAGTCCATCAAGCTTGTTGTCCTTGGTTATCGGCAGAGTTACAACACCGATATCCCTCATCAGCTTCCATGCCGCCTTGATTGAAATATTGCTGTCAACACCATCAACCTTGCGGATTTCAATATCCTTAACCTGGCTTTTCACGTCCATGACATACTGCGGTTCACTGACATCAAACTGCTTTAACACATACTGTGTCTCCTCATTTATATGCCCTGCACGCAATGGAATATATTCATTTTCCGAATCCGTCAAATTCTTAAGCTGTGCATATGCTATCGCCGAACATATAGAATCCGTATCAGGGTTCTTATGTCCTATTACAAATATCTTCTTTTTTTCCATATTAATCCTCATTTATTACTTTCCGCCGTTGAATACTTTTCCTGCAACATAAGTGAAGCTAAGCATCACCTTTTAACGGCAATGGCACATCACATACGACCATATATGCAGCCATAATACACTTAAATGTTTTGCACATTAACCGGAATACTATCTAAGATGCTCATTCACATAGTCATAGCCATTTAGTATAATCGCTGCATGGTCAGCTGCAATCAGATTGTTGCTTACTATCTTATAATCTTTTTTTTCAAGGATGCATGTTCTGTCTGTAGTCACAAGCACTCTCGCCGTCGGTCTTATCTGTCCACATTCAAATTCTATGTCAAAAAATTCTTTTCTGATATCAACAGTGCTGTCCGCCGCCTCGCCTGCCTTTTTCACATTAATTGAAAACCAGCCTGCATCTGCCGCATCATCACCTGCCGTTGCCTTAAGCTTTCCTTCTTCCTCAACAAATACATAAGCTGTTGTTATAATTCTCGTTCTAGGGTCACGGTCATAATCTCCATAGCTTCTAAGCTGGACTCCCTTCACGCCTTTAAGTCCGGTCTCCTCCTCAAGCTCTCTTGCCGCAGCCACTTCAAGATTCTCCTTAAAATCAACAAAACCGCCCGGAAGTGCCCACCAGCCTATTGACGGATGGTTTCCTCTCTTAATAAGAAGAAGCTTGCCTATCTTTCTCTTCCCATTCTCCTCAACATAAGTAAAAATCAGATTATCCACCGTATTAGCCGGAGTGTCATATAACTTCGGATTGTACTCCTCAAGGAACGTCTTCAAATCAAGTCCCTGTGCATTTCTCTCGCCTGTTCCAAGGTACTGCTCATATTTTTCAAGATACATAATAATCCTCATTTCCGAGCGACTTTTTCTTAAACAGCAATGAAATTTAATAAGTATAACTTTTCACCTGCCATCAATGCAATCTGTTCTCGCTCATAAACAAACTGCATAATCATATCTTTATTGCCGGGATTCGGATGTCAAAACATGCTATATATACTCAGCTGTGTATAACGTATTATATTTAAACATATCATGACTTTGGGAGAAGCTTAGATGTTCTTAAAACCCTGCTAAGTACCTAGCCAAAAGCAGCATGAATGCTGCTTTAGAAGCAACGCATACAAGGATGTATGCCGGCTTCGGTGGCGTACGCATAGAAAACCTTATCAGAGTTCTTAGAACATCTTGCTTCGGACAACGGAGATGATATGTATAAATATAATACATTATACACTCATCAATTAAATCGGCATGTTTTGACATCCGAATCTTATTATAAAAAGGCTCTCCGTCCACAGCGACATACGCATTGACGAAGAGCCTTATGGACTCCATATATTATATTAGAAAATTGCTATTGTTACAAGCCAATTTACAAACCAAAGTCCTGCACAGATAATTCCCACTGAGTAGATAAATTTCTTGCTTCTAGGAATAACCTTGCAGATACCGATACCTGTAAGATAAAGCATCGCACCACCTACAGCCGAGGTAATAAACGTAAATATTACCTGGAAGAATGAGTGTGAAAGAACAAGTCCTAAGATATCTACAGCTGTAAAAAATAAAAGAGGAATTGCCGGAATTGCAAATACACTGAGAGCCTTCTTGTAGCTGACCTCCTGCTTCTCAATGAACTTACCGCTTACCCATATAAGACCACCTAATGCAGCCGGAATTGCAATCCACCATATTATGGTGCAGAATATCATCTTAAGCCAGTCGCCGATATTATAGCTGTAACCACGTATAATTATTCTGAGTATCTTATAAATCAATTCGAGTGCTGCATTTGCAACAGCAAGCCCTGCTACAGTCACAAGTGAATGCTCACCGACAACTGCCTCGCTTGCTCTAACAGGATCATTAACAAACTCCTTGGCATATGCTAATACGCCCTTGGAAATCTCTGCTGCCTGCTCCTTTGTTATAATTGGCTTAGCTGCCTGCTGTGGTGCTGCAGTCTGTGCTGCCTGCTGTGTCGTTGCCTGCTCTGTATTGGCTGTCTGCTGTCCATCAGTATTCTTCTGTAACTGACAGCTGCATACTTCGCCATCCTGAAGCTGCCTTCCGCACTTTGTACAAAACTTCATAATGTAATCCTCCTATCTCCTGCCCTTATATTCTAGAGTCCTAATATAGACAGAATACACTTTAACACATTAGCTGTCAACAGTCCTTATGGCTCATATTAATAAACCTGAATTATTCATGAGCATATAAAAATGCTCAATACTGCAAAGCCTTGAAACAGTTTCCTTGAATTCAATCGAATCTTCCCCCAAAAAATGGGCAGACTGCCCCTGTGAAGTTTGATTAAGTTACTTTGGAACTATCAAGGTACGTTAATAGTTGCTATTCCAACTGTACGTCCAACTGTTGGATATTTTCCAATGTTATATAGAACTCCTTTTTATAAGGACAGCTGCTACACAGTTTGAACGTGACAGCTCTTGCTGAATGGATTGCCCTTGCAGCAATCTTTATCAGCTTTAAGCGTATGGTGTCCACCTGTTGCTTTCGCATATTGACTGGCAGTACCAGTCGTCTGAACCAATTGAATAAGTTGTAGGCAAGCATATGAAGTCTCATACGGTTGGCATTTACTACTTTGGAATGA
>UQYF01000023.1 GCA_900545175.1 uncultured Eubacteriales bacterium
TTATCAAATTCCTTGGTTTCGAGCAGGTATTTAAGAATTCACTTACAACACTTCCTATCGGTGGTGGCAAGGGTGGTTCGGACTTCGACCCTAAGGGCAAATCAGACAGAGAGATTATGGCATTCTGCCAGAGCTTCATGACAGAGCTTTATAAGTATATAGGCGCAGACGTTGATGTACCGGCAGGTGATATCGGTACAGGCGCAAGAGAGATTGGATTTATGTTCGGTCAGTACAAGAGAATCCGCGGCTGCTACGAGGGTGTGCTGACAGGTAAGGGACTTTCCTACGGCGGCTCACTTGCACGTACACAGGCTACAGGATATGGTCTTTTATATTTAACTAATGCACTTTTAAAGGATCACGATATTGATATTGCCGGCAAGACATGTGCTGTATCAGGTTCAGGTAATGTTGCAATCTATGCTATAGAGAAGGCACATCAGCTTGGCGCTAAGGTTGTTACATGTTCAGATTCTACAGGCTGGATTTATGATCCGGAAGGAATTGATGTTGCACTTCTTAAGGAAGTCAAGGAAGTTAAGCGTGCACGTCTTACAGAGTATGCAGCAGCTCGTCCATCGGCAGAGTACCATGAGAAGAAGAACGGTGAGCATGGCGTATGGCAGTACAAGGTAGATTTAGCCCTTCCATGTGCAACTCAGAACGAGCTTGACATTGAGGACGCTAAGATGCTTGTGGCTAATGGTGTTACATCTGTAACAGAGGGCGCTAACATGCCTACAACTCTTGAAGCTACCAAGTACTTACAGGCTAACGGTGTACTGTTCGTAGGTGGTAAGGCAGCCAATGCAGGTGGTGTTGCTACATCAGCACTTGAGATGAGCCAGAACTCTGAGAGACTCTCATGGACATTCGAGGAGGTTGATGGCAAGCTCAAGGGCATTATGGAGACAATCTATGCTAACATAAGTGATGCAGCTAAGCGTTACAATGCAACAGTCGGCGGAAAGACAGACTATGTTGCAGGTGCTAACATCGCAGGCTTCGAGAAGGTTGTTGATGCCATGCTTGCACAGGGTGTATACTAAGCTTTGACTTGGGGCTGCAATATAAATTAAAACAGAATTGTAAATAAGACAAAAATCCGTTATACTAAATATAGTTGTAACGGATTTTTATTGTTGTAAAAAATGTGGGCAGCTATTAGTGCAATGGTTTTGATAGGGATACAGAGCATATCCGCAAATACGGGTTTGCCTTTGAGGGGAAAAAAGTAATGATTGGGTGATTCATTGCCCGAAACGGAGAAAAAATATGCGTGAACGAATAGAATATGCGATAAAGACATTAAGACCGATAGGAAGGAATCTGCTTATATTGTTAAAGTGGCTGGCGCTTGCTGTGCTTGTGGGATTTGTTGCAGGAGGCGTGAGCACGCTGTTTGCCAAAGCTATGACATTTGTGACGACATTTCGAATGGCACATTCATGGCTGATACTTCTTCTGCCTGTGGGCGGAATAATCATTGTGACAGTGTATAGGCTTCTTAACAACGAGAATGACAGAGGTACGAATCTTATACTCGCAGAGATACACAAGGGAGCGGATGTACCGTCAAGGGTTGCACCGTTAATCATATTTTCAACGGTTGTCAGCCATTTTTTCGGTGCATCGGTAGGTCGTGAGGGTGCGGCACTGCAGCTTGGAGGAAGTCTTGGAAGCTTTCTTGGTAAAATCATCCACCTGGATGAGCAGGACAGAAAAGTGATGATTATGTGCGGCATGAGTGCAGCTTTTGCGGCACTTTTCGGAACACCTATGGCGGCGGCCATATTTGCGATAGAAGTTGTTCAGGTGGGAGTTATGTATTATGCGGCACTTGTGCCATGTATTTTTGCTGCGCTTGTAGCGAGCAATTTCTCGGCGAGCATGGGGATTAACCCTGAAGCCTTTGCCATAAAAGAAATTCCTGATATAACTATTCTCAATATGGGAAGAACGGTGCTTCTTGCCATAATATGCGCCGGTGTCAGTGTTGTTTTCTGCATGATGCTTCATAATGCCGGCAAATATTTTAAAATATATATCAAGAATCAGTATCTTAGAATAATTGCAGGCAGTGCACTTATAATTCTTATAACAATAATACTTGGAACGGATGACTACATGGGTGCCGGAATGAATGTTATAGAGCGTGCGATAGACGGTGAAGCTTCTTACGCAGCCTTTTTGTTTAAGATGATTTTTACGGCACTTGCGATTGGCTGTGGTTTTAAGGGTGGAGAGATTGTCCCGACTTTCTTTGTAGGTGCAACACTAGGCTGTGTTGCAGGTCAGCTTATCGGACTTCCGGCATCATGTGCGGCTGCTGTAGGAATGATAGGTATGTTCTGCTGTGTGACGAACTGCCCTGTAGCGTCGATGCTTATAGCATTTGAGCTGTTTGGCTATAAGGCGGCACCATTCTTTCTTGTGTGCAACGCAGTCGGATATCTTATGAGCGGATATTACGGACTTTACAGTGAGCAGATATTTGTAGGTTCAAAATATAAGTTTAACAGCGAGAAGGAAAAGGCACATTAAATATATGAATCTTTTATGATTAGGCTATGCAGCCGCGAAATGTCAGGCATTTATCATTTTGTTTTGCAATGACATATATGTCAGCTGAGGGCAGAGGGGAGCACATGCAGCATGAGGATTGTTTCGTTATCAATAAGAAATTTTAAGTCAATAAGGAATATCGAGATAAATGATATCGAGAATGCGTTTATCGTAGTAGGAAAGAATAGTGTAGGGAAGACGGTTATATTAGACGCTATAAGAGCTGTTGCGGGGCAGTATGAGATAAGGAGAGAGGATTTTAATACTGTAGGCAGTAATATAGAGATTGGAGTTCGGCTTGAGATTACTAAGGCGGACCTTATGCTTCTTAACAGATATGGTGTTGTGAGCCATTATAAGAGATACTCGGCATGGGAGAGGGATTTTAGGGCAAAGCTGCCTTCGTATCTTAACGGTACGACGGACAGCGAGGGTGTGCTTTCGTTCACGTTCATTGCAAATG
This sequence comes from uncultured Eubacteriales bacterium, assembly GCA_900545175.1. Taxonomy (GTDB): domain Bacteria; phylum Bacillota; class Clostridia; order Lachnospirales; family Lachnospiraceae; genus CAG-882. The sequence goes on from UQYF01000023.1 coordinate 3,032, forward strand.
CAGAGGGAAAAATCCGATATTTTGACGGTGTAAAAAAGGATAACAGATATATCAAAGAAGTGTTTCCTACACTTCATTTTATATCGCATGACAGAGAGCTTGAGGCTCTTCAGAGGGATATATTTCTTGGAGATAAGGAGCTTAAGCTTCTTGCGGAAGGAAACTGCATGTTCGATGTCGGGAAAAAATGCGACAACTGCTTTCAATGTATAGGAATGATTGACAACAAGAAGGCATCCGAGCTAAGCCTGTTCGAGTCGGCAAGGCTTTTTCAGTATAAGCTGACAAGACTTGATATGCAGGATTTTCTTCAGAGACTGAATGACAATTTTATCAAAAACGGTGGGCGTGACAAGCTAAGGCTCAAGGTAGATGACGCACTTATGCGAAATGCTATACCACAGGTGTATGTGGAGAATGAGACGCAGGGCTTTACGAATACTATCTCAGAGATGGGTGAGGGACTTAAGAGCATGTACATTCTGTCACTTCTTGAAACTTATGCGGAGGATGAGGATAAGATTCCATGTATAATCATGATTGAGGATCCGGAAAGCTATCTGCATCCACAGCTTCAAAAGAGTGCGGGTGAGATTTTATACAAGCTGTCAAAGAAAAATCAGGTTATCTTTTCCACACATTCTCCTAATATGATATTTAACTTTAATTCAAGACAGATTAAACAGGTGTATATAGACAACGATGGTTATACGCAGGTGAGAGAGAAGCCTGACATTGACAGAATATTAAATGACTTAGGCTATTCAGCAAATGACCTCATGAATGTGAGCTTTGTGTTCTTTGTCGAGGGAAAGCAGGATGAGAGCAGGCTGCCTTTGCTTCTTAGAAAGTATTATGCAGAGACATATGATGAAGATGGACAGCTAAGGCGTGTAGCGATCATAGCGACCAACAGCTGTACGAATATCAAGACATATGCCAATCTCAAATACATCAATAAATTATATATAAAAGACCAGTTCCTGATGATTCGTGACGGTGATGCCAAGGATGCGGATGAGCTTAAAAGACAGCTGTGCGGCTATTACAGGGACAGAGGAAAAGCTGATAAGGGAAATCTTCCGCGCGTCACGGAGAAGAATGTGCTTATACTTAAGTACTATTCTTTTGAGAATTATTTTCTTGACCCTAATATAATGGCAAAAATCGGCGTTGTAAAGAGTGCAGACCAGTTCTATGATATACTCTATGCAAAATATAAGGAATATCTTTTTAAGCTTAAGAGCATGAAAAATATGTGCGAACGACTCAATTTAACGATAGAGAGCCGTGAGGACATTATAGATAATATGGAGAATATACGCATATATGTGAGAGGGCATAATCTCTATGATATCTTCTATGGACGATACAAGGGAGAGAAGGAGCGAGATATACTGAACAGATATATCGAGGAAGCGGACAGGGATACTTTTAAAGACATATTAGATGCGATAGACAGCTTTGTGTATTTTGAGAATAAAAAAACTGACAGCAGTGAGTAGTAATCCTGCTGTCAGTTTTGGCATTTATTCGATATCAATGATAATAAAAGTTATTGAATAGTCTTAAGAAGCTTACATCAAGTGAAGCTTCTTTGCAAGGCGGCCGATACGCATTCCCATAGGGAAGTCCGGCAGGTCGCTTTCTTTTAATCCGCCAAGCAGCAGTATGAGCATAAAATATATGATGACAGCCGCAGACAATGCGATAAGGCATGAAATCGTATTAGAATGTATCAATGCCATTCCTATATGATATATAAGGAAGGAGCAGGCACCCATGATTATGCTTGAGACACCCGGTATTATAAAGGTTGTCCTGTATTCCTGTCTGTAATGCAGATGCTTGTTGACACACATAGCGTTGAGTATACATACTATGAGAGGATATGCGACATTTCCGATGACGAGAGTATATATTCCAAGCTTAGTGAATTTAAGAAGTATAAACACAAGTATTACATGGATGACAAGTGATATGGCTGCATGTCTTACAGGCATCCGCATAAGATTTATTCCTTGAAGTGCGGCATTGGTAACTGTGGACAGGGCATAGAAGATGACTGCCACGCTTCCGGCTGCCAGAAGCCATCCGCCAAGCTTATAGTCGGAGGAAGGAAAGAGCATCCGCACAATCGGGCCGCCTAAGAATGCAAGTCCGAATGCACAAGGAAAGGCAACTATCATATTGACTTTTATGGAGACAGAGATTTTCTGTTTCATTCCCTTTTTATCACCTTTTGTGAATGCAGCGACAAGAGTAGGTATGAGTGAGGATGCCATAGCAGATGCGATAGCTATAGGCACATTTACAAGAAGCTTGTACTTGGTGCTGTATACACCGTAGAGGGTTGATACGTTGTCTCCTGTGGCGAGCTTAGAAAACATCATACTATCAATAACTCCGCTAAGCTGGTATACAGTCTGTCCGAGTATGACAGGAATAATGGTTGCTATAAGCATCTTGTATATTTCAATATAAGTTGTATCATTTATGCTTCTGTCATGGCGTATCTGTTTTTTTACAATCGGATGATATATAATATACACAAATACAAGGAAGAAAAGCCCTGTAGCGGCACCGAGCAGCGTACCCATAGTGGAACCTGCGGCACCCCAGCCGGCAGCTATCTCGGATTCGGCATGACTGCGAATGAATGACCATGCAAAAAAGATACTTCCGGCAGCATTTACAATCTGCTCAAGCACCTGTGATATGGCTGTAGGAATCATTGTCTTTCTGGCCTGAAAGAAACCTCTTAAGGTTCCGAGCAGTGCGACAACAAAAATTGTGATTGCAAGTACTTTTAATGGGACAGCAATTCCTGTAAAATTGCTATAGAAATGTTTTTCAATAAATCCGGCTCCGAAGAAAATGAGTAAAGCCATCAAGCCGCCGGAAATACATGAAAATATGACTGCGGCGATGAAAATTTTCCTTCCTGTTTTATAACAGCCTTTTGCAAGCTGGGTGGAAAGAAGCTTTGATACTGCAAGCGGAAGACTGTAGGAGGATAAGATAAGTGCAAGATTGTATATTTCATAAGCTGCACCATAGATACCGTTTCCTTCATCACCGATGATATTGGCTACAGGAATACGGTATATGATGCCTATCATTCGTACTATTATTGATGCCATGGCAAGAATTGTGCCTTGACGTATAAAGTTGGTTTTACGGTTCTCAGACATAAGAGGACTCCTTATCATTTACCTGATGTTATGTAATTATTTTCCAAGCGTAAATATAATATACGCTTTTATAAAAGATTTGGCAATCATACTTTTTTGACATTGAAACCATGCAAAAGGATAAAGTGTCATGGTATGCTTTTTTGCCTGCATATAAGGAGGTTATTTATGAAGTTTGTTCATTGTGCCGATGTGCATATTGGAATGGAGTTTGCTCTTAACAGAATAAAGAGCAAGCAGAGAAAGGCGGAGATTTTGCAGAGCTTTCTTCGAATTATAGAGTATTGCCGGGATGAGGCGGTTGATATTCTGTTGATTGCCGGAGACTTATTTGACAGTGAGAATGTTGAAGATTCGGTTGTAAAGCAGATAAAGGATGCGTTTGCAGGCATTCCGGAAACGGATATATATATATCGCCCGGAAATCATGACCCATACACGTTGACATCGCCGTACAGACAGGATGGTTGGAGTGGCAATGTGACAATATTCGGCGGTATCCCCAAAGTTATCGAACATAAGGATAAAGGCTACCGTATATGGGGCTGTGGTTTTGAAAACTGCTATGTGTCCGACAGGCTTCTGATGGGAGTAAGACTTCCAAAAGATGAGCTTATAAATATAGGCATACTTCATGGACAGCTTGTCGGAAAGAGCGGAAAAAGTGAATACAACGCAATCACTGATGATGATATAGAAAAGAGCGGAATAGACTATCTTGCGCTAGGACATGTACATAAGCAGACCAGAGTGCTAAGATTAGGCGATACATTATATGCATATTCGGGAACAATAGAGGGACAGGGATTTGACGAGGATGGCATAAAAGGCTTCTATACAGGTGAGCTGTCTAAGCTGCTGCTTGGAAGGCATGAGCTTATAACGGACTATATAAGCACATCGAGAAGAAGATATTATCATATCAATGTCGATGTGACAGGTGCGACGACCAGAGCTGAGGTTGTTGAAAGAATATATGATGCAGCACAGAGTGCCATAGAGGATGATGAGTTTGCTGTGCTTCTTACAGACAATGTTGTGGAGGATAATCTGTATAAGATAACGCTTATCGGAGATATAAGTGAGGAGGCAGCCGTCTCTGTGGAGGAGCTGTCGGCAAAGTTTGCCGGAAAATTTTATTACATAAAAGTAAGAGACAATTCAAGACTGCTTATTGATTATGAAGAGCTGGCAAAGGAGTGCTCGCTAAAAGGCATGTATACCGCAAGGATGCTTGAAGGGATAAGAGCGCAGGAGCAGGCGGGAAATGAGAAGGGAGCGCAGCTTTACAAAAAAGCGTTAGAGCTTGGAATAAGGGCGTTTGACGGGGAGGTGAGTGTCGATGAGAATTGACAGCATATATATAGAAAGCTTTGGAAAATTCAAGAACTACAGTCTTGATTTTCACGATGGGATGAACATTATATACGGTGATAACGAGGCAGGAAAATCCACGATAATGGCATTCATTGAGATGATGTTTTATGGAAGGACCGCACAGGAAAAGAGTACTGATATAGGCAAAAGCCTCAGAAAAAAATATACGCCGTGGGATGGCTCGGCTATGTGCGGAGAGTTGGAATTTACCTATGGTGGGAGAAAGTACAGAATACGCAAGGTGTTCAAAAAGACTATCAAGACCGACATGGTAAAACTTTACGATGCACAGACAGGTGAGGAGATTGAGTTAGGACGCGATGAGGAGATAGGACACCGTTTTTTCGGCATTGATGTATCAAGTTTTGAGAAAAGTGTGTATATAAGCGGTTTCGGGGGCTTCTCCGGCACAGGTCAGACAAATGAAGACTTAGCGGTAAGACTGTCTAATCTTGTGACAACCATGGATGAGGAGATATCACAGTCCACGGTTCTTCAAAGGCTTGGCAAAGCTAAGGAACTGCTTCTTTCAAAGAGCGGAAGCAGAGGCAGGCTTGCACAGCTTACGCAGGAGATTGGAAGTGTGAAGGCAGAACTTCTTAAAAATGAGGAGCTTGTAAGGCAGCAGGCACAGTATCTTGAGAGAAGGTCATATCTTGAGGCAGAGCTTGATGAATGCAGGAAGAAAAAGGAAAATTATATGCTTCAGGAGAGCTATAATGAGCTTACAAAAGAGAAAGAGCGTTATGAGGCTGAGAAGAGCAGACTTAAAGAAAAAAGGGAACAGCTTTCTTCGCTTCTTGAGGAGGGTAGGAGGCTTGATGAAGAACGTGCTTCATTCACAGGACGTAATTACACTTATGACACAGTTGCCGGTTATATAAATCATGCAGATGAGTTAAGGCATGTGATGTCGGCAAAGCAGTCACAGGCTGATGAGCTTGCAATGAGAAAAAAGGACGGAACGGCGGTTGACAGGGAGGATGTCATGCTTGCAAGAAATCAGGAGGCAGCAAAGGAGAAGCTTCTTTATTTGAGTGAGCGTATAAGTGAAAATTACAGACCTGCACTTGACAGAAGGAAAGCTGCGATAAAGGCTGAGACAGAAGGGCTTAGAATGCTTGAGGGTATAGAGGATGTTCCTAAGACCAAGCTTATAGTGAGTGCAGCGGCTATGTTAATCGCAGCAGCATTTGTCGTCATGACTTTTGCGATTTCAATTTTTTGTCTGGCAGGAGCATTTGTCTTTGCGGGAGCGGCGGTTGTGGTCTTTTCTGCGTACAAAAAACAATGCAATGAGCATACTAAACGTATGGAGGATGCGAAAAAATTTGCAAAGAAATTAGCGCAGGATAAGGCTGATGCTATCAACAATTTAGAGAGAGAAAAGGGAAGGCTCTTTGATAAGGGCGCAGGAATCTATCCTGATGCGGACTGCGATTTTGAGGCTATAACGCATGAGAAGCTGAGACAGTGCCATGATAAGCTCGAAAGCATATATGGCAGATACAAAGCTTCATCGCTTGCACAGTTAGAAAAGCTTGCCGCAGAAAATGAGGAGGCATCGGTAAACAAAAGTCTTTATGAGTCAGCAGTTGATGAGCTTGTGAACGCTCAAAAAGAGTACAAGGCTTATGTTGGGGATGATGACCCGGAAAGTGTGAGAAGAAGGTACAATAATCTCAAAGAAGTAATTGCTGTATACACCGAAAGACTTAAATTACAGGCAGGAAATCTTCAATCATATATGCAGCTTGAGGACAGCATAGAAGCTATAGACGAAGCTGGTCAAAAGAACAATGCAGACTGCGAAAGAGTTTGTCATAGGCTTGACGATATTGTGCAGATGCTTCGCAGTGTAAATATTGAAGAGGCAGACATATCAGGGGAGAATGCACTGAAAAATAATATTGCGGATAATGAAGCCGCTATGGAGGATATAAGAAGCCAGCTTGTCGAGTTAGCATCAATGCTTAGAAGTCCTGAACATGATGAAGCACAGCTTAACAGGCAGCTTGCACAGCTTGATGAAGAGTATGAACAGAAGAAGGAGCTGTTCGATGCGTTAAAGCTTGCCGAAGAGAATATGAAGGCAGCAGTCGATGATGTGAGCAGCAGCTTCGGTCCGGTGTTAAATGAAAAGACTGCGGGGATATTTATGCGCATAACAGGCGGAAAGTATGAGAATGTAATGGTTGATAAGGAATATTCGATACAGGCAAAGCCTAAAGACGGCGGATACCACGAATGGAAATATTTAAGCAACGGAACGACAGATCAGGCATATCTTGCACTCCGTCTGGCTATGACACAGCTCATAACGGAAAACGGAGAGAGACTTCCGCTGCTGCTTGACGATATTTTATTACAGTATGATGAAAAAAGAGCAGAAAATGCGCTTATGTATCTTAAGGAGTATGCGCTTGATGCTCAGATATTGTTCTTTACATGCAGGAATATGGAGAATGAGAAAGCGACAATGCTATTGTAAAAACTAAGAAGATGAGATATAAAAAGACAAGAGATAAGCTTACTGCTATGAACAGAAAAATTGTTTGGAATTTAGCAGGTGCGGTGCAGCAAAAAAATAAATGTTATTGAAAGGAAGCGCATGATGAATCATTTTTCAGTGTATGAGCTGCTGTGGCTGTTTTTCATATATTCATTCATCGGATGGTTTTTTGAGACGGTCTATGCGGCATTAAGGCAGAAGCATTTTGTAAACAGAGGACTTGTAAGCGGCCCATTATGCATTATATACGGTGTGGGCGCGGTGCTTATGACTGTTGGATTACAGGAGCTTAGAGGTTTTTGGCTGTTTTTGTTTGCGACAGTGTATGCGGCAGCTATTGAGCTGGCAGCAGGAAAACTCATAGAGCGCATATACCATGAGAGATGGTGGAATTACAGCAATATTAAGTGGAACCTGGACGGATATATTTGTGTTCCTTTTTCGCTCATAAAAGGTATATTAGGCTATGTGGTTGTCAGATTTGGAAATAAGCTTCTTCTTGAGCTTATCGGAGTGATACCGCAGCTACTTTTACATATTGTGCTTATTGCGTTGATTGCAGTGCTTGCTGTTGACGTTATTGCTTCATATATTCTGGCAAAAGGAAAGAGCAGGTATCCCGAAAAGTGGGAGGAGGCAAATGATGCGATAGCGTCCGTTGGACATAGAATTGCTAAGGCGATATACCGCACAATGGACAGAAGAATCCACAAGGCTTATCCGAAGGCGGCGAAGGTTGCTGCTGTGCCTAAGGACAAGAAAGTGTTTGCACAGGGCTGTGATTTCTATAAGATAGTGATGCTGTTTTTTATAGGTGCGTTTTTGGGAGATATCACGGAGACGATATTCTGCCGCATAACTGCCGGTGTGTGGATGAGCAGGAGCAGTGTCGTGTGGGGACCGTTCAGCATAGTGTGGGGACTTGCAATCGCCGCTGCAACGGCAATGTTATATAAGTATAGAAATAAGAGTGACAGCTTTTTATTCTGGACAGGAACACTGCTTGGCGGTGCATATGAGTATCTGTGCAGCGTGTTCACAGAGCTTGTATTCGGCAAAGTATTTTGGGATTATAGCAAGATTCCTTTTAATCTGGGAGGGCGAATCAATCTGCTCTACTGCTTTTTCTGGGGGATAGCTGCGGTTGTGTGGTTCAAGCTTTTATATCCCAAAGCATCGGCGCTAATCGAGAAGATACCTGTAGTTACAGGCAAGATAGCAACATGGCTTCTCATAGTATTTATGGTGTGCAATATAGCAGTCTCAGGGCTTGCGCTGATGAGGTATGATGAGCGTGAGAACAACATCGAAGCATCCGAAAAATGGCAGGTGTGGATGGATAATCACTACAATGATGCTAAGATGGAAAAAATTTATCCAAATGCAAAGAGTGTAAATGATTGATACGGCTGTAAGGTTTATAAAATATAGATGCAGAGCATTGATTTTATATGGGCAGAAAGCGAAAGCAGATTGAAAATATTAGTGACATTTTATAAAAATATTATAGTTATTTTCAGAAAACAATGGTATACTTAGAAAAAAGTTGCAGGAAATACACATATGCCTGCGGAATGGAGGAAAGCATGAATCTATTTGAGAAAATTCGAAAGGATGTTGTGTGGTCATCGATAGCATATCTTATAATTGGCTTTATACTTCTTATTAAGCCGGGAACAGCGCTTGTGACTATAGTGCATATTCTTGCACTGCTTGCAGCTATTATGGGAGTTGTGTCATTGGTTTCTTATTTCAGAGATAAATACAGTGTTGGAAACGGCGGTGTCATAAAAGGTATAGTGTATTTTGTGATAGCAGCATTTCTTTATGCCGGAGCAGGCTTCATTATCTCTATCGTGCCTTTTATACTTGGACTGCTTATTGTGACTAGCGGAATTGTGAAGCTTCAGGAGGCACTTGATATGATGAAGTATAAGGCGGACGGAAGTGTGACAGTGCTTGTAATTTCAATATTAAGCTTTATATTCGGAATACTTATTCTTGTCAATCCTTTTGGAACAGCGGAGCTTCTGTTTCGAATGATAGGTATCGCATTTATCTATAATGCTATATCTGACTTGCTTACTGTATTCTATTTTTCAAAGAAGACAAGATATTAGTAAAACCGACAGCAGGATAATTTTAATGTAATACGCCATATTCATAATAAAAAATGTTGACCTTAAACCCAGCTTTAGGTGTATATTGATTGTTGGATTTAGGGTCTTTTTTTTAGGAGGAAATATTATGAAAAATGTGAAAAAACTTGCTGTGACGGCAATGCTGTTTGCAGTTGGAATTGTACTGCCGTTTATGATTGGACAGATACCGGCTATAGGAAAGATGCTTTTGCCGATGCATATTCCTGTATTGTTATGCGGCTTTATAGTCGGCTGGCAGTATGGTGCGGTTATCGGATTTCTGCTTCCGATTGTCAGAGGAATACTTTTTGGAATGCCTCCGCTGTATCCTAATGCTGTCGCGATGGCATTTGAGATGGCGACATATGGCTTTGTCAGCGGCTTTTTATACAGCCATGCTAAGTGGCAGTGTACAAAGATGTTATATGTATCGCTCATAGCTGCTATGCTTGCCGGAAGAGCAGTGTGGGCATTTGCCGAGGTGGTACTTCTTGGCATCGGTGGAAATATGTTTACATGGAATATGTTTGTTGCAGGTGCATTCCTCAACGCAATACCGGGAATTATTGTGCAGCTTGTGCTTATTCCTCTGATTATGGTTGCGTTAAAGCGCGCAAAGGTTGTGCCGTTGTGGATTGGAAATGGGAATAAATCCGGCGTATCGGGGCGGGCTGTGGAAAAGTAGTTGTCAGAGTGCTGTAAAATAATATGATGATTAGTGTGAAATCTTCATATATTACTATATTGAGTCACTGTCAAAGCAGTGGCATGGGGGATTAGTATGAATAAGGTATTAGACAGTATATTTAGCCGGATTGAAGAGGCACAGAAAAACAACAGAAAGCTTCTGCTTGTGATAGACGGAAAGTGCGGCTCAGGAAAGACAACTCTGTCTGAGCGGCTTGGTGAGTGCTATGGATGCAATGTGTTCCATATTGACGATTTTTATCTGCCGATAATTATGCAGACACCTGAGATAATGAAGGAGCCGGGCGGAAATATCAATTATGATAGATTTATAGCTGAGATTATGGCACCGCTTACAGAGGACAGAGAGCTTGTGTATAGACCGTTTCTATGTATGGAACAGGAGTATGCGCCCGGTGTCAGCCTGAAAAAGACAGCAGTGAATGTCATAGAGGGTACATATTCGTGCCACCCCAGACTGCGCAAAATCTATGCAAGTATGATGGATTGGGAAGTTATTACGCTTTTTCTGGATATCGATGACAAGAATCAGCGTGACCGCGTGAGAGGTCGTGTTGGTGAGCAGCGATTCAAGCTATTTGAAGACAAATGGATTCCGCGCGAGATGGAATACTTCAGAGCATACTCGGTAGGAGAGTACTGCGATTACAGTGCCTTTGGGGCGGATAATACAATTAAAGAAAAAGGAGTACACAAAATGCAAATACGAAGAGCCGAGGAAAAGGATATTGAGAGAATAAGTGAGCTTTTGGCGCAGGTTCTTGAAATTCATGCGGGCATAAGACCCGACATATTCATTTCGGGAACAACCAAGTACACTTATGATGAGCTTTGTGGCATGATTAAGGATGATGATAAGCCTATATATGTAGCTGTAAACGAACAGGACAGAGTGCTTGGCTATGCATTCTGTGCAATAAAAAACCAGCCTTTTTCAAATAATATGGTTCCGTTTAAATCACTTTTTATCGATGATCTGTGTGTGGATGCTGATACAAGAGGAATGCATGTAGGAAGTGCGCTTTTTGAGTTTGCAAAGGAGGAAGCTAAGAGGCTTGGCTGTTATGAGCTGACACTGAATGTATGGGAAGGCAATGACAGTGCGAGACATTTCTATGAGAAGATGGGAATGAAGCCTAAGGAAACAAAGATGGAGTATATACTCAGATAAAAATTTAGTATACATACAGAATTTCTAAAATGAAAAGAAATAAGTGATAATTTTTTGGGGCTTTCAGAGAATACAGAGTATTATTTTTATCCGGAAGCTGCACCAAATAAGAATTGCGGCGTTATTTTCTGTTACATAATAATTATGCTTGTACAAGATAAGAATAAAGACAGAAAGATTATCATGCCATCATGTAATGTAAGTATATCATCTGACAATAAGAACCGTCTGTACATACTAAAAAAGACAGAAAAGTAAAATCAAAAAACACCATTATATATCAAGTAGTCGAAAAGATAATTTTATATTAAACTGCATGACATATAATGGTGTTTTTTTACTGAATATCGCCATTTTACAGCAATCATAGCATCAGGGTGTCAAAACATGCTCAGTAAAACTTGACTGTGTATAACGTGTTATGCTTATGCATTTTACGACTTTTGGGAGAAGCTTAGAACATCTTGCTTCGTACAACCTAGCTGAAATGCATAAGCATAACACGTTATACACTCGAAAAATTAGTGGGCATGTTCTGCCTCAAAAACACTGCAGTAAAATTGCCGACAATCAGTTTCTACTATTCTGCTCCTTAAGAGCCGCCTCGATAAATCCACGGAACAGAGGATGTGGTCGGTTAGGACGGGACTTGAACTCAGGATGTGCCTGCGTTCCGATAAACCATGGATGCTCCTTTAATTCGACCATCTCCACAATTCTTCCGTCAGGTGACATTCCTGAGAGCATCATGCCGTTTTCGGTGAGAACATTTCTGAAATCATTGTTGACTTCATATCTGTGGCGATGTCTTTCATGGATTTCTTTTTCGCCGTATAGAGCATATGCTTTTGAATTCTCATCGAGAATACAAGGATATGAGCCAAGTCTTAATGTACCGCCGATATCGTCAATTCCTTCCTGGTCAGGCATGAGGTGGATGACAGGGTGAGTTGTTCCCGGAAGAAATTCAACACTGTGCGCATCGTTATAGCCGATGACATCCCTTGTAAATTCAACGATTGTAAGCTGCATGCCAAGGCACAGTCCGAGGAATGGAATACTATTCTCTCTAGCATAGCGGATTGCCTGAATCATGCCCTCAATACCTCTGTCGCCAAAGCCGCCCGGAACTATGATACCGGATACATCATTAAAAAACTCTGCGGCATTGTCAGATGTAACTTTCTCTGAATCCACCCATTTTATATTTACGGATACACCGTTTGCGATGCCGCCGTGCTTTAAAGCTTCAACTACACTGATGTAAGCATCATGAAGCTGTGTGTATTTTCCTACGAGAGCGACTGACACATCACCGTGAGGGTGCTTAAGCGCCGTACACATGGCTTTCCAGTCAGTAAGGTCAGGCTCAGGACAAGGAAGGTTAAGACATTCGCAGGCTACCTGTGCAAGATGCTCCTCCTCCATTGCAAGAGGTGCCTCATACAGATATTCAACGTCAAGGTTCTGAAGAACATGTGAGCTTGGAACATTGCAAAATAGAGCAATTTTATCCTTGATGCCCTTGTCAAGAGGATACTCGGAACGGCATACTATGATGTCAGGCTGGATTCCCATTCCCTGAAGTTCCTTAACGCTTGCCTGTGTAGGCTTGGTTTTCATTTCTCCGGATGACTTGAGATAAGGGATAAGCGTCACATGTAAAAAGAGTGCATTTTCCTTGCCGACTTCATGCTGGAACTGACGAAGTGCTTCAAGGAAAGGCTGGCTCTCGATATCTCCGACTGTGCCTCCGATTTCTACAATGGCAATCTTGGTCTCATTGCTTGTGTAATCGCGGAAGAGCCTGCTCTTAATCTCATTTGTAATATGAGGGATAACCTGAACCGTTCCCCCGCCGAAGTCGCCGCGGCGCTCCTTTGACAGAACCGACCAATATACCTTGCCGGAGGTGACATTTGAGTTCTTTCCAAGGCTCTCATCGATGAAACGCTCATAGTGTCCAAGGTCGAGGTCCGTCTCAGCTCCATCATCCGTAACAAAAACCTCTCCGTGTTGAATAGGATTCATTGTGCCCGGGTCAATGTTGATATAAGGGTCGAATTTCTGCATTGTTACCGAATAGCCTCTTGCTTTTAAAAGACGGCCAAGTGATGCTGCGGTGATACCTTTGCCAAGACCGGATACTACACCGCCTGTTACAAAAACGTACTTTACCATGACGAACCTCCAATGTTTTAATTTGATAAGAATTAATTTACCTGAGTATTTTGATATATTTAATAGGTTATATCAAAAACAATATTCTACATTCTACTACAAAATGCATTTGAATGGAATTATAATTTTGCCACTTTTGACTTTCGATTATTCGTTTATTTGGCATTGTGACATAAGAAAATTAAGGGACGGTAAAACTTTTTTGATAAATGAAAACTGCCCGGCATGAAAGGCATATGCTGCGGCAGTGGACATTGCCGTTTAATGCTTTTCATTCAGGCAGTTATATATTATCTGTTTATCGGTGATACAGCTTGTTAGTCTGGTATTCAGGCTCGCAGGTGAGATTTACACCGAGCTTTCTGAATATGTCACGGTCAACGGATGAGAGAATTACTGTTGAGTGTACATCACAGCCTTCAAGCTTTGAAAGCATGTCAAAGGCGCGGCGTGCATTCTCATCCTCGGCAGCGCAGATAGATAGAGCGATGAGTATCTCATCTGTGTGAAGGCGTGGATTACGGTTTCCGAGATAGTCGACCTTGAGTTTCTGTATAGGCTCGATAACTTTTGGAGATATCAGGTCGATTTCATCGGGAATGCCTGCAAGTGTCTTTAAAGCGTTTAAAAGCATCGCTGATGATGCACCAAGGAGAGAGCCTGTCTTGCCTGTGATAACAGTTTTGTCGGGAAGCTCTATTGCTGCGGCAGGATTTCCTGTGCGTTTTGCAACTTCAAGTGCGGCAGGAACAAGAGGACGGTCCGAAGGCTTGATGCCTGCTTTTGACATAAGAAGTTCAAGCTTGTAGATAGGTTCGTTGCCGATGGTTCCCTGACGCTTCTGGCATAAAAGGTTGTGATAACGGCGGAGTATTTCCTCATTTGCGGCAGCGCGTACAGCTTTGTCATCGACTATACAGCAGCCTGCCATGTTGACACCCATATCGGTAGGTGACTTATACGGCGATGCACCAAGTATGCGTTCAAACATCGTGTTAAGTACAGGGAATATCTCTATGTCACGGTTATAGTTGACGGTAGTTTCACCATATGCTGCCAAGTGGAACGAGTCAATCATGTTGACATCATTCAAATCGGCTGTTGCAGCCTCATAGGCGAGATTAACCGGATGGTCAAGAGGAAGATTCCAGATAGGGAATGTCTCGAACTTGGCATAGCCGGATGAGATTCCGCGCTTGTTGTCATGGTAAAGCTGTGAGAGGCAGGTAGCCATCTTGCCGCTGCCGGGACCTGGGGCCGTGACAACGATGAGAGAACGGCTTGTCTCAATATAGTCGTTCTTTCCGTAGCCTTCATCGCTTACGATAAATGGAATATTGGAAGGATAGCCCTCAATAGGATAGTGACGGTATACTTTGATGCCGAGTGATTCAAGCTTTTTCTGGTATGCGATTACACTAGGCTGATTGCAGAAGCGTGTCAGTACAACGCTTCCCACATAAAGACCGTAATCATGGAAGGCATCGATAAGACGAAGAACATCCATATCATATGTGATTCCAAGGTCTGCTCTGACCTTATTTTTTTCAATGTCGCTGGAATTTATTGCTATAACTATCTCTGCTTTGTCTTTTAACTTGGAGAGCATGACAATCTTACTGTCCGGCTTGAAGCCCGGAAGTACACGGGATGCATGGAAGTCATCAAAAAGCTTGCCGCCGAACTCAAGATAGAGCTTGCCGCCGAACTTGGCGATTCTCTCTGAAATCCTTTCGGACTGCATTTTTACATATGCGTCATTATCGAAGCCTGTCATTTTCATTGGGAAACCTCATTTCTGAATTTTTTGTAAACCTAACTTATTATAGAAAAAAACGCAATCAAATTCAATCGTATATTTTAATTTTTTATGGTACAGTTATGAATGCTAAAACAAAAGCTTTTTGGGTATAATGAAGTTATGATATCGGAGAGGTTAAAATACTTTTAAACTCAAAATCCGGACATAATTGCAGGTATAATTGACTTAGATATCAATTAATCGCATGTAATAATTTAACATTTTTTTCACAATAAGCATATTGATTTATCATGGTAGATGATGGTATTATATGTGAAGGTATCACTCTTTAATAAGAAAAGAAAATAAAATGCCTAAAAGTTGGGAGATTATTTCGTGGACGAGAAAAATAATAAGAATCAAAATCAGAATAAGGATGGAAATAAGGGAAATAAGTTTAACCAGACCTTGCTTATACTGCTGATAGCAGGTGTGATCACGGTGTTGGCGATAAGCTGCGTGAATACATTTCTTCATAATAGCACAAGTCAGGAGATAAGCTACACTGATTTTTTAAGTATGCTTGACAGTGGAAATGTGGCGAAGGTTGAGTATGATCAGGATGTTATTTACATAACACCAAAAACACAGCCGATAGAAGGACTCAAATTGTCATATTATACAGGATATATATATGATGAAGAAGTAATTCAGTACATGAAGGATAACAATATAGAATACAATGTCAGGATTCAGGATAAAAGCTCATCTATACTGGATTTTCTGCTTGTATATATAGTTCCATGGGTGCTGATATATTTTATTTTCAGCTTTGTGTTCAGAAAAATGTCCGGTGGCGGCGGAATGATGGGCGTTGGCAAGTCAAATGCCAAGATGTATGGAATGGAAAAAGCCACCGGTGTTACATTTAAAGATGTAGCAGGTCAGGATGAGGCTAAGGAATCTCTCACAGAGATAGTAGACTTCCTTCATAACCCTGCAAAGTATACACGCATAGGTGCAAAGCTTCCTAAGGGTGCGCTTTTAGTCGGTCCTCCGGGAACAGGTAAGACGCTTCTTGCCAAGGCTGTTGCAGGTGAAGCGGGAGTTCCGTTCTTCTCACTGTCCGGTTCCGATTTCGTAGAGATGTTCGTAGGTGTAGGCGCATCAAGAGTACGTGACCTCTTTAAACAGGCACAGCAGTCTGCACCATGTATCATATTTATCGATGAGATTGATGCCATCGGCAAGAGCCGTGATTCAAGATATGGCGGCGGAAATGACGAGAGAGAGCAGACACTCAATCAGCTTCTTGCAGAGATGGACGGATTTGACCCATCCAAGGGTGTGTTTATACTTGCGGCAACCAACAGACCGGATGTTCTTGACAAAGCGCTGTTAAGACCGGGACGATTTGACAGAAGAATCATTGTGGATAAGCCGGATTTAAAGGGAAGAGTTAATATATTGAAGGTTCATTCAAAGGATGTTCTTATGGATGACACAGTTGATTTAGAAGCTATAGCTCTTGCGACAGCAGGTGCAGTCGGTTCGGATTTGGCTAACATGATTAACGAGGCAGCAATCAATGCGGTAAAGAGCGGCAGAGGTGTGGTGAGCCAGAAAGACTTGTTTGAATCGGTTGAAGTTGTCATAGCAGGTAAGGAGAAGAAGGACAGACTTCTAAGCCCGCAGGAGAAGAAGATAGTATCATACCATGAAGTCGGTCATGCGCTTGTCACAGCTCTTAGCAAGAATGCCGAGCCGGTGCAGAAGATTACAATAGTTCCAAGAACAATGGGTTCGCTTGGATACACAATGCAGGTTCCTGAGGAGGAGAAGTATCTCATGAGCAAGGAAGAGCTCATGACAAGAATATATACTCTTCTCGGTGGACGTGCGGCGGAGGAAATCGTATTTAATTCAGTCACTACAGGTGCATCGAATGATATTGAGAGAGCCACTAAGCTTGTCCGGAATATGATTACTCTGTATGGAATGTCAGACAGATTCGGACTTATGGGACTTGAGACAGTTGAGAACCAGTATCTCGATGGAAGAACAGTGCTTAACTGCTCAGACAGAACAGCGGCGGAGGTTGACGATGAAGTCAAGCTTGTGTTAAAGGATGCTTATGCCAAAGTTAAGGATATGCTTGCACAGAACAGGGAAGTACTTGATAAGGTAGCTGATTTCCTTATCGAGAAGGAGACTATCACCGGCAAGGAATTCATGGAAATATTTAACGAAGTAAAAGGCATAACACCGGATACTTCTGAGAATACGGAAAGTGCCAAGAATGCAGAAGCTGAGAATGAGGAAGCATCCGCACAGCATGAAGCTGAGTGTGATGATGTGGAGATTAAGGAAGCTGCCGATGAAAAGACAGAGCAGAATGCAAATGAAGCTTCGCAGGAAACAGATAAACAGGACTGATTTTTAAAAAGTAATATTAATATGAAATACCAAAAAGCCGATATAAACTCTAACAGATTATATCGGCTTTTAAATTTAAAAATACAGGGAGGTACACGAAAGTGAGAATAGATAACAATTCAGGGATGACAAGTAATGCAGGTAAGGCACCTACAGCAATGCAGACGGAGAACAAGACAGCAGCGGATGATGTCAGGAAAAGTGAAAAAGGAAACGGACTCACCATCAACGGAAATGCACTCAATCTGGGCGAGGACCTTGTGGAAGAGAAGCGCAAAAAGGCGAGAAGCATGGCTATGGAGCTTATGCTTGAGGCATATAAAAATGACAAAGCATTAGACAGCACAGCCGAGGAAAAGAGTGCACATGCTAAGAAGCTTTATGAAGAGAATGACGAAGCAAGGAGCATGATTTCGGATATAAAAAAAGAAAAGGAAAACACGAATGAGATATATGGTGTCACAGATGACAGTGAAGAGGCAAAAGATTTAGACATCTTAAGACGTGGCAGAGATTCCATGGGAAATCCGCAGAGCGTGCTTACTGATGAAGAGTATGCAAGATACAAGGAGCTCTATTCTGGAGGATTGTCTGATTACCATACGAGAATGTTGTCTCTCGATGCTGATGAGAAGTATTATACGGATAAAATTTCAGATAATATGAAGGGGATTGTAAGCGATTATGCTTTCAACCGCAACCTTTCTATAGAGCGTTTAAAGTCACATGACATGCTTGATGCAAAGAAGCAGGGAGAGCAGATTGTCGATGCAGCATCTAAGGAGATTATCGGACAGGTAATGCAGGATGCCGTGGACAATATTGATGAGGATATAGAGAAGGAAAAAGAGGATGCTCTTGAAAAGAAGCAGGAGCAGAAGGAGCTTGAAGAACGCATCGATAGAGCAAAAGGAGAAGCTCATAAGGATGACAGTGACGAAGAGCTTATGTATGAGATTAACAATGCTCTTGATGAAGCCGGCAGGATAGGCTCCGATGATGCGGCTAAGACTCCGGAAAAATCGTTAGGGCTTATGGTTGCACAGCTTCAGCTCTCAGCCGATGATGTGAAAGGTCTTGTCGTAGACAATAAACTTTAAAAGCCGGGCAGACAGCTAAATAGACAGTTCCTGCTTAAAATGAGGATTGATATGTTTGTAATTGAAGAAGAATTGAAGAAACTTCCGGGAAAACCGGGAGTGTATATAATGCATGATGACCGCGATAATATAATCTATGTGGGCAAGGCAATCAGCCTTAAAAACAGGGTAAGGCAGTATTTCCAGTCTTCGAGAAACCACACGGAAAAGATAAAGCAGATGGTCAGTCATGTCAGCTATTTTGAGTATATAATAACGGATTCGGAGCTTGAAGCGCTTGTTCTTGAGAATAATCTCATCAAGGAGCATCGTCCGAAGTACAATACCATGCTAAAGGATGACAAGACATATCCGTATATAAAGGTTACGGTAAATGAGGACTTTCCAAGAGTCCTTTTTTCGCGTGAATTAAAGAAAGACAAGGCAAAATATTTTGGACCGTATACAAGTGCGGGAGCAGTTAAGGATACGATAGAGCTTCTCCGCAAGCTTTACAAGATAAGAACCTGTAACAGATGTCTGCCAAGAGATATAGGAAAGGAACGTCCATGCCTTAACTACCATATTAAACAGTGCGATGCGCCGTGTCAGGGTTATATTTCTAAGGATGAATATAGAGAAAATATCAATAAGACACTCGACTTTTTAAACGGAAATTATTCGGAAGTAATACATTCTCTGAAGGAGAAGATGGAGAAGGCATCCGAAAATCTTGAATTTGAGGAGGCGGCTGTATATCGTGACCTGTTAGCCAGTGTGCAGGCTGTTGCGCAGAAGCAGAAGATTACCAACAGCGATATGCTTGATAAAGATATAATAGCGGCTGCAATAGATGGAAATACATGTGTCGTGCAGGCTTTCTTTGTCAGGGAAGGAAGACTTATCGGAAGAGATAAGTATAATATGGAGCTTGCCGCGACCGACACAAGAGCGGAAGTCATAACGGATTTTATTAAGCAGTTCTATGCCGGCATACCATTTGTGCCAAGACAGATAATGGTGCAGGAAGAATTGGCAGAGAAGGATATTTTGGAGGAATGGCTGAGCAGTAAGCGTGGCTCTAAGGTGGAGATTGTAGCACCTAAGAAGGGGCAGAAGGAAAAGCTTGTCGAGCTTGCTCAGAAAAATGCCGAGATGGTGCTTGCACAGGACATAGATAAGCTACAGAGAGAAAAAAGAAGAACGACAGGTGCAGTCAAGGAGATAGAGGAGCTTTTGGGAATAGAGAGCGCATATCGCATGGAAGCGTATGATATATCCAATATAAGCGGTGCTCAGTCGGTTGGCTCAATGGTTGTATATCAGGATGGAAGACCTAAGAGAAATGATTATCGTAAATTCAGAATAAAGACGGTCATTGGGCCTAACGATTATGCCAGCATGGAGGAAGTTCTTACCAGAAGATTCACACATGAGAATGATGCAAGCTTTGATGCGGTGCCTGACCTTATCATGATGGACGGTGGACGTGGACAGGTTAACATATGTCTTGGAGTCCTAAGTAAGCTTGGTCTTGATATAAAAGTGTGCGGAATGGTAAAAGACGATAATCATAGAACAAGAGGCCTGTACTACAATAATACTGAGATTCCGATAAGCAGGGACAGTGAAGCATTCAAGCTTATAACAAGAATACAGGATGAAGCCCACCGCTTTGCTATTGAATATCACAGAAGCCTTAGAAGCGTCAATCAGGTGAAGTCCATACTTGACGATATAGAAGGAATCGGTCCGGCAAGGCGGAAGGCACTTTTGCATCACTTTAAGGATGTCGAACATATAAGGGAGGCAGATGAGGATGAGCTTGCAAGCGTTGACGGAATGAATGCCAAGGCAGCGGAATCGGTGTACAATTTTTTCCACAGACAGACCAGATAAAGAACTTTTTTTTGTACATTGAGTGTGTTATAATAAAAATAATATATAACTATTCAGGAGGGCGGACATGAAGTTAGGTAATAACGAAGTACAGCTTACAAAGATTGTTGAGAAGATGGGACTTACTAATCTCACACCACAGATTGATACAGACACAAAATATGTTACACAGCCGGATGTCAACAGACCGGCGCTTCAGCTCGCAGGTTTTTACGATCATTTTGATAATGAGAGAGTTCAGATAATCGGATATGTAGAGGAAGCTTATATTGAGACACTTGACAGAGAGACGAGAGTCCAGAGATATCGCCAGCTTATGGAGAGCAACATACCTTGTCTTATTTTCTGCCGTTCACAGCAGCCGGATCAGGATTTGTTAGAGATAGCACTTAAGTATGAGATACCTCTTTTGAGCTCTGATGCGTCAACATCATCATTCATGGCTGAGATAATCAGATGGCTTAAGGTACAGCTTGCACCTACTATCTCAATTCACGGAGTATTAGTCGATGTATTCGGTGAAGGAGTTCTTATCATGGGTGAGAGCGGCATCGGTAAGAGTGAGGCGGCTCTTGAGCTTATAAAGAGAGGACACCGTCTTGTTACAGACGATGTTGTCGAGATTAAGAAAGTCAGTGACGAGACACTTATAGGAACGGCACCTGACATTACAAGACATTTTATTGAGCTTCGAGGAATCGGTATAATTGATGTAAAGAGTCTTTTCGGAGTTGAGAGCATCAAGGAGACTCAGGGCATAGACATGGTTATCAAGCTTGAAGACTGGGACAAGGATAAGGAGTATGACCGCCTCGGTCTTGAAGAGACATACACAGAGATTCTTGGAAACAAGGTTGTAAGCCACAATATTCCTATTCGTCCGGGTCGTAACCTTGCAATTATTGTCGAGACGGCAGCAGTCAACTGGAGACAGAGAAAGATGGGCTACAATGCAGCTCAGGAGCTGTATAATAGAGTTCAGCAGAATCTTAATAAAGGATTAGAATAAAATTTGCCGGTGTGACATATGATGATATCAGAGGCTCATAGATATAAGCAGTCTGCTGATATTGCACATGGATGCTATCTGGTGCATAGAATGTATATATAAGCGCAATTACAGCGTATTCGGAGGAGATTGTGGATAGAGTAGAAGCATTAGTCAGAGAATGTGTACCGGAGGACAGTATATTTTTTAATGAGCCTATGAATAAGCATACAAGCTTTCGCATAGGTGGTCCGGCAGATATTCTTGTAAAACCTTCAGATATAGAGCAGATAAAGAAGTTATGTGTGGAGTGCAGGAAGGAAAATATTCCATATATAATACTTGGAAACGGAAGCAATGTGCTTGTGTCTGATGACGGAATCAGAGGAGTTGTTATTAAGCTTCTTGATAACTATGGGCGTATTCGCATTGAGGGCGATGTCATCACGGCGCAGGCAGGTGCAAGATTATCAAAGATAGGTTCAGCGGCACTCAACGCATCACTTACGGGTTTTGAGTTCGCATGCGGTATTCCGGGAACACTTGGCGGTGCATGTATCATGAACGCAGGTGCTTACGGCGGTGAGATGAAGGATATTCTTCTTGGTGTAACTGCCATGGACAAGGATGGAAATATAAGAGAGTATGAGCCGCATGAGATGGGTCTTGGATACAGAACAAGCCGTTTTGCGCGCGAAGAGCTGATGGTTCTTGAGGCAAGAATACAGCTTGCCAAGGGAAATCATGACGAAATAGAAGCTTCGATGAGAGATTTAGCGACAAGAAGAAGGGAAAAGCAGCCGCTTGAATTTCCGAGCGCAGGAAGTACCTTCAAGCGTCCGGAAGGATATTTTGCAGGAAAGCTTATTATGGATGCAGGGCTTAGCGGCTTTAGCGTAGGTGGTGCATGTGTTTCACAGAAGCATTGCGGATTTGTGATTAATAAGGGCGGTGCAACTGCGCAGGATGTATGCACGCTCATGCGTGAAGTGTCAAGTATCGTAAAGGATAAGTTCGGAGTGGCTCTTGAGCCGGAAGTAAAGATGATAGGAATCACTTATTGAAATTAATGCAGTAATTTGTGAAATAATTTATAGTTGACATATTTGCTATATGGATGTAACCTAGACAGGTATTGATATTTTACCCTTGTAGTACTAAAGAGATTTGCAGGAGGCGGGTAGAATGAGGATAGTGATTGTTACAGGTATGTCCGGAGCCGGCAAGAGTACAGTACTTAAGATGTTTGAGGACATTGGATATTATTGCGTTGACAATATGCCGATTGCACTTGTTGAGAAATTTGTTGAGCTTGCCGTGGCAGGCAATTCGGATTTGAAGAATATTGCACTTGGTGTTGATATCAGGAGCGGTCAGGCATTTGCCGGTTTTGATGCTGTACTTGAACATATGAGCAACGCAGGTGTCAAATATGAGATACTTTTTCTTGACTGTGCGGATGCAGTGCTTGTAAAGCGTTACAAGGAGACAAGGCGCAGCCATCCACTTGCTGTCGGAGACAGGATTGACAAAGGCATTGCACTTGAGAGAGAAGCGCTTGCATTCCTTAAGAAAAAGTCAGATTATATTATTGACACAAGTTCGCTTCTTACAAGAGATTTGAGACAGGAAATAGAGAGAATTTTTGTTCAGAATGAGAAATATAACAATCTTTTTGTGACGATTCTCTCTTTTGGATTTAAATATGGGATTCCGGCGGATGCTGACCTCGTTTTTGATGTCAGATTTCTGCCTAATCCATACTATGTTGAAAAGCTTAAGCCGCTCACCGGCAATGATAAGCCTATACAGGATTATGTGATGGGCTGTCCACAGGCAGTGGAGTTCATGGATAAGCTTGAAGATATGATTAATTTTCTGATACCTAACTATATTTTAGAGGGTAAGAACAGCCTTGTCATTGCAATAGGCTGTACAGGAGGAAAGCATCGCTCAGTGACGCTTGCCAACGAATTATACAGGAGGCTTTCAGACAAGGATTACGGTATCAAGATTGAACACCGTGATATTATGCTTGATTCGCTTCGAAAAAAATAAGCCTGAGATTTATATTTATATAGAGATAATAACAGAGGCGGATGGGATGGGTGCCGATGTCATTTTCAAGTGATGTTAAAGTGGAACTGGCTGAATATATAACAGAAGCCAGACATTGCCTGATTGCGGAACTGTCTGCCATGCTCAGCATGAGTGCCAAAGTCAGGAAAAGAAAAGACGGTTTTGAGATTGTATCATCAACCGAGAACATAGCTGTAGCAAGGAAGCTGGCTACATATATAAAAAATGGTTTCGATTATATGCCGCGTATCAGTGTACGCTGTGCCGGACATGCAGGAAAGAATCATATTTATAAAGTGATGGTTGAAGAATGTGATGTGGCAGTGCAGATACTTATGGCGACCAAGCTTATGAGCGCAGAGGAAGAGCCATCAGAGGACCTGATGCCGAAGAATAATCTTGCTATCAGAAATGAGTGCTGCAAGAGAGCATTCATAAGAGGAGCATTTCTTACAGCGGGAAGCATGAGCGACCCGGAAAAGTTTTACCATTTTGAAATAGTATGCCCTACAGAACGAAAAGCTGAATTTATTCAGTCAATTCTTGTAGGCTTTACGTTTGATGCACGAATAGTTCAGCGTAAAAGATATTACGTTGTCTATATAAAAGAAGGTGAGCAGATTGTGGACCTGCTTAATATCATGATGGCTCACCGGGCACTTCTAAATCTTGAGAATGTGAGAATACTTAAGGAAGTGCGCAATTCTATTAATAGGCAGGTCAACTGTGAGACTGCCAATCTTAACAGGACAGTTTCGGCGGCAGTCAAGCAGATAGAGGATATTAATTATATTAAAGATACAGTAGGGCTTGACAGTCTGAGCGAAGGACTCATGGAGATAGCAGTTTTAAGAGCGGAGAATACGGAAGTTTCGCTAAAAGAGCTGGGTCAGATGCTTTCGCCGCCTGTCGGAAAGTCGGGAGTTAATCACCGTCTCAGGAAAATCAGTGAGATTGCTGATGATTTGAGGCAGAACAAATTATAAAAAGATATGGAGAGTATGTATCATGATTCAGAAGAATATCAAAATTCAGATTCCAACCGGTTTAGAGGCAAGACCTGTAGCGGTCTTGGTACAGATTGCAAGCAAGTATGAGAGCTCAATTTTTATTGAATCGGGAACTAAGAAAGTAAATGCAAAGAGCATTATGGGTATGATGGCACTCGGACTTGAAGCTGATGAAGAGATTACTGTGATTGCTGACGGTAAGGATGAAGAGAAAGCAATAAAAGGAATCGAAGAGTTCATCACATCTGCTAAATAATATATTATATTAAAAAAGCTCCTTAGCTCTGTCTGAGGAGTTTTTGCATATATGTAATTAATTTTAGTGGAGGTACTTATGGAGTTTACACATTTACATGTGCATACAGAATACAGTCTGCTTGATGGTTCAAGCAAGATAAAAGAGCTTCCGGCAAGAGCTAAGGAGCTGGGGATGGACAGCCTTGCAATCACAGACCATGGTGTAATGTACGGTGTTATAGATTTTTACCGCGCATGCAGGGCGGCTGGAATCAAGCCTATAATCGGCTGTGAAGTCTATGTGGCACCGGGGTCGAGGTTTGACAAGGAAGCGGTAGGTCAGGGTGATGACAGATACTACCATCTTGTGCTTCTTGCCGAGAATAATACAGGATATGCCAATCTGATGAAGATAGTGTCGCGAGGCTTTACCGAAGGCTTTTATTACAAACCGAGAGTTGACTATGAAGTCCTTACAAAATATCATGAAGGTATTATCGCACTCAGTGCATGTCTTGCCGGTGAAGTTGCAAGAGATATCACAAGAAATAACTATGAGGAAGCTAAGAAGGCAGCACTTCATTATCAGGAGATTTTTGGTGAAGGCAATTTCTTCTTAGAGCTTCAGGACCATGGAATACCTGCGCAGAGGCTTGTAAATCAGGAGCTTATGAGAATGAGCCGTGAGACAGGGATAGAGCTTGTGTGCACAAATGATATACATTATACATTTGCAGATGATGCCGAAGCACATGACCTTCTTTTGTGCTTGCAGACAGGAAAAAAGGTGACGGATGAGGACAGAATGCGCTATGAAGGCGGGCAGTATTACTGCAAATCGCAGCAGGAGATGGCTGCACTCTTTCCGTATGCTCCTCAGGCTCTTGAAAATACGCATAAAATAGCAGACAGATGTAATGTGGAGATAGAGTTCGGGCATACCAAGCTCCCGAAATATGAAGTGCCGGATGGGTATGATTCATGGACATATCTTCTTCACTTGTGCAATGAAGGTCTTGTAAAAAGATATGGTGACAAAGCAGAGCTTCACAGGGAGAGACTTGACTATGAGCTTGGCGTAATAAAAACCATGGGATATGTTGACTATTTTCTCATTGTGTGGGATTTTATCAATTATGCTAAGCAGAATGGGATAGCTGTAGGACCCGGAAGAGGGTCAGGAGCCGGAAGCATAGTTGCATATTCGCTTGCAATCACGGATATTGATCCAATAAGGTATAATCTGCTCTTTGAGCGTTTTTTAAATCCTGAGAGAGTGTCAATGCCTGATATAGACGTTGACTTCTGTTTTGAACGCCGTCAGGAAGTGATTGATTATGTTGTGAGAAAATATGGCAAAGATAAAGTGGTACAGATTGTGACATTCGGTACGCTTGCAGCTAAGGCGGTTATCCGCGATGTGGGAAGAGTGCTTGATATGCCATATGCAGATGTGGACAGAGTTGCCAAGCTTGTCCCGAATGAGCTTGGAATAACTCTTGATAAGGCACTTTCCGGAAGTCAGGATTTTAAAGTATTATATGACAATGACCCGGAAGTGAAGCATCTTGTTGATATGGCGCGCAGACTTGAAGGACTGCCTAGAAATACTTCAATGCATGCAGCCGGAGTTGTTATATGCCAGAAAGCGGCTGATGAGTTCGTTCCACTGTCAAGGGGCGGGGATGGGACGATAACTACACAGTATACCATGACTACTCTCGAAGAACTGGGACTTCTCAAGATGGATTTTCTTGGACTTAGGACACTGACGGTAATACAGGATGCGGTCAAGCTTGTAAATAAAGCTCATCCGGGTACACTTGATATAGATAAGATTGATTATGATGATCAGAGCGTGATGGAGCTTATAGGCTCCGGGCATACGGAAGGAATCTTCCAGCTTGAAAGTCCTGGAATGAAGAACTTCATGAAGGAATTAAAGCCAAAGAGCCTTGAAGATATAACAGCCGGAATATCACTATACCGTCCGGGCCCGATGGATTTCATCCCTAAATATTTAAAAGGCAAGAATAATCCTCAGGAAATAGAGTACGAGTGTCCTCAGCTTGAGAGCATATTAAGCACAACCTACGGCTGTATTGTCTATCAGGAGCAGGTTATGCAGATTGTGCGTGACCTTGCGGGCTACACGCTTGGAAGAAGTGATCTTGTGCGGCGTGCAATGTCAAAAAAGAAGGCGGCAGTGATGGAGAAGGAACGCCAGAACTTTATATATGGCAATAAGGAGGAAGGCGTTCCCGGCTGTATCGCAAATGGAATTTCGGAGGAAACAGCAAAGACTATATATGACAATATGACGGATTTTGCCAAGTATGCATTTAACAAGTCACATGCTGCATGCTATGCAGTGGTATCTTACCAGACAGCGTACCTTAAATGCCATTATCCGAAGGAATTTTTTGCGGCACTTATGACAAGTGTGCTTGCAAACAGCTCGAAAATAGCATCATACGCCTATACTTGCAGACAAATGGGAATAGATATCCTTCCGCCGAATATAAATGAAGGTGAAGGTAATTTCTCCGTTGCAGAAAATGGAATCATGTACGGTTTGTCGGCACTAAAGAGCCTTGGAAGACCGGTGATAGATGCTATTATTGAGGAGCGCGAAGCGAACGGAAAATTTACGGGGCTTGAGGATTTTGTGAGCAGGCTTTCAGGCAGGGAAGTCAATAAAAGGACACTGGAAAGCTTCATAAAGTCGGGAGCTTTTGACTGCTTTGGTGTAAACAGGCACCAGATGATGCTTGTATATGCCGATATCATTGATAATATAACCAATGAAAGAAAGAATAATATAGCAGGTCAGATGTCTCTTTTTGACATGTTTGAAGAAAAGCATGATAAAGTCAACATGCCGAATGTGCCGGAATATGACAAGGAACAGCTTCTTGCCTATGAAAAAGAAGTTCTCGGCGTGTATGTAAGCGGTCATCCTATGGATGACTATGACGCATTGTGGCGCAGGCACATAACAAATGTGAGCCTGGATTTTATTAATGAAGAGGATAATCCGCCTAAGGTAAGCGAAGGCGAGAAGGTTACAATCGGAGGCATAATAACAGGAAAGAGCGTAAAGAATACAAGCACAGGAAAGCTCATGGCATATATTACGCTAGAGGATGTGCTTGGGGCTGTTGAGGTTATAGTATTCCCACGCGATTATGAAAAATATAAGGATAAGCTTCTTGAGGACAATAAGGTATTTATTGAAGGACGTGTAAATATAAAGGAGGATGAGAACGGAAAAATTGTCTGCTCGTCAGTCACAGCCTTCAATGAGATACCAAGAGTCTGCTGGTTACAGTTTGCCAATAAACAGGCATATCTTGATGCACAGCCTGAGCTTGACAGTATCATTGCTTCCTCAGATGGCAATGACACGGTTACGATTTATTGCAGAGAGGAAAAACAGCGCAAGGTTCTTCCTAAGAGCCAGAGTATCATGGCAGATGGCGATACACTAAAGAGGCTTGTTGACAGATTTGGTGCCGCCAATGTAAAGGTCGTATAAGTTATAATAAAATTAAATTATACTATTGAAAATAATTTGATTTAGGGGTATTATAAGTAAAAAATGACTTTGTTAAATTTTTCACTGTTTAAAGAAGACTTTTAAACATCGGTAGAACGGAGGATATTATGGCTAAGGAAATTAAGACAATCGGTGTGCTCACAAGCGGCGGCGATGCGCCGGGAATGAATGCTGCAATTCGTGCAGTTGTTCGTACAGCTATTGCAAAAGGACTTAAAGTTAAGGGAATTTTAAAAGGTTACAACGGACTTCTCAATGAAGAAATCATTGATATGGATGCGCTCAGTGTTGCCGACATCATCCATAGAGGAGGTACAATTCTCTATACTGCTAGATGTCTTGAGTTTATCACTCCTGAAGGTCAGCAGAAAGCTGCCGATATATGTAAGAAACATGGTATAGATGGTCTTATTGTAATCGGTGGTGATGGTTCATTCCGTGGTGCACAGAAGCTTGCTGCACTTGGAATTAATACAATAGGTGTTCCGGGAACCATTGACTTAGATATCGCATGTACAGATTATACAATTGGTTTTGATACAGCAATCAACACCGCAATGGAAGCTATCGACAAGATAAGAGATACATCTACATCACATGAAAGATGCAGTATTATCGAAGTTATGGGACGTAATGCAGGATATATTGCATTATGGTGTGGTATTGCCAACGGAGCTGAGGATATCCTGCTTCCGGAGCGCTACAATAATGATGAACAGACTCTTATCAACAGCATTATCAATAACCGTAAGAAGGGTAAGAGACACCATATTATAATAAATGCCGAGGGTATCGGACATTCGAGCAGCATGGCAAGAAGAATTGAGGCTGCAACAGGCATTGAGACAAGAGCAACTATTCTTGGACATATGCAGCGAGGCGGAAGTCCTACATGTAAGGACAGAATGTACGCATCAATTATGGGAGCTTATGCGGTCGACTGCCTTATCGCCGGCAAGAGCAAGAGAGTTGTAGCACATTCACATGGCGAGTTCGTTGATTATGATATTGATGAAGCACTTGCAATGAAGAAGGATATTGATGAATATCAGTACACAATAAGCAGGAATTTAGCAAGATAGGAAAAGGTAATGATTACAAGTACATCAAATTCACAGATAAAAAATGTAATTAACCTCATCAAAAAGTCTAAGGACCGTAAGGTCCAAGGACTTTTTGTTGTTGAAGGGAAGAGAATGTTCGAGGAGACACCAAAGGAGAGAATTGACAGTCTTTTTATCTCTGAGAGCTACGAAAAAGAGAATCGACAGTCGCTTTCGGGATATTCATATGAGACAGTATCGGATGAAGTTTTTTCACATATGTCTGATACAAAGACTCCACAGGGGATTATGGCTCTTGTGAAAATGTCCGGATATTCCGTAGAAGATATGATTCATGGAGATAATCCTCTCATAATGATTCTTGAGAATCTTCAGGATCCCGGAAATCTCGGCACAATAATAAGAACTGCCGAGGGAGCCGGAGTTGACGGAATAATAATGACTTCGGGAACCGTAGATATATATAATCCTAAAGTAATACGCTCTACGATGGGGGCAATGTACCGGATGAAGTTTGCATATACGGATGACCTTGCAGGCACAGTTAAGCTGTTAAAGAGCAAAGGTATAATAACATACGCGGCACATCTTAAGGGTGCTGTCGATTATGTGAAATGTGATTATACGAAGGGAACTGCTTTCTTCATAGGAAATGAAGGAAACGGACTTACGGATGAGGCGACAGACCTCGCCGACAGGAAGATAATCATACCGATGAAGGGAAAATTAGAATCATTAAATGCCGCTGTAAGCGGTGCATTGCTTATGTATGAAGCGGCCAGACAGAGAAGGGGTTGACAATTCCGGCATAAGTTGTTACAATAAGGCGTAACATTTCTTAACAATTTTGTAACAATTAATAATGGAGAGTTGAAGATGAGAAGGAACAAGAAGTTTTACGTGTACATGATGCTCTTTGTAGTACTCATTGCACAGCTTGCGTTTTCAGGTAAGGCACTTGCAGGCACTGATGTAGCGGCATCGGTTGACAAGGCAGAAGCTGACACGCAGGCAGACGGCACTGTAGCCCTTTACAATTCAGACAATTTATCAGAGAATACCAATGTAGCGGCATTTGCTTTAGAAGCCGGTGCGGTTAACGACAATGAGGCACAGCAGGCTCAGGTAGAACCAAGGATAGTATATAACAGTACACTTGCACCGGACGGTGAGATAGTCGATGAGCTTACGGTAAGTACAGGAAAAAGTGATTTTGAAAATAAGGTTATTTCTTACTGTGAAGACAGAATCAACATCTATTCAGAGCCGGATGACACATCAGAGGTTGTAGGCTGTATGTATTCACGTTCACAGGCCGACATTATAGAGAAGGGTGAGGTATGGACCAAGATATCCTCCGGAAATGTTGCCGGTTATGCCAAGAACACATATCTGCTCTTTGGAGAGGAAGCAGACATGGTTGCTCCGTTCATAGGAGATAAGACAACTGTTGTGGAAGCAGATGAGCTTCCGGTATATGCTTCGGCAGATGAGAACAGTACAGTCATTGCGACATTCTATGCAGGTGAGACAATAAGTGCATATGAAGAGATTGGAAACTGGGTTCTTGTAGAATGTGAGAACGGTTACGGTTATGTGCAGGATGTAGGAATAAGTTCCACATACGATCTTGCCACTGCATGGACTGTAGATGAAGAGAATGCATATATAGCCGAGCAGGCGAGAATAGAGGCGGAGAGAAGGGAAGCTGAGCGTGTAGCAGCTGCTAAGGCGGCAATGTCTCAGAGCACCAGCATCGGCAGAACTACCAATGCTTCAATGAGTGCCAGTGATTCGGAAGTATATCTTCTTGCTTGTATCATAGAGTGGGAAGCCGGCTGGGAGCCTTACGAGGGCAAGCTTGCAGTTGCAAATGTTGTGCTCAACAGAGTGAGAAGTTCAAGATTCCAGCAGAATACGATAACAGATGTCATATATGCTCCAGGACAGTTTGCCGGTGTAGTTGATGGCAATGGCAACGTATCGGAGCGTTTTGCGGCACTTCTTGCAAACGGTCCATCACATCAGGAATCATACACAGCGGCAGGAGAAGCTCTTGCAGGTGTTAATAACATTGGAGATTACCTTTTCTTTATCAGTGTTAAGAAAGCAAATTATGCAAGATATTCACAGTATACAGTCTTAAATAACCATTGCTTTTACTCATATTAAAATGTATTATATGTGATATAATTTACAAAATAAAAGAGGAAATCCATTACCGTTAGGCGATGGATTTTCTTTTTTTTACATAAAATGAACTTTTATAGGAATATAGTCTGATAAAAGGAAAATCAGGTTGTAAAACACACTATATTAGTGTATTATAAAGTATAAGCAGGTTAATAAGAATAAGGAGGGAAAGTATAATGAATGCAATGATATGGCTGATTTTGTTTGTCGTGCTGGTCGTGTTTGAGATTGCAACAATGGGGCTGACAACGATATGGTTTGCAGCAGGTGCACTTATTGCCTTTTTTGCATCACTGCTCCATATAACATGGTGGATTCAGTTTATGATTTTTATTGTAGTATCGTTTGTGATGCTGGTTTTCACAAGACCATTTGCTGTCAGATTTGTGAACAGACATACTACCAAGACGAACATAGACAGTATTATAGGGCAGACAGGGCGTGTTATTGCACAGATTGACAATGCACAGGCTTCAGGATATGTGGTTGTCAATGGCCTTGAGTGGTCAGCGAGGTCTGCTGATTCAAGCATCATAGAAGTTGATACAATGGTTACAGTAAAGGCAATAGAGGGCGTTAAGGTTATTGTTGAGCGCCGTGTTCTTGATGAAAGTGCAGAGTCGAAAGATAATATTTAAATTCAGGGAGGATTTTTAAGATGCCAGGTATAGTAGGTATTATTATTGTAGCAGTTATTATTCTTGTTATTTTAGCATCATGTATTAAGATTGTGCCACAGGCTCAGGCAGTAGTTCTTGAGCGTCTCGGTGCTTACAAGGAGACATGGAATGTAGGTATTCACTTTAAGGTTCCTTTTATCGATAAGATGGCGAGGAGAGTTGTACTCAAGGAGCAGGTAGCAGATTTCCCACCACAGCCTGTTATTACTAAGGATAATGTTACCATGAGAATCGATACAGTCATTTTCTTCCAGATTACTGACCCTAAGCTTTTTGCATACGGTGTAGAGAATCCTATCATGGCTATTGAGAACCTTACAGCAACAACGCTCAGAAATATCATAGGTGAGCTTGCATTTGACCAGACACTTACATCCCGTGAAGTCATCAACTCTAAGATGAGAGTATCTCTCGATGTAGCTACAGACCCATGGGGAATCAAAGTCAACAGAGTCGAAGTCAAGAATATCATCCCTCCGGCAGCTATTCAGGACGCAATGGAGAAGCAGAAGAGAGCAGAGCTTGAGAAGATAGAGGCAGTCACACGTTCAGAAGGACAGAAGCAGTCAGCAGTCCTTGTCGCAGAAGGAAAGAAGCGCTCATTGATTCTTGATGCCGAAGCTGAGAAGGAGTCAGCTATTCTTCGTGCCGAAGCCCAGAAGCAGAAGATGATAAAGGAAGCAGAAGGTCAGGCAGAAGCTATAAGAGTAGTACAGATGGCTAATGCAGAAGGGCTTAAGATGATTAAGGAGGCAGGCGCCGATGAAGCTGTATTAAGACTTAAGAGCTTAGAGGCATTTGAGAAGGCAGCTGACGGCAAGGCAACCAAGATTATTATTCCATCTGAGATTCAGGGTATGGCAGGACTTGCAAAGTCTGTTGTTGAAGTTGTAAAGGAAGCCGAATAACAATAGAAAGCTAGTATTTCAGGACGGAACGGAGATAACAAAAATGAGTGAACCAATCGAATTCAGATATGACACGCAGCTTCTTATCGAAGGTGAGAACCTTGATGAAGATGCGATAAATGATTATTTTACAGAGCATTTTAAGGGAGACTGCCTGCTTGCGGTAGGAGATGAGGAGCTTATAAAGATTCATTTTCATACCAATGAGCCATGGAAGGTTCTAGAATATTGCAGAACTCTTGGTGAGATATATGATATTGTTGTTGAAGATATGGACAGACAGGCAAGAGGTCTTCACGGTTAAGGATTGTTATGGATTATAAAAAAGGTCTTTCGGCATATCAGCTTAAGGTCATCGCCATTGTGGCGATGACCATTGACCATATAGCATGGATGTGGGTTCCTACAGTGTCACTTTTAGGACAGTGCATGCACATAGTTGGGCGGATTACAGCACCTGTAATGTGTTATCTTTTGGTGGAAGGGTATATTCATACGCATGATATCAAGAGGTATACAATGAGACTTGGAATTTTTGCTGTGATATCTGCCCTTCCTTTTTATTTTTTTGAGGTATGTGCAGGTATGGCAGCAGGCGGTATGCCATCATTCGGAATGATTTACACGCTGTTTCTGGCACTCGTTGTCCTGCGTGTGTATGACAGCAGTACTTTATCGATAAGGAAAAAGAGAGTGGCAATTTTCTTATTGCTGATGCTGTCAATGCTAGGTGACTGGGCAGGAATAGGAGTGCTATGGCCATTTATAATGTATGTGTACAGGGAGGATAGGAAAGCACAGTGTAAGCTGCTTGCTTGTACGGGAGCGGCATTTGCGGCTTTGCTGGCACTTGATGGAGCGGTGACAAATGCAGTACAGCCGTATATTTCTTTTTTTCAGTTCGGAATGTTGCTTTCGGTTCCGATAATAGGTGCATATAACGGAAGTCTTGGTGGAAAAAAGGGCGGGAAATGGTTCTTTTATGTGTATTATCCGGCGCACATGCTTCTGATTGCGGCGTCTAAGGCTTTATTTAATGTATAAATATACAATAAATTGCAATAAAATGTATTATTATGCATTGACATGCGGATAAATATGATGTATTCTTGTTAAAACGCAGGTCGGATTTTCATAGAAAAGACGACCGAAAGGTAAAGCGGTAAGGATTGGATTTTGCAATTACATATCAGACAGAGTGCGCAAGGAGGCAGCCATGAATTTAAAAGGACGCGATTTTTTGACATTGAAGGATTTCACAAAGGATGAGATTTTATATCTGATTGATCTTGCAGCAGACCTCAAGGACAAGAAGAAGAAAGGCATACCTGTAGATCATCACAGAGGAAAGAATGTTGCACTTATTTTTGAAAAGACCAGCACAAGAACACGCTGTTCTTTTGAAGTCGCGGCACATGACCTTGGAATGGGAACAACATACCTTGACCCGTCCGGCTCGCAGATAGGAAAGAAGGAGAGCATAGCGGACACTGCAAGAGTGTTAAGCCGCATGTACGATGGAATTGAGTATCGTGGCTTTGGACAGAATATAGTTGAGGAGCTTGCAAAGTATTCCGATGTGCCTGTGTGGAATGGACTTACCAACGAATATCATCCTACACAGATGTTAGCAGACATGCTTACAATAAGAGAACATTTTGGAAAGCTTGAAGGCATTAATTTTACATATATGGGCGATGCACGTTACAATATGGGAAATTCACTTATGATTGCATGTGCTAAGCTTGGGCTTAATTTTACAGCCTGCACTAACAAGAAATATTTTCCGAATGAGGAGCTTGTTAAGCTTTGTAAGAGCTATGCAGCCGAGTCAGGAGCAACGATTACTCTTACGGAGGATGTTGATGCCGGAACTAAGGGTGCGGATGTTATCTACACTGATGTATGGGTATCAATGGGAGAACCGTCAGAAGTGTGGGAGGAGCGCATACACGACCTTCTTCCGTATCAGGTCAACAAAAAGGCTATGGATAATGCAGGCCCACAGGCAGTATTCATGCATTGCCTGCCTGCATTCCATGATTTAAAGACTACAGTTGGAGCACAGATTCATGATAAGTTCGGTCTTGATGAGATGGAAGTGACTGATGAAGTCTTTGAGTCGGCACAGTCGATTGTCTTTGATGAGGCAGAGAACCGTATGCACACAATCAAAGCAGTTATGGATGCTACAGTGTAGAGTAAAATTAAGAGAAAACAAAGGTATGCTTGAATTATGGCACCGTGAATGGTATTATGAAAGATATCACTTGCGGTGCCATATTGTTATAGAGATAATGACAGTCAAAGAGAGGGAAAAATGGCTTCAAAAAGAGAGCGCACGTTAAGGCGTATAAGGATTGTAATTGATGTGATTAATGTTATACTTAGTATTGCTGTTGTTGCAGCCACGGTATACACATTTTCGGATGTACATGAGAGAATGTATATTTTTCCAAGAATACTATATATGGGTGCTTTTATAAATGCCATCACAGGAGTAAAGCACACGATATCGGATAAGAAGCTGCAAGGAGCAGCAGTATTTATATTTGCGGTTGTACTTGTGGCAGCAGGATTGTTCTGCACAAGGATTGTGAGTGCAAATACTTAATTTTATGCCGTGTTTACAAAAAAGGCGGCTTATTGTGATATACGGAGGGATGATGAACTGATATGAAGGATAAAATATTGCAAATACTTAGGGAATCGGGCGATTTTGTTTCAGGACAGGATATATGCAGCAGGCTTTCGGTGTCTAGGACTGCAGTGTGGAAGGCAGTCAGGCAGCTAAAGGATGAAGGCTATGGAATAGAAGCTGTGAATAATAAAGGTTACAGACTCCTAGAGGCACCGGATGTTATTTCAGAACAGGAGCTTAAAAGCTTGTTCCACACAGAATGGCTCGGAAGCAGAATATTATATTTTGATTCGATAGATTCGACCAACAATGAATTAAAGAGGCAGGCTGAGAGCGGAGTATGGCATGGACTGCTTGCTGTGGCAGAGGAGCAGACAGCCGGAAGAGGAAGAAGAGGCCACGCATGGGTATCGCCGCCGGGAACAGGAATATGGTTTTCATTTCTTATAAAGCCTGAAATTGCGCCGGACAAGGCATCAATGCTCACTTTGGTGGCAGCAATGGCAGTGTCAAGGGCGATAACAGAGGTGACTGGTCTTGAATCACAGATAAAATGGCCTAATGACATTGTTGTCAATAAGAAGAAAGTGTGCGGTATGCTAACCGAGCTGTCAGCAGAGATGTCCTGCATCAACTATGTTGTTATAGGAATAGGAATAAATGCCAATATGAAGGAATTTCCTGATGAAATTAAGGAGACAGCAAGTTCGCTGTACATAGAATCGGGCAGACCTGTAAAAAGAGCAGCAGTCATTGAAGCAGTTGCACGATATTTTGAGAAGTATTATGCAGAGTTTATAAGGACCGGTGATTTGTCGGGAATCATGGATGAGTACAATGAGATGCTTGCAAATGCCGGAAAGCAGGTAAGGATAATATCAAATGATTCGGAGCAGATATATACAGCTATCGGAATCAATCCTCAGGGAGAGCTTGTCGTAAAAGATGATAAGGGGATTGTATCGGAGATACGCTCAGGAGAAGTGTCTGTGCGCGGTCTGTATGGATATGTGTAGAGAGAATTCTGCTATTGCATTGCAATTAAAAGATATTCACAGAAATGAGAG
Organism: uncultured Eubacteriales bacterium; assembly: GCA_900545175.1. Taxonomy (GTDB): domain Bacteria; phylum Bacillota; class Clostridia; order Lachnospirales; family Lachnospiraceae; genus CAG-882. Next base: position 39,897 of record UQYF01000023.1, read on the forward strand.
GTAGGCAGTTAACATGTATTATGAGGATAATGTTGTATTGTGTGTTTCAAATTCATATGAAAAGAAATATTATATGAATCAGGATTTTGACGGACTTCCTGACCATATAAAGAAAGAGCTTAAGATTATGTGTGTTCTTTTTACCGAGGATGTGGGCGGCATAATGATGCTTGAGTATGATGAGAACGGAACACTTCAGATTAAGACGGAGGCAGCAGAGGAGGATATTCTCTATGATGAAATAGGAGCTGCCCTTAAGATTAAGCAGATAAGGAATGAAAAGGCGGATCTTTTGCAGGCATTAGAGCTCTACTTCAAGGTCTTTTTCCTTGACGAGGATGTATAGGGAGGCGGCATGTTATTAGCTATTGATATAGGCAATACCAATTTTACAGTGGGTGTATTTAAGGAAAAAGAGCTTCTTGCGACATTCAGGATAACAACCAGGCTTCAGAGGACATCGGATGAATATGGAATTGTGTTTATTGAACTTATCCGCACAAGAGGACTTAGTCCGGCAGACATTGAGGATGTTATCATAAGCTCTGTTGTGCCGAATGTTATGCATTCGGTTGTAAATGCAATGATTAAGTACTTTAACAGGCAGCCGATAATTGTCGGTCCCGGCATAAAGACAGGTATACGTCTTTCATGTGACAATCCAAGAGAGATAGGACCGGACAGGATAGTAGATGCAGTCGGGGCTTATGAGCTTTATGGCGGACCGGTCATAGTGATGGATTTCGGGACAGCGACAACTTACGACCTGATACTTAAAGAGGGAGTGTTTACGGCAGGAATCACATCGCCAGGTCTTGCTACGAGCGCACGCTCACTGTGGAGCGATGCGGCTAAGCTTCCGGAGATTGAGATTGCCAAGCCTAAGAGCATTCTTGCGAAAAATACTATCACAAGCATGCAGGCGGGGCTTGTATACGGATATATCGGCCAGACGGAGTATATAATAAAGAAGATAGAAGAAGAGACAGGTATTGAGAATATAAGGACGGTTGCAACAGGCGGATATGGCAGGCTGATATCGGAAAATACCGACAGCATACAGATATATGACAGTGAGCTGACACTAAAAGGCTTACAGCTTATTTATGCGAAGAACAGGTGATTATAAGTAATTGTGAAGCGGCTTTTTTGCAATTATGTAAAACAGGTTGATTAGAGGAAAATATGAAGATAGGAAATGTGAACATTGAGAATAATCTTGTGCTTGCACCGATGGCAGGAGTTACTGACCTGCCATTTCGCATTCTCTGCAAGGAGCAGGGCTGCGGACTCTTATATACTGAGATGGTGAGCGCAAAGGCGATTCTCTACAACAATAAGAATACGGAGGCTCTTTTGCAGGTGGAGCCGGTTGAAAATCCCATATCACTTCAGCTTTTTGGCTCAGACCCACAGATTATGGCAGATATGGCAAAGCGGCTTGAGGAAAGACCGTTTGATATATTTGACATAAATATGGGCTGTCCGGTGCCTAAGATTGTAAATAACGGGGAAGGCTCAGCACTTATGAAAAATCCCATCCTTGTCGGACAGATAGTGGAGACTATGGCTAAGGCAGTAAAAAAACCTGTCACTGTGAAGATAAGAAAGGGCTTTAATGACGATATGGTAAATGCACCAGAGATTGCACATATCATTGAGGAATCGGGCGGTGCTGCTGTCGCAGTCCACGGACGTACAAGAGAGCAGTTCTATTCAGGAAAAGCTGACTGGGACATCATAAGACAGGTTGTGGAGCGCGTGAATATTCCTGTCATCGGAAACGGTGACGTGTGCAGTGCCGAGGATGTAATTGCAATGGAGAAACAGACAGGATGCGATGCCGTTATGATAGGCCGCGGAGCCAGAGGAAACCCATGGATTTTTTCAAGGATAAATGAATACCGCTGCACAGGAGTGCTTCCGCCAAAGCCGGGTGTTGATAAGATTAAGAACATGATAAAAAGGCATGCTGCGCTTCAGCTTAAGTATAAAGGAGAGTATCTTGGAATACGCGAGATGAGAAAGCATGTAGCGTGGTATACAATAGGCTTAAAGGATTCAGCCGCACTTAGAAACGAAGTCAATTTGACAGAAAGCATGGATGAGCTGTTTGAGCTTCTCGATGAGAAACTGGCTGATTAAAGCTAAAGAGAATAAATTGAATGGTTGACATTTGAATATGATTATATTATAATACGGTGCGTTGAATGGGGGATTATACCCTAAAATAGCCGCATTAGCGGCATTTGTTATATAAAAATGGGAAGGTATAGGTGTTTTATTATGGCAAAGAAGATAGTCATGACCTACGAAGGAATGAAAAAGCTTCAGGACGAGTTACAGAGTTTAAAAGTAGATAGACGTAAGGATGTTGCAAAAAAGCTTCAGGAGGCAAGAGAGCAGGGCGACTTATCAGAGAACGCAGAGTATGATGCAGCTAAGGATGAGCAGCGTGACATAGAAGCAAGAATAGATGAATTAGAGGCAATTCTTAAAAATGTTGAGGTTGTTGTAAGCGATGATGTAGATATCGACAAGATAAGCATAGGCTGCACAGTAGAGCTTCTTGATGTTGAGTATGATGAGACATTAGAGTATAAGATTGTAGGTTCTACAGAGGCAAGCAGTCTCAGCGGTTATATTTCCAATGAGTCACCTCTTGGAAAGGCACTTATCGGAGCAAAGGTAGGACAGACAATAACAGTTGCAGCTCCTTCAGGTGATGTTGATTACAAGATTTTATCAATCAGAAGATCAGAGAGCAACTAAAGCATATTTCTGCAAGGAGGACAAAACGTGGCAGAACAGAATAATCCAAAGGCACAGGAGAATGTCTCCAGCCAGAATATTAATGAATTAATAAGAGTAAGAAGAGAGAAGCTTGCCGCATTACAGGAAGCAGGCAAGGATCCTTTTACTATAACTAAGTATAATCAGACTCATCACACAGATGAGGTTAAGAGCCTTTACAATGACCATGAAGCTAAGCTTCTCGCCGGCAGAGTAAGACCTTCAACAGAAGGACTTGATGAGCAGCAGGCAAAGGATGTTATCAACGAGGATTACAACGAGAGAAGAGCAATTATGGATGCAAGCCCTATCGAAGTTTCCATCGCCGGACGTATGATGTTCAAGCGTGTAATGGGTAAGGCTTCATTCTGCAACATTGCCGATTTAAAGGGAAATATACAGGTATATGTTGCAAAGGATGCTGTTGGCGATGAGTCATATGCTGACTTTAAGAAGTCTGATATCGGTGATATTTTTGGTATCAAGGGCTATGTATTCAGAACAAAGACAGATGAGATTTCTATCCATGCGGAGGAAGTAACACTTCTTTCTAAGTCACTTCAGGTTCTTCCGGAGAAGTTCCACGGAATTACCGATACAGATACAAGATACCGCCAGAGATATGTTGACCTTATAATGAACCCGGATGTCAAGGATACATTTGTAAAGCGTTCGAAGGTTATAAGCACAGTGCGACGCTATCTCGATGCACAGGGCTTTATGGAGGTTGAGACTCCTATGCTCGTAGCTAACGCAGGTGGTGCGGCTGCAAGACCGTTCGAGACACATTTTAATGCGCTCGATGAGGATCTTAAGCTTCGTATCTCACTTGAGTTATATTTAAAGAGATTAATCGTAGGCGGAATGGAGCGTGTATATGAGATTGGACGTGTATTCCGTAACGAAGGACTTGATACAAGACATAACCCTGAGTTCACACTCATGGAGTTATATCAGGCATATACAGACTACCATGGCATGATGGATCTGACAGAGAACCTATACCGCTATGTTGCCAAGGAAGTAACAGGTTCCGAGATTCTCACATACGGCGAGAATGTAATGGATTTATCTAAGCCATTTGAGAGAATCACAATGGTTGACGCTGTTAAGAAGTACTCAGGTGTAGATTTCAACGAAATTCACACACTTGAGGGGGCGAGAGCCGTTGCGAAGGAGAAGAACGTAGCATTTGAGGAGCGCCATAAGAAGGGCGATATTCTCAACCTCTTCTTCGAGGAGTTCGTTGAAGAGCACTTAATTCAGCCTACCTTCGTTATGGACCATCCGATTGAGATTTCTCCGCTCACCAAGAAGAAGCCGGAGAATCCGGAGTATGTAGAGCGTTTTGAGTTCTTCATGAACGGCTGGGAGATGGCAAATGCTTACTCAGAGCTCAACGACCCTATCGACCAGAGAGCACGTTTTGCAGCTCAGGAGGAGCTCTTTGCGGCAGGAGATGACGAAGCTAACCACACAGATGAAGATTTCTTAAATGCATTAAGCATCGGTATGCCACCTACGGGCGGAATCGGCTTCGGTATCGACAGAATGGTAATGATGATGACTAACAGCCCTGCGATAAGAGATGTTTTATTGTTCCCGACGATGAAGAGCATCGGTGGCGTAAAGGCTGAAAATGGCGTAAGTTCTAAGCCTTCAGAAGAGGTAAAAGCTGAGCCAGAGAAGATTGATTTCTCTAATGTAAAGAT
>UQYF01000024.1 GCA_900545175.1 uncultured Eubacteriales bacterium
AGTAAAATTGCACAACTGTTTATTGATAAATTTGAGTTTCGCAATTACCTATATTCACACTTAACATTCAAGTGTTATAACTTGCAAATTATTTTTTGTGTATAACGTGTTATGTTTATGAATTTCACGACTTTTGGGAGAAGCTTAGTTGTTCTTAGGACTCTGCTTGATTCTTAGCCAAAAGCAGCATGGATGCTGCTTTAGAATCAAAGCATACAAGGATGTATGCTTTGATTCGATGGCGGACGTAATAAAAGCATTTATCAGAGTCCTTAGAACATCTTGCTTCGGACAACGAAGCTGAAATTCATAAACATAACACGTTATACACAAGCAATCCAAAATAGCATGTTATATCTATGAACCCACTCCTATCGCATAAGCTTCTGTATCACACCTACAAGCTCGTCTATAACCTCGTCATTTCCCTCGCGTATGTTCTCGGCGACACAGGTTCTTATATGATTTCCAAGAAGCACTTTGTTAAAGCTGTTGAGCGCTGCGTTGATTGCCGCAACCTGAATCAGCACATCAGTACAGTATGCATCCTCCTCAATCATATGCTCAACACCTCTTACCTGACCCTCAATGCGCTTAAGGCGGTTAATCAAATCCTTATACTCCTTCTCGGAACGCTCCTTGTGCTTATCACAGCAGCAACACTTATTGTCTGCACTGCTTCCACAGGCAGGACAGTTCTCTTTCTTATTCTCCATTGCAATCTCCGTTTCTTTTTATATACCCCTCGTAGGTATTTTGTTAGCATAATATACCCTGATTGGGTATTTTGCAAGTACTTTTTTCAAAATTTTAAAATTTTTGTAATCTGTTTTTGCTTCCTGCTCATAACTTCCTGTTCATAACAAGAAAGAATTCTGCTTTCCGTAATTCTCCGACTGCTGCGGGTCGCCTATGCGGCAAAATTTTGTTCCGGCACCGGGCTTGTATAAAATACCTGAAAATGAACTGTCCACATCTCACAAGATTAATGAATTTTCTCTTTTATTTTATAAATTTTTTTTGACCGATTAAAATTATTATGCTATTATTACTTATTAAAATACAGATAGTAAAATATAGATATTTTTGAAAGGTTCAATGTTATGTATTATGCCCTTTTAATATTACAATACATCGGAATTATAGCCTTATTTTTTGAAGTAATCTATGTCACAAGACAGCGAAGCTCCAGAATGCAGACACTCTTACTTATAGTTATGTATTCCACAATGATTAACCTCGTTGGTTACATACTTGAAATGGAAGCCACAACGAAGCTGCTTGCAACGCAATCATTGAAGGTGACTTACATCGGCAAGCCTTTTATCATATTCTCGCTATACCTTTTTGTCATGGAATATTGTGGTGTGAGCATATCAAAGCGTTCCCGTAACATTTTTTTTGGCATAGGTCTTACGATTACCATGCTCGTATATACCAACAAATACCATCATCTTTTCTATTCATCAATAGATTTTGTTGACAGTGGAATATTTCCTCATATGGTTCTGCACCATGGAATCTTATATAACCTATATACGGTGTTCCTTTGTTACTATTTTCTCGGAATGATTATCGTATGCATAAGAAAATACAGGAGGCATGAATCACCGATTATTCAAAAGCAGATACTTACTCTGCTCGCTATCATTGTGTTCAGTATATTAAGCCTTATCGCATACCTTCTTAATATCACAGGTGGATATGATGCTACCACAATGGCTTATCTTATAGCTGTATTCTTTTTTGAACGGCTTATGCGAAAATATGGGCTTTTTGATACGCTGACTCTTGCAAAGGATGAAGCCGTTGACAATATGAAAAACGGTCTGATTGTTATAGACATATATGGCAATACTGTCTATATCAACGCTGAAGCCTCCAAGGTTCTCGACTGTATCCAAAACTGTGAACACAGAAACAAACCTGTTGAATACCTCGAAAATCTTGCATCGAATGGAAAACCACTGTTTATAAGTCAGAAACTCGCACCGGAGCTTGAAAACATTTCCGGAAACGAGAACTATGTCTATGAGCTGTCATTGCATAGTATCATACACGATAATGCCAATTATGGTCAGCTGCTCATAATTACTGAAAGCACCAATCAATATTATTACACTGCAAGGCTTCGGGCAGAAGTAGAAAAAAAGACAAAGGAAGTAATCTCCATACAGCGTAATATCATCGGCAGCTTCGCCACAATAATTGAGGCTCGCGATGGCATCACAGGCTTACATATCAAGAACACAGGAAACCTTGTAAAAGTTCTCGTGAACGTAATGATGAAGGATCCGCGATACTCTAATATAATTACATCTGACTACGCTCAGATGACAGCCGATGCAGCACATCTTCATGACATAGGTAAAATTGCCATTCCCGACCGCATACTCCAAAAAAGCGGAAAGCTGACAGATGAAGAATTTGCCATAATGAAAACACACCCTCAGGAAGGTGCCAAGATTCTCGACACTACGTTAAAGGGACTTGAGAGCGATTCATACTACCAGATTGCACATGACATGGCTCTGTACCATCACGAACGCTACGATGGAACAGGCTACCCGGAAGGAATAAGCGGATGCTCAATTCCTCTCTGTGCAAGAATAATGGCAGTAGCTGATGTCTACGACGCACTCCGTTCTAAGAGGCATTACAAGGAAGGATTTTCTAAAGAAAAATCCGTTGAAATTATCCGTGTGAGTATGGGAACCCAGTTCGACCCATCCATTGCATCCATTTTTCTCTCGCATATAGATGAGATGGAGGCAGTAATCGACACGGACATAAATGACACGAAGAAATAATTATTATAATTATAAAAAAATCCGGCAGATATCCTACATACGGACATCTGCCGGATTTTTATATTTGATTACAAGTGTCAAAACATGCCTTGTGAACTTAAATGTGTATAACAAGTTATATTTATGCATGTCTCGACTTTTGGGAGAAGCTTAGTTGTTCTTAGGACTCTGCTTAATTTCCAGCCAAAAGCAGCATGGATGCTGCTTTAGAAGCAATGCATACAAGGATGTATGCTTTGCTTCGGTGGCATATGCATAGAAAGTATTTATCAGAGTCCTTAGAACATCTTGCTTCGGACAACGAAGTGACATGCATAAATATAACTCGTTATACACGCATAGACTAAATCAGCATGTTTTGACACACGAATCATATATTGGAAATTCCGAACTCTTCAGGAAGAAATCTCGGACATACATTCTCCGATGATGTAATTACGGAAGCGGCAAGGCGGCTTCCAATCTCAACCGACTCGCCAAGCGTCTTTCCATAAGTAAGTCCACTCGCAACGCCTGCGCAGAACGCATCACCTGCTCCTGTTGTATCCTTAACCCTCACTCTCTGAGGAGGACATATTCCTTTATCGCCATTCATATCGGCATATACAGCACCGTTTCCACCCATAGTCACAATCATTGACGGAATCCTGCCAAGCGTTACACGCTTTGCAAGTATATCTCTCAACTCTTCAGGGCTCTTCTGTGAATAATCCTCCATGAAAAGCATTCCGGCTTCAAGCTGATTGCAGATAAAGCAGTCAAAGTGCTTAAGGAAATCCCTTCTCTCAACAGCAATGCTCATATTGCTGACAACACCGTACAGCTTCTTGTTATACTGCTTAGCAAGCGACACAACCTTCTTGATTATCTCTTTGTCCATATCGACCTCGACAATAATCGAATCCGCATTTGAAATTATCTCGTCACCCTTTTTTTCAAGCAGTTCCAGTATCGGCATAAGATTAGGCCTTTGCGAAATCGAACCTGCCAAATCTCCGTTGTGGTCAAATACAGCAAGCCATGTTCCCATTCCGCCCGGCACAGTCATCACATAATCTGTGTTGACTTTATGGTTGTTAAGCTTCTTTACGACTTCCTCGCCAAGAGCACTGTCATCAACAATGCCTACGAATGTAGGGCGAAGCTCAATGTTGGCTATATCCTCAACAACATTTCTGCTGACACCGCCATGTATATACTCCACATGTCCGACATTTCTTCCATCAGGAATGTAGATATCCTCCGGAAAACCTTTTATATCTACAAACACTGCACCCATAACAACTATTCCCATAAAATTCCTCATTTCTGTTTTACATAATAATGCCTGTCATTTCAGGCTGCGTCATTGAGCTATTATAATGCATGTGTGTGGTTTTGCATAGAGTTTTATTTGGGTGATTCAATTTGAAGAAATACAATTCCATAAATTGCTGTTTACAGCACCTTACTCCCATTCGCCGTGAGCTTGAAGCGTGCGCCAAGCAATTCGGCGGCATGCCTGCACATCTGCATACGTCCTAAAAAGATATCAAAGTAATCATACATCGTGCATATGCTCTCATCTATCTGAAGATTTAACGATATGAGCTTCTTCTCCGGTGAAATCTTGAGTGCGGATTCAGTAACGGCATAGTTGACACGGTCATGGATATCGTACATGGATTTATCCTTAGCACGCACTCTGTCACGTCTTACATCAGTCTTGTCCGCAATAACAAGCGCCGCCGACACTATATCCACTGCTCCGCCGGTGGACTCGTCATGATTTGCTATCGCTGAGACAACCGTGACTCTGTCATCAAGGCCCATGTCCGTCTGCCTTAGAAGCTCATTGGCAAGCAGTGCTCCGTATTCGGCATGGTGCTTCCTGTTGATACTGTTTCCTATGTCATGCATGTAACCGGCAATCTTTGCAAGCTCAATTTCATGCTCGCTGTAGCCGAACTTAGAAAGTATGAGCGCTGCTCTCTCTGTCACAAGAGTACAATGAACCTGTGAATGGTCAGTGTACCCTAAGATGCCAAGATTGTCATTTCCCTTTTTTATATATGCATTTATTTCCTTATTTTTTCTTATCTCTTTATATGTCATACAAGCCTCATTTCCGGGCAGATGCCCTATGTATCCATTGTAAATTCCGATTCTTAATGTAAGTATAACGCTATAAGCATAAAATATATTATCATGATATTGTAAAATTCATGTAAATTCTATGCCGGTTGCGAAAAAGCAGAAACAATGCTAAACTAAAATGCATATCAGGCAATACCACAAAATACACAAAGGAGTCCACAAAATGCTTCGTGAAGGCGATATAAATGATATTTCAGACGGAAAACTATATACATTAAATGACATGGTACGCGCGGACTGTCAGGACTGCACCGGATGCTCTGCCTGCTGCCGCGGGATGGGTAATTCCATTGTGCTGACACCATATGACGTGTGTCTGCTCACCAACAATCTTAACTGCGGCTTTGACAAGCTTATCGCAGATAGAGTTGAGCTGAATGTAATTGACGGACTTATACTTCCGAGCCTCAAAATGGCAGGAGAGAACGAACAATGTTCATTTCTTGACACCAACGGCAGATGCAGCATACATTCGTTCCGCCCCGGAATATGCCGTCTGTTTCCTCTCGGACGTATATATGACGATAACGGTTTTAAATATTTTTTGCAGACAAACGAATGCCTTAACAATCACCGCTTAAAAATAAAGGTGGAAAAATGGCTCGACACACCAGACATAGAGAAAAATGAGCGCTTCATATGGGAATGGCATGAGCTTTTAAAAAGACTAAGAAATGCAACAAAGGCCGACCCGGATTACGAGTCAGCCAAGAAACGCAACATGCTGCTGCTTCAATTATTCTATTTCACTCCATACACTATCAATGATTTCTACTCACAGATTGAGGAGCGGATGAATATTATAAATTACCCACAGCCGGACTAAGTGTCAGACCACGTCCGGCTGGTCGTTTTTGTGTTCATCTGTGTCAAGCTGCTCCATAAAATAGAGCCTAGATGCAAAATCAGGGAAATGTCTTATCTCCTCCGAAAAGCCTGTCGCCGCAAAAGCCTGCTTAAGCTGCACGCCGCTTTCCATAAGCATTCCACCGCTAAGCTCATACTTTTCTGTCTCACCCGGCATCGTGATAAACTTTGCGACCATGCTGTGCAAGAGTGAACCTTGCCTTATATGAACCGGTGCTGCAGTATTTATAAGATCTCCAAAATCTTTTATATTGTGCTTTAACGGTCTGTTGTAAAAACGATACATTTTATTCTCATCAAGCCCCGCAGCATAATAGACTTCATTCTGTGTGTTGGCATGCACAAGCTCCTGCATGACAAGACCGACTGCACGGCTGCCGTCAGCATCGGCAACAGTCCATTGGTGAATGTTTCCGGTGCGCTGGCGGATAAACGTGCCAAACTGCATCGTATGTCTCCACTTCTTATAAATGCTTATCTGTGCCTTTATCTCGTTTAGCTCTTCCTTCTTCATATCCACAAGATTGCACTCATAGCCGCATATACCAAATGCTGCTACATTGAATCTGGTGCTAAGAGGTGTAACTCTTAACGTCTGATGATTCGGGCAGGCTGACACATGCGCTGACACAACAGACATCGGATAGCCATAGCTTAATCCTTCCTGTATATAAGTTCTGCTTACCGCATCCGTGTTGTCGCTCGCCCATATCTGCGGAAAATAGCACAATATTCCAAGATCGAAGCGGTTTCCTCCTGCCGCACAGCCCTCGAACAGTATATCCGGAAAACGCTCAACAAGAGTACGCATTATTTTGCCAAGTGCAACCACATAGCGGTGTGCCACCTCGCCCTGCTGCCTGCCCTGCTCTTGCAGATACCTCGAATAATAATCGGAAAATATTCTGTTCATGTCCCATTTTACATATGCGATATTTGCGGATGAGAACACTCTTGTCATGCTCTCAATAATATACTCTGCCACATCAGGATTGCACAAATCGAGCACTCTCTGGTTTCGCCCTTCCGAATGAGCGCATCCCGGAATGTCCATAGCCCAGTCAGGATGCTTTCTGTACAGCTCACTGTTGACATTTACCATCTCAGGCTCAACCCATATTCCAAATGACATCCCCAGTCCGTTAATTTTATCGCATATGCCTTTAAGTCCGTCAGGCAGCTTCTTTTTATTCACATACCAGTCTCCAAGCGAACAAGTATCGTCATTTCTGTTCCCAAACCAGCCGTCATCCATGACAAAAAGCTCAACGCCGACATTTTTTCCCGCCTTTGCAAGCTCATAAAGTTTCCTCTCACTTATATCAAAATAAGCCGCTTCCCAGCTGTTTAAAAGCACAGGGCGCTCCTTATACTGCCACTTTCCGCGCACAATATGCTTCCTTACAAATGAGTGCATATTCCGGCTCATCCGGTTAAAGCCGTACCCCGAATAAGTCATCACTGCTTCCGGTGCCTCAAAATCGCAGCCCGGCTCTAACATATATGAAAATGACTGAGGATTTATTCCTGCCACTATCCTTGTCATATCACACATCCCTGTCTCGACAGCTTCATAATGATTGCCGCTGTAGATAAGGTTAAGCCCTATACATTCTCCTTGCTCCTGCGTTGTATCCTGCTTAGATATCATCACAAATGGATTTGCTCTGCTCGATGAAGTTCCTGTATAGGATGAATTGACATGCTTTCCTGCTGTTACAACTGTATCATGTCTGTCCATCTCCCGCGCCCATGCACCGTTAAATGTAGTGAACACATACCCTGTACCGTCAATATCCATCAGCATGCTCATAATTCGTCTTATATTCACGTCAGCTTCGCTCTCATTTATAAGGCGGCAGCTTCTGCATATCACATCACAGTCCTCGTACACATAGTAGTACATTTCAAGCGTCAGCCTGTAATTCTTATCCTTGAGGATTATCTTTAACTGTTCCACTTCATCCTCACTGCCATATGAGCATGGCAGAGTCGCCAGCTCGTCCCTGCCTTTTCTTATCTCATAACCATCATATAGAAAATCTGATGAAAAACCTCCGTCAGCATGGATAAGCTCTATAAAAGGCTCCCTTATGTCACCCTTTCCATACGATGACATCTCAAGGCGTGCCGCTTCAAGCGAGAATGCCGGATTATCGCCTGAATAACTGACTGTGTTTCCGACAGCCATCGTCTGCTTTCTAGAGAGTGCTTCCGCACAGCCTCCGATATTTATTCTTTTTCCATAATAAAGATGCTCAAGGTGCCCTGTCGGTAGCACCATAAATGCATATGTCGTATTTTTTGTATCCAGAGTAAATACATTCTTATTTTCTGAAATCATATCTATCCTTTCGCTTTGTCAGCCGCAAGCTCCTTTGAAATCTCTTCAAGCTTCTCATCAGTAAGAATATACTTCTTTGCAAATATGATAAGTGCTGCACATAATCCGAATATCGGTATCATCGCCATCGTTGTCCTAAGCACCATTCTTGAACCGTCAGAGAGTGCTGCCGCTGCCGCCGCTTCTGTAGTATCCTTACTTATTTTGCCCACCGATATACATATGCTCGCCGCAAGAACTGCGACACCGCTTGCAAGCTTTACGACAAAGGTCTGCATTGAAAATATGATGCTCTCGTCCCTGCGCTTATTTTTTAATTCACCATAATCTACCGTATTGGCAAGAAATACTGTAGTGAGCACTGTGAGCATACCAAATGCAGTAAAGATAAGAAAACCCGGTGCAAGAAGCACATACACGCTTGATACTCCAAGGCACATCATGACAAATAAAATAAGATATCCCGATATAGCCATTCCGAAGCTCACATAAAATACCTTTATAGAGCTCATGAATTTTCTAAGAAACGGATAAAAAAGCATCATTGAGATAATCTGCACTGCTCCGCCAACCGTATTGAACAACACATAACTGGCATTCCAGTTACTTCCTCCTATATCATACTTAAAAAAATAGATAAGAAGATTCGATGTGATATACAGTGAGCAGTTGATAAGCACTATAGTGATAACAACAGTCACTGCCTGGTCATTTGAAAAAAGTGCCTTAAACATCTGCCCCACTGTCGGCGACTGCATATTGACCGTAGATTTTTCCTTGATACATATGCATGTCACTGTTATAAATACTACAAAGAGTATAGCAATTATAAGTGCGAACCACTTAAAGCCGCTCCGCTCTATGATTCTTCCTGCCTCAATTCCGGCAAGCTTCACGCTGTCCGCTGCACCTTCCGCATTTCCGGCAGCGACAAGTGCCGCTTTATCGGCATTTCCTATCCCGCCGAGCTTCGGAACACATATCATTGTGATGACAGTGATTATCGCTGAACCTACGCCTGCACATGAACGCGCAAGAGTCGAGAGGTTCTCTCTTTCTTTGCCGCCCTCGGTAAAAGCAGGAATCATCGACCAGAACGGTATATCCATCATAGTATACGTAATTCCCCATGTTATATAAAGAATTGCCGCATACGCTGCAAGACCGCCGCCCGTGACCGATTTAGGCACTGCGAACATGAAAAACAACACAATGGCATTTAGAACTGTTCCAATAAGCAGCCATGGTCTGAATTTTCCCCATTTCGTCTGTGTCTTAGCCACAACGACACCCATAATCGGGTCATTGAATGCATCAAATATTCTTGCCGCCATTAAAATGACACCCATAACCCACGAACTCACACCCAGTAAATCCTGATAATAGTACAGTATATAGCTCGCTGAAAGCATATAAACCATATCTTTTCCCACAGCCCCAAGACCGTAGGATGCTTTTTCCTTTGCTGAAAGCTTCATATAGAACCTCCTTGATATTTTTATAGATAGACAGTTACGAAACTCCATATTTAAAATTGAACATTATAAATGAGAATTTCGCATGTACCTAATTTGCGTAAAATATATTTATAAATTACCATGCTATTTTACATTGTCGTTTTTACTTTTCATCGCAAGCTCTACAACCTTATATGCACCGTCATAGATTCCAAGCTGTTTATTTTTTATAATGTTGCCGCACATATCTTTGAGGAGATTGTCATCGTTCATGAAAAGTTCAACCATCTGAAATGTGTGTGCTATATCTTCACACTCTAAGGTTCCGTCACCTATCTCGGCAGAATGTATTGCACCCCAGCGCTCATGTCCGCCAACCCTCTTTATAAAGAGCTTCGGCACCGGGTAAAATGCAAGCTCGCTCGGCTTCGTCACAAGGACATCACAGCTTCTCAAAAGAAGATTCGTGCAGTAGACCGCCTCAAAAATGTCAGAATGGTAAAAGCCATGTATTCCCTTGACTTCCCCGCTGAGTGCATGTTCAGCGAACTTCTTTGTCTCATCCCAGTTATCAAAATGCTCCTTTGCGATATGCCCAAGCTGTGGAATCTCTGTCTTTAACTGCTCCCACATATTTTTGTAGTCGCCCACATTGACATAAAGTGCAGCCTTGCCATTACGTACAGCCGGAAGAAGTCTTTTTATTATGGCTGCAAAAATCTCCTTCTGTGCTCCTGCTCCGCCTATTGTGAGCAAAAACCTCATCGGCTCACCGTTTTTCTTTCTGGCTGTTCTCGCATCGCAGTCATTCTCAATGTTAGATACAAGCTCATGGTCAATGTAATGCCCTGTATATATAAGGCTGTCTTCCGGCATAGGCTTTAGCACTTTCTTTCCATCCATGCCATTTAGTATCCTGTAGCCCATATATGAATTGTGCGTCTGGATAGTGTGTATGCTTCCCTCCGACAGATGAAGAGCCATCGGCCAGTTGTCTGGAATCGCATTCACAACATGCTCCATCCCTGCGTGCACTGCCGCCTGCGCCGGCCATACATGCGTGCCGACAACAGGTATATCCTTCGGAATCTTCCTGTACACAGGTGCCATAAGCTCCGCATTTTTCTGGTCACATGCATTGTAAGAAAGCTTCCTGAAGCCTTCATAGTTCATCGGCTCCCAGACAAGCCTGTTAAAAAGCCTGCTCTTTTGGGAAATTCTTGAGCCTAAGGAATACAAATCATTCTGTGCACTGATAACCTTCGTGCAGGTTGTATCCGGAAATGAATTCAAATCCATCCAGTACGGTGTATATCCCATGCTGTGTGCTGCCGATGCAATCGCCATGGATATGCGGTAATGTCCGAAGCCCATTCTGATATTTCCCACGATAATACCCTTCTCATGGTCAAACTGTACTGCCGTATCCACACTGTTTCCAACAGCTGTACCACCGGCTGCCCTGCTCACAGCCTTGCTTTGGTTATCTTTATATCTTGCCACAACAATATCCTTCACTCCGAGAATATCGCCGATATGCTTATTCTCTCTTATTGTAAGCTCATAATCGACCTTCGAATCATCACCGAACTTCCTTACATATCCTTTCTTTCCTCTGACTGCCTTTTTGTAGGTTCCTCTGCTCATCGCATTTCCAAATATGACCTTAGACTTATCCATCTTCTGCCTCCTTTATATCTTTACAATTTAATTCCGTTGCATATAATGTCGACCACCTGTGCAAGTGCATCACTGTAGCTTATTTTATTCTTTACAAGCACATCTCTTATAAAGAACTGTTCAAGTGTCGCCTCAAACATGACCTTGACTATGGCAGTGTCAATCTGCCTTACCACGCCTTCCTCCATTCCCCGCCGCAAAAGCTCAATGGTTGTATCCCATCCGCTCTCTAACCGCTCCTCAACTCTGCTATATATCCGCGGGTACTTGTCACGCAATATATACAGCTGTGCAAAATCAATATCCTTATATCCGTCCGGAAGAACACCAAGAATCGCCTGAAGCTTCTCAACGGTAGTAAGCCCGGCATTCTTCATGACGCGCTCCTCACTCTCCTTGATTGAATCAAAACAATAATCAACCATGTCATATACCAGCTCCTGTTTGTCCGCAAACACTGTGTATATGGTCTTTTTGCTGATTCCTACCTCTTTTGCCACATCATCCATAGTGAACTTAATCCCTTTTTTATTAAAAACCTGTATGGTAGCACTTAGTATCTCTCTTCGTATATCCATCTCTGCCATTATGCTGCTGTCTCTCCTTGCCCTCTATCGCCGCATACAATCTGCATCCGACATTAGAATGTCGAACTCAATGCGGAAACTCTTTTATCTCTTTTGGTTTCCTAAATTGTAACATAGCCTCCGGCTTTTAACAAGAAACTCATTTCACGATTTTAGTTTCCTGTTTTTATGCAATATGCACAATTATTTTAAATTTATGCAATATTTTTACGCTATTTTGCGCTGTATTTCTTATTTTCCGACCAATGGAAGTAAAAAATCTTAGAACATCTTGCTTCGTACAACGGAGTAGAAATGCATAAGCATAACACGCTATACACGCACAAATTAAGCGGCATGCTTTGACACCCGACCCCTATAAAGTAAAAAAATCCCCGGACAATCCTGTCCGGGGACATTAAATATTATACTACCTTATATTTGTCTTCGAATTCCTGTATGGAAATCGGCTTTGAAAAATAGAAGCCCTGAAATACCCGGCAGCCCATATCCGTAAGCATCTCAACCTGCTCCTTAGTCTCGACACCTTCTGTTATTACTGTCATGTTCATCCTGTTAGAAAGTCTTATAATCTCTTCAAGGATATCTCTGCTTCGCACTGCGTTCTCAGTCTCGCGAAGAAATTCACGGTCAATCTTTAATACATCACTGCACACATCCTTTAACATGTTAAGAGATGAATATCCGCTTCCGAAGTCGTCAATCTCGATTATAAATCCGGCATCATGAAGCTTTCTGATGACCTCCATGTTCTCATTCTCATTCACAACCGCCGTCTCCGTAAGCTCAAGGCGCAGATTCCTGGTATCTACACCATATTTTTTGACCAGCCCTGTGATAACTTCATACACATCAAGGTAGAAAAAATCTTTTGCAGAGATATTAATTGAAATATGTAAATCATTACGTCCTAAGTCCATCCAACGCCTCAATGTCTTTACCGCCTGCTCCCACACATACTCATCAAGCTTATGAATAAGACCGCATTTCTCATAGCAGTCCACAAATGCTCCCGGCGACATAAGTCCGCTCTTAGGATGTATCCATCTTACAAGAGCCTCTGCGCCATGGCATACACCATCTGCATCCGTCTGTGGCTGCAAATATACACAGAATTCGTCATTCTCAAGTGCGCGGTCAAATTCTGCAATAAGCTTCTTCTGCTCAAGCTCCTTCTCAAGAATAGCCTCGTCATAATATGCAACAGCCTTCTGGTAATTGCCTTTCATGCATTTGATAGCCATATTAGCTTTGTCACACATGTTTCCTACAGGCTCTGACTTGTCTTTAATGTCATATACACCTACATATATGAACATCTGATAATATCCTGTAGAAAATTCCTTTTTCATCGCAACTATACGGTCTATAAACTGCTCTTCATTAAATTTGGCTTTTGGCATGCATAGCGCAAACCTGTCATCACCGATTCTTCCTGCAACAGTGTCCGGCTCAAGCATATCTGTAATAAGCTGGGCTTCCCTGACAAGAACCTTGTCGCCTACCTCATCGCCGTAGATGTCATTTATCATCTTAAAGTCTTTTACATCGGAGCAGACAATAATATAATCCGTGTCAGGATGGCTTTCTAAAACATTCCCGGCTTCTGCTATAAATCCTTCTCTGTTTAACACGCCTGTGAGCATATCATGGTCAGCCCTGTACGCAAGATGCTTAGTCTTATTATCTATTTCGGTTATAAATCTTCCGGAATAGAATATAAGTGCCACAACCGAAAACAGTGCATTAGCCATGAACACGCCAAGCACCGACTCTATTTTCACATTTGGTATAAGATTAGTTTCCCATCCAAGCACCGCCGTAGATGTAATTACCAATAAATCTATAATGGCAATGACATGTGGTATTCTTGATTTTACACTCTGATTGTCAAGGTAAAAGAAATAATATACTATAGGAACAATCATGACACCGTACAGTATATATCCATATCCCCATCCGATTGTGATATTGCTCATAGCCACATCAACAAGAAACTCTGCTACAAATAGAAATATCCAACTTCTTGTATGCATGGAATTGTGCATGCTTACTGCACCTGCAGTGTAAAAAAATGCTGCCGCAATGCTCTCATACATCATAACCTTTATTCTAAGCTTCATAAAAAATAAAGCCATAACCACATGTAATACCACACACGCACAATAAAGAATTATGCACTCGTTCTTTATATCTGTTATACTGACACATCGTGCTGTATTCTCATTTATGTCACCGCTGTTACCGGATTTCATACTTTCTTCCTCCATACTTCAAACATAATTCATTTAAGTGTTTATACTTATGAATTAAACTTGTACCCGCACTTCGGGCATTCCCTCATATTCTTATATACATAGCCGCATCTGAAGCAGCATATAACATCATGTTTTTGCTTTACAAGATATTTCTCCTTTCTTGAAAAAGGTTTTTCCTTAAGATAAGCTGCAAAATCATCAAGTGTCTTAGCGTACGCTTCTGACTCTTTAGAATCAGCTATATCAGCAAGCCGTCTTCTGCTGCCACCGGCAAGATATGCTGCCACATGCCTGCCCATAAATCCGGTATTTACCTGAATTTTTTCAATATCTTCGACACTAAGCCTGCCATAAGTATAAAGATTTCCATAATATATTGCATCCGGTGTTAATAACATGCCTCTTCTGCCATTTTGTTTTCTAGTCACATCAACCATCATAATCGGATATTCGAACTGCTCTATATCCGGCGCATATGATGTCTTCGCACATTCGAAATGGTTCATTAACAGCGTATCTTCACGATTCTCAAGAACCTCGCGTGCCGGATAGAAATACAGTCTTTTATCATCGCTCACTCCGTTTTCCTCAAGCGCTTTTTTTAGACGTTTGACAAGAAGCTCCGCCTCCTCATTTCTTATCTTCCAGAGCCTTTTCGATATGTTATACAGCGCATTCTTTTTAATCTCCGGAAGAAAATCCTCATTATCTATCCTGTCATAGAGTTCCTTAAGCTCATCGCCATTATAATCAAGGTAGCCTTCACATGCCTCATCTATACGTCTTTTGTCAAGTCCGGCTATTTCATCCTGTATTTTATCGACATATTCCTTTTCGACCTTCGGTTTAAAATGCCTGTCCTTTATCCTTGCAATGAGACTTAACAAATCACTTCTCGTATTCTTCTCGCTTTGCTCGACAAGCTCCTGTGCCTTCTGTCTTTCAGCTCCGTTCTGTTCAGTGTCGTCATTATATTCCGAATTTTCATCCGGTTCGTGCGCAACTGCGTACATCGGGCTGTTATCGCCTATCTCTTCGCTCTGCCATCTGTCATCAGAATAAGCTCCGAATGATTTTTCCTCCGGATTGTCGTTCTTATCGCTTTTTCTGTTTGCAAAAATTTTTGTCACAGCAAATATTTTCTTAAACAAATTCTGCATATTGCGTAAAAGTCTTATGCCGGAATTCTTTTTGTCTTTCTCTGTATTATGCCCGCCAAAGCGTCTATCTGATTCATCGTTCATTTCTGACCTTGATACCTCAGATGAGCCTGCATTAATTTCTTTTTCCCACCGTTTTGGTGATGCTCCTGCTTCATCATAACTGCTGTCTAAAGCGTATTCTTCATCATCGGATTTTTCTGTACTATTAAGACTTTTCGGCTCGTCATCATAGATTCCCTTGTCAATTCCGTTAATGCTTCTTCTCTCGTCTCCGATGCCCTTGTCGATTCCGTTCAAGTCCCGCTCGTCATCTCGGATTCCCTTATCGATTCCGTTAAGGCTTCTTCTGTCGTCTCGGATTCCCTTGTCGATTCCGTTCAAGTCCCGCTCATCGTCCCGGATTCCTTTGTCGATTCCGTTCAAGTCCCGCTCATCGTCTCGGATTCCTTTGTCGATTCCATTCAAGTCCCGCTCATCGTCCCGGATTCCTTTGTCGATTCCGTTCAAGTCCCGCTCATCGTCCCGGATTCCTTTGTCGATTCCGTTCAAGTCCCGCTCGTCGTCTCGGATTCCCTTGTCAATTCCATTAAGGCTTCTTCTGTCGTCTCGGATTCCTTTGTCGATTCCGTTAAGGTCTCTGTCGTCATCATAGATTCCCTTGTCAATTCCGTTAAGGCTTCTTCTATCGTCCGATATTCCCTTGTCAATATCGTTAAGGTTCTCTCTTTTCTTAGAATCCGCATCATCTTTTACACGGTCAACATATCTGTTAAATTCACTGTTAGGCTCCTTGGTTCCAAGCCTGCCTAACATTTCCATGTAGTCATTACCCGCCGTTGTATCGCCATCAAAATCAAGACAATATACTTCCTCATCCTCAAGCCCGGCATCCGGCAGCGGCGTATAGAATATTACACATTCAGGACAAAAGAATGCTCTTGCAAGCTGTACACGTCCTTCAACTGTATCTATAACCGGCTTCTCCTTTTTTGAAAAAGATGCCATATACAGCTTTCCGCTACAGTGTGGGCAGTCATATCCGACCTTATAAAAATTATGCCCTATCCTGCCTTTTCTCCTCTGTGACATAGGCAGCTTTTCAAATTTGAACTGCTCGTCCTCAACCTTCCATACAGTGCTGTGCCACAGACCCATCTCCTCCTGTGCAAGCTCTTCATCAATGACCTTTTGCTGCTCACTGTCGATTGCCAACTGTATAGCGTCCTCATAAGTGATTCTTGTTCCATCCTTGTACCAGAAGCAGTGCTGTGCAGTGTAATCGGCAGCAACGCCGAACTCGCCAAAAACAGCGGCAAAAAGGGAATTAATCTTCTTATAATCCTTTTCAACCGTTATACCCTTTAATGCTCCCCATTTTCCAAACGCGTACAATACAAGGTTAAAAATATTTACAAGCTGTGAATCATTCTCAATAGTCTCTGCGCTTTTTCTTCCCAGCTTGTCATCCGAAAGGTTGGTTGTAACTCTTCTTGTATCATAATTAAATATAACAGAACGCTCTTTTCCCGGCAGAATAAGAAAATTCCCCGAGACAATGAAGTTTCCGTTCCAGTCAATCGGAACCGAAAGCGTCTTTATAAGTTTGTTAAAAACAAGCCGCAGCTGCGCTGTGCTCTTAAGTACAATCATCCTATATAAGCCTTCCTTCAACCACTCCAAAATGTTCTACAAGTCTGTCATACTCCGCATCCGTTATCTCCATAACTCCGCCATGGCGCTTCCTTGATGCACCCATATCGTACTTGTCATCATCTATCACATGCATTTTTCCCGCCGCAATATCATCTATTATAATCGGCATATATCCCTTATGTTCTGCGAATCTGTCCGCAATCAGGCAGAAATGTCCATCCGGCAGCCTATAGCACTCAGGTCCTTCAAGACCATACAGGCTATCAAGTGTCTCACTTCCTATAACCGAAAATGCATCCTTGTCAAGACTGTCACCATGCTCAAGAATAAGGCACTTGCTCACTTCATCCTTGGAAAATCTGTAATATCCGGTTCCATCATTTATTATAGTTGTGTCTATTATACTCTGCCCACGCTCAATATATCTTTCAGGTGCGCTAAAGCTCTTAAAATCGTCCGTAAAGCATCTGTATATTATATGCTTGTCCCCCGGCTCATCAGCGCCGCACACAGGCTTTTTTCCGTCCGCTCTTGTAAATGACGCAAAAAATACCATAAATCTGCCACTCTTTTCATCATATACAGCCTCCGGCGCCCACACGCAGCCTGCATTTTCAATACCGACTGTATAGCTTGCTGCACCGGACCATTCTGTCAGATCATCCGATTCCCATACAATAATATCCCTGCTTCCTTCATGCACTGCTGCATTCCAGTCCTTTTTCGTGTACATACGCAGGTCTGTAGCAATAAGATAAAACTTTCCTGTGTGCGGATGCCTGACAATGAACGGATCTCTTACACCTTCTTCGCCAAGCCTGGAAATAAGAACCGGCTTTCCTCCATTCAGGTCATTCCAATTAAGACCATCCCTGCTCACTGAAAAATAAATCTGTTCTCCATCCGGCGTATCCTCTCCGGTAAAATGCACAAAAATGTAAGCTGACATAATTTTCTCCATCCAACGTATAATAATAAAAACAGCTCTCGCAATTCCAAAACATTCGAAATAGATTATTTGAATCTCATTCCTGATATTTTATGTACTTATAAAAATACAATATCTGATTAATTGTAACACTATTATGCAAACTTTTCCAGCTATTTTACAGCTAAGAATAATTCTGTTTATATATTATTTTTATATTATACTTTTTTAATTTGAAAATTTCCGAAAATGCGTTAAAATAATATGAGACTATTTTGTATCAGGATTAAGGTGTCAAAACATACTCTTTTAACTTAACCGTGTATAACTAGTTATATTTATGCATATCACGACTTTTGGGAGAAGCTTAGATGTTCTTAGGACTCTGCTCCCTTCCCAGCCAAAAGCAGCATGGATGCTGCTTTAGAAGCAATGTATACAAGGATGTATACTTTGCTTCGGTGGCGGACGTATAGAAAGCCTTTATCAGAGTCCTTAGAACATCTTGCTTCGGACAACAGAGCGATATGCATAAATATAACTCGTTATACACTCATACACTAAATTGGCATGTTTTGACCCCCGACCCATAATAGGTAATTTTGAAAGGAACATCGTAATGGGAAAAGCTGAAGAAAACAAACAGCATAAGAGATTGTCTTTACTTAACACAGCATTCGAACTTTTCACAACAAAGGGTGTCAACAAGACAAGTATCTCCGAGATATCAGAGCAGGCAGGTATTGCAAAAGGAACCTTCTATCTGTATTTTAAAGATAAATATGATATCCGAAACAAGCTTATAAGCCACCAGTCAGAGCTTGTACTAAAAAAAGCTCTTGAAGATTTAAAGGAATCCAAAATTGAGGCGCAGTACAGCGGACTTGAAGGCTTTAAAAAGACCTTTATATTCATCGCCGACAACATAATTGACCAATTCAGTGAGAACAAGGCACTTTTAACTTTTATATCAAAGAATCTTAGCTGGGCTATATTCAAAAAGGCTCTCTCAAGCAGCGGCTCCGATGATTCCATTGATTTTAATAAAGCCTTCTACTCACTTATAGAGCGCTCAGGCATACAGTTTAAGGAGCCTGAGATAATGCTCTTCATGATAATCGAGCTAATAAGCTCCATATCGTACAGCGCCATTTTATACAGTGACCCGCTGGACATTGACGGACTTAAGCCATATCTATATAATACAATTAATTACATTATTGAAAGCCACGCAGTTACGGAGGAATAACAATGAACAAAGATAACATTACGTCTGACATTTCCGATAATTTAGAAGCCGGTTCCAATAAACCGTCCCGCCATTCCAAAGAAAAAAATAAAAAGAAATTCTCGAAAGCACAGAAAATCATTATATCTGCTGCAATAGTTATCTGTGTATGCGCTGCTGCCTTCGGAATATTCAGTTTCATACAGAACATCGACTATATGCGCCCCGTAAAAGACATATGCAGCATATACAACAGCCGCGAAACTGACACGGACAAGCTTTTTAAGCTCATCTATTCCGGCTCTGACAAAAAAGCTTACAATTCCGCCTACAAAATAATCGCAAATTCCGACAGCTATTACAGCTATTTTGAAAGCATCCCGACCCAGCTTGAGGATTACTACCGCGACAATGCCGCATCCGGCGGAAGCAATATTAAAATGAAGTTCGATATAACCGGAAGCAAAGAGAAGATGGATGACAGCCAGCTCGCAATCATCTACAACGAACTTGAAGCAAAGAGCAGCTATTATCAGGAAATAATCGATGCTATAGACAACCTCGGCAAGGAAGATTACCAGACTCTTGCCGATTCAATGGGCATTTCATACAAGAGAGCCACATCACTGTGTTCAATCATCCGCTCACGCTGTGAAAGCAAGCTTAAGTTCAACGTCACATCAGGCTATTATATAACAGGCCGCTATGTGCTCTACAACAAAGACAATGAAACTACACAGAAAACAGAGCGCCTTACGCTTGCACTCATCAAGCTGGGCGGCAAATGGTGCATATACGAAGGACGTGAGGACGGTGTAAGACTCGCAACTGGAATCAATTCCTTAGCCGACAGCGATATCATGTGGGACATATACACCAATTATATCCAGACTATCAGGTAGAAATCAACTATATATCCCCTGTGTCATAGGATTCGGGTGTCAAAACATGTTCTGTAAACTTGATTGTGTATAGCATGTTGTATTTAAACATATCACAACTTTGGGAGAAGCTTAGTTGTTCTTTGGACTCTGCTCATTTTCTAGCCAAAGGCAGCATGGATGCTGCTTTAGAAGCAATGCATACAAGGATGTATGCTTGCTTCGGTGGCGGACGTATAGAAAACATTTATCAGAGTCCTTAGAACACCTTGCTTCGTACAATGGAGCTGATATGTATAAATATAATATGCTATACACTCTTAACCTAAATCAGCATGTTTTGACACCCGAATCCCGTTATACAAAAAGGACTGCACGCACAATGTCATTAATCAGTGATGACATTGCTGCACGCAGTCCTTTTTATTAACATTATGTAATCAAGCTTCTAAAGCTTAGTAGAAGTTTCCTATCATACTCTCTAAATCCCAGATGCTGATGCCCTCATCGCTCATAAGTGAGAGATAATCTATCATCCAGTCGCCGTTGAGCTTAATTACCTTTAAGGCCATCTTGTCGGACTTCCAGATTGTATCTCCGCTCTTATCATTAACGATTACTCTTCCTGTAAGAGTATAGCCTGCTGATACCTTCGCATCCTTGAATTCATTCATGAAATTTATTGCAACCTTGCATAAATCCTTTGCCTTTGACTTTGAAATTCCAAGTGAATCAGCGATATCTTCGTAGTCATACTTATCGTAATCCTTCATATCATCGCATATTGATTCAAAATAACTGCTATAGAGTGCTGAATATTTGTAATCTGCATCCTCAAGCTGGTCAGAATCGAACTTTTCCTTATCTGCGCAATCAAACTTAACTTTCCAGCCATCATCATATTCATCATCAAATTCATCATACAGAGCACTGAGAGACTCTTCTGCACTGTCAAATGCATCTGCAAAGTCATCCGATGACTTCAGTATCTTAACAGCCTTCTTGTATGAAGACATAGCAAAGTCAGGTAATACTGCCGATGCGAGAGAATCAAGCTTCGTTGTTCTCTTATTTACTAAGCTTACAATCTTATCAACCGGCTTCCTGTAGCTATTGGTTAAATTGAGGATTATTGCCACTCCACCTGCAACTGCAACTATAAGAACCAGAATTGCAATCAACAGTCCTTTCTTTCCCTTCTTGGCAGTTCCTGCATTGCCAGGCTGATTAGGCATATTTCCTGTCTGTCCCTGCGTACAATTACATACTTCCCCCTCTGCGAGAGGCCTTCCACAATTTTCACAAAATGCCATTTTGCTCCTCCTTGGATTATCATGTTGTACCCGGATAAAGATATATCGCCGGAATATATGGTGTCATTGTCAAAATGTATTCTGACTCCGACAGCACTTATTAAAAATTATAACTTTTTCTCGCAAAAAAGCAACTAAAAAACTAAAAATTTTTATAATTCTATCAATTTGCGTCACTATATGACCCATTTGCTATGCAGCCAGCCATAAAAGCCGAAAAAAGAGTCATCGGAACCGAGAAATCCAGATAGAAAAAACTTACTATATACCCTATCATAAAAAGCCCCAGAAGCTTATCCTCAATCGCCGCTTTATTGCGGTAATTGTCAAGCGCCTTGTAAGCAAATGCACACATGAGTGCCACTGTCATAGACAGCGCTATGAAGCCGCACTGTGACAGAATATTGTCAAGCGAGCCCGCAAAATTGTTGATATATACATAGATGTACAAAAGAGCCTGTGTGACAACCTTTGTTCCTTCATGAATCTCCATGCTGAATATGTCATTCATATTAAGTATTCCCCAGAAGAATAATATTGCAAAGGTTATTCCTGTTGTCGTCTGCCATCTCTTAAGCGAAGGGATGTGCTTTTTGTCTCTGTCGGATTTTATTCTCGGCCTTCTTTCCTTCAAAAGCAGGCTTGCGAGTCCTAAGACAACCAGCACAATATATAGTATCTCATTTTCGGCAAGCATCTGCATAACTCCTTCCTTCATCGGAATATTTTTAAGGAAAAATATTACTCCGACCATCTTTAACACAAGCAGCTGCATGAACCATGCACACACATATTTCATCACAGCGGTATATGTCGCATCAAG
The DNA here is from genome assembly GCA_900545175.1 of uncultured Eubacteriales bacterium. Lineage (GTDB taxonomy): Bacteria > Bacillota > Clostridia > Lachnospirales > Lachnospiraceae > CAG-882. The sequence goes on from UQYF01000024.1 coordinate 22,129, forward strand.
CACCATTATGGCTGCTATCATCGTGCCTACACAGATGATAATTCCGTTGCTGTTCTGATTTATACAGAATATAAACACACTTCCGACAACTCCGAGCGCATATGAAAAGCATTTTGTGCCTGTAGTGTTCGTAAATCCCGCCAGTGAAAAAAGCATTATAACCGCCGCAAAGCTTAAAAATCCATCGCTTACAGTCCTGTGAACCAGAAATTGTATCCCGGCGGCAATAAGAACGGGAATGAAAAGAATTGAAAGTACAATCGGAAGATATTTTTTTATACTGCCTGCCATAGCTCCCGCAAAATACAGCACAATGCATAACGCCATGCACACAGCCTGAAAATATTGTCCGTTAAATATACCAAGCACCGCAAAATACAATGCCATTCCGACAAATAATATGTTGAGTGATAAATCATTCTTCATAATTTTCGGAATTTCTTTAACGTATTTCCTCATAATGTTTCTCCATTCCCTTTCATTTATTATACTCATCCTTAAGCCTGAAAAAATAATACAATACAGTTCCCAAAGAACCCTCGAACTCAATCTTCGGGCCGTCAACCTGATAATATGTGCTTATATTGTCTATTGCAGCCTTAGAATCGCCTCTGTTCCACGGTATCTCAATATATACAAGTCTTTCCGGAAGCTGTTTTAACTTTAAAATTCCATCCACAGCCACTCTCTCAATTCCGACATAGCGCTCATCTTCATCGCCGCTGTGATATACAAGCTCTCCATTAAGCTTATCCCACTTTATATCATCCTGACGGAACTGAGTCTCTCCCTCATCCGCCGATGAAGCCACTGTTATCTTAGTGTCAGAAGCATACTCGCATAGAATACTGTCTATCGCTTCATTCACAAATGTATAATGGTAATTGTAATAGCCGTAATCTCCGAGATTTCCATTTAACTGTGCTTCATCCTTTGAAAATCCTGCCGTGTAAAGTATAGGAAAACGGTTAGTCTCCATGTTCGTAAACAACGATGCACTAACCGGGTCTATTGTTACAAATGTCTCACACAGCATCAGTGCACCGATAACCGCCAAAGTCGAAAGTATAACTCTTCTTCTCTCAAAAAGCTTTATAAGCATTATCACGCCGAACATTGCAAGGAGTGTATCCGCCAGCATATTGTATCTTGGCAGCGTAGCTTTCGGATATGCCAGAAGATAGAGAACATATACTATATAACAGCCTGTCATTATAAGCCATGGCGTAAATTCCATCCTGTGCGTTCTTCTGACTCTCATGTTGGCATACACCATCACGATACCCATAAGCACTATTATCAGCCATATCCAGTTAAAATTAAGCACATACAGCTGTGCGAGCTTGATTCTTATGTAATAGCCCGAAAAAGCTATCCTGTTGGCTGCACATACTCTTATAACTCCATATACGAAAAGCAGCACTGCCGCTATAGCTGCTATGGCTATAACGCCGGTTCTTAGATTATACTCATCTCCGTCACCATCAGGGCTTTCAACCTCGGCAGCACTATTCTTTCCTGCTGAATCTTTTTTGCCTGCCTTAGTCGCGGTTATGAGCATTCCAATCAAAAATGCTCCGGCAAAGCACAGCGCGACAAGCATTCCTGAGCTCTTGGTTGTGCCAAGCATTATAAGCCAGAAAACCATAAGAATGTATTTTTTGCTCACACAGCAGTACAGTGCATATATGAAAAACATTGTCATGCCGTACTCTAATCCGCAAAGCGTTGACATTCCAAGCTGCATAGGTGAAAAGGATACAACTAGCGCAGCAAAAAACAGTATAATGGTTCTTGCCTTCGGAAAGAGCTTTTTAAATATCATATAGATACAGCATGCTCCCGCAAGTCCCATATAGAGCTGGCTCCACTGAAAGCCGGTTCCTCTTCCCGGCACTAAAAATTCGCCCATGAGAGCAAACATGCTGTAGCCGTAAGCGCTCCTGTCCGCAATCTTTCCCGCATTTATAAAATCAGTGATAATCATATCCGGATGATACAGAAGATACTCCAAAGACTCGTAACATGTAAGTCCTTCATCAAGCTGCAATGTTCCCACAATCTGAACTCTTATCAGATAATGAATTATTACAAGCAGTGCGCATGCTGTTATATCCTTGTAATCTCTTGTCACTGCGCCGCTCTTTATCCGCAAAACGACAAGTCCTGTGACGCTTATAAGCAAAAGTGCCATACTCACACTCATGCCTGTATTTACAAAGCTTCTAAAGCCGGCGCTCCACACATCCGCATATAATGTTGAAATTTTCGCAAGTGTAAAGAAAATCGTGAAAAACAGAATAATAACAGCAATTTGCGATACCTGCCATGCTATTTTGTTATATCTTTGTTTTGAATCCATATCTTTCATTTTCATTATAAACCCCATCCGTGTCTCACACTAGCCTTCATTCCTTCTGACAGCATCGACAAACTCAGCCTGTCTTACCAGCTCCTGCGCCATTTCAGCCCTCAGTCCGTCATCGTCAACAGCCCTAAGATACATCTTAATCGACTCCTCAAACGCATCACATGAGGCAAGCTCTATACTCCTGCTTCCAGCTCCTGTCTCAATAAGTGCTGTCGGAACAAAGCCATTCGGTGTCGTGTAGATTCTGCCTGTTGTGAGTCTTCCCTTACTTCCCCATAGTTCAAGCGAGCACTGATACTGGCAGTCCATTCCGAACGCTGCCTGTGCAAGCACACCATCAGCATTCATAAACTCGGCTGTACCGAATATATCAACGCCTGTTTCTTCATCATAATCAAGCTTTGAAGCGACAAGTCTTGTACTCTTTCCGAGAAGCCTGTTAATAAGCTTGATCGTATAACCGCCATTATCGAGCATTGTTCCTCCGCCAAGCTCCTTAACATATCTGAAATCACCGCCTGCTCTCCTTGGGAACCCGAAGCTTGTGCGCACAAGACGAAGCTTTCCAAGCTCTCCGGATGCTATAATCTTCTCTATATCAGCAAGCTGTGCATGATATTGGAACATATAGTTTTCCTGAAGCACAAGTCCCATGCTCCCGGCAATCCCTGCAAGCTCCCTCGTCTGCTCTGCCGATATTGTGGAAGGCTTCTCAAGAAATACATGCTTTCCGGCAAGCAGTGCCTTCTTCGCCCACTCATAATGAAAAACCGGTGGAAGCGGCACATATATACAGTCAACATTTTCATCCTGAATAACCTCGTCATAGGATTCATACACATGGATATTGTATTTGTCAACGAACCTTTTAAGCTTGTCCGGTGAATTTGATGCCACTCCGGCACACTGTACACCCTGAACCTTTTCTAATGCAGGCAAAAATCTATTAAACGCGATATCCGCAGCTCCAAGTATACCTATTCTGAACATACTCAAATTATCCTTTCTTCGTAACTATTCATATATTTCCGCTTTAAAACATCTAAAACCCGCATTCGAGTATTATATCTCCAGCAATGACAGAAGATTTCTAAGCTGTATATTGAGACAGTTGTTAATCTGTATCATGTAATTAAGCGTGCCATAATCTATCCAGAAATAACCCTCCGGCAGCGCTCTCAGCTCATCAGCGGCTATTTCCACGATATAATTATGGTTCTGCTCATGGTAGAAGCGTCCGCCCTCCTCGGAAAGTATCACATGATACTGTGCTTTATTATTATCTATCTTCTGTCTGAACAATCTGTCAACCTCATTGTCGCTATCCGGCTTCTTAGTAGGCTCCCACTGAACCGAAGGGCCTAATTCGATATAGTCAAACGACCCAATCTCAGGCCTGCCTGCCACAAGGAACTCCTTCTTGCCGTTGACCGTCCTTGTCATAAGTCCAAAAACTGCCTTTCCTATAGCCTTAAAAAGAGGCTGGCTCCACTGCTTTACTTCTCTTCCTGTGATGTCTATATCATAATATCTCACCATATAGTCGGCTTCATGGTTGCATGTCACACCTGCATCATCCACACTCCAGTCGCGCAGCTGGTTAAGCGGTACAAGCACAGTCTTTTTTTCCTCAAACATCTTATAATTGTTCAGAAACTGATATATCTCAGACAGGTTGGCAGTTATTCCGCCCGTAAAAATCGAATGAAAAAATGTCTTGTCCGTGAAGCTGTCCGAAATCCGTGCAAGCTCGCTCTCCGAAAAACCGCAGTTAGTAAGCGGTATTCCCGACAGCACTGTTCTTGTATCCATATTTACAAGGTTATCTATCTTCATTAGCTGCTTAATCTGCCCAAGTGTCATCCATTTATAATTTGGCAGGACTTCTATGTCTTCATCTAGAAGCATTATGATGTTGCGGTTTCTTTTTTTGTAGAAACGCCCTGCCTGCTCGGACTGAATCTGATCGTATATTACTGTATAATTTTTTGAATTGTAGAAATAATTAAAATAATTTGGCAGGACTCCTCCATGCCTTCTCGTATAATTGCTCTTTGTCGCCTGAATAGTAGGAGAAATCTGAATGACATTGACATTTCCCGGCTCAATCTTTGCCTGCATAAGAAAATTGATCACACCGTCAATCTCCTTGCATATTATGCCAAGATAGCCAATCTCAGGCTGGACGATTATCGGCTGTTCAGCCACAAGCCTGTTGTTCTCGTACCTCTGTATTCCGGTTATTGAAAAGAAAGAGCGCTTTCTGTTATGTATCTCTCCAACATAATCATCATAGAACCAGAAGCTGTTGTCGCCTGACTCGCACTCCTTTATTGACACTTTGGCATTGCGGTTTAACCCGGCTACCCAGTCAAGTATCTGCGCTGTAGTATTGACATTCCCTTCTGTGGCAGACCATGATTTAATTATTTTGCTGATAATCTCCTTCATTTGCTCTATCCCCATTCTTAGCTGCTTATTGGCAAAATATATTGCTGTCATTTTCTTCCAAGCAGCTTATTCTTAAATCCGCCAAGCTTTACCCTTATAAGAACCTTAAACTGTGACATACATACAGACATATAGCTCTTATCAAAGCATTTAATCGCACTTTTTGCACGCCCCGAACAGTGTATTGCAAAGACCTTCACCAAGGCTCCGTCATGGCGCACCAGGTAAGGAAGCTTATGTCCGTCAGCATCTTTTTTGACAACATATTTCTTGATTCCCACAAATGAATTGTATCTGTATTCATTCTCCGTGAAATTAGCTCTATCGGTAAGATTCTGGTCTATTGTTCCGTTGTCAAATACCTTCGCAGAATTTAACACTCTCTCATCATCCTTAGACCACAGATACACAAGCGTCATGTCACACACGCCGCCCGCAAGGTTATGCTCCTTCTGGTAATTCCACTTCTCCTGCAAAAGCGCCTTGTTATCCTTAAATGTCTCATAGCAGAAATTAAGAAAATCGTCTAATGCGGCCTTCGTCCAGTACGAACAATGACAGCATGAGCTCCAGCCATAATTCTTATCCTGCCCATCAACCGTTGATACCATTGCATAGGCATCCTTAAGCGATGGTATGCTGCTGTAATCGGCACAGTTATACAGATCACTCTCTGCAACCATTATCCTGTCAAAATCAAGCTCCTTCATGAGCTCATAATATAAAAAATATCTCTTAAAACATATCTGTGCAAAAAAATCCGAATATGTGGAGTAATTTTCAAAAACCTTCAAAAACTCGTTATATCTTGCCAAGCTAAGCTTCTCATGGTCAAACCACTCATGCGCAATATGCCTGTTGGCTTCATCCCCAAGAAGAATCACCCTCTCATTCCACCTCTGTGCAGAATGCACACTGTATGGAAGATGCTCCGGACATCCGACATGAAATATAACTACAGGTATTATGTCCTTTTTTTTATTATTCTGCATCTTTTTTCTTCTCCTGCTCATCAATTCTCAGCTCATCCGCATTATCGCCGCCTGATGAATTATATCTATACGCAGCTTCATTTACAACGCTGTCCTGCGTTGTCCCCGCAATCGGAACAGGCTTTCCGTCAAAATTGATTGTCTTTTCAACGACAACGAGAGGTCTGTGTATCACTCGTTTGTTGATATTTAAAATATATTCTCCGATAAGCCCTATGAAGAAAAGCTGTATCGAACCGATAAGGAATATACCTATAACTATAGGCGCAGTTCCGGCAATAAATGTCTCCCAATGTGTCAGCTTGTACACAAGATATATCACTGCGACAAGCATCGAGAGCGCCGAAGCTATAAATCCGAAAAATGTTGCCAGCCTTAATCCAACCTTTGTGTAAGATGTGATGCTTAACATAGCCGCATCGTACAGTGAATAGAAATTATTCTTGGTCTTTCCTGCACGTCTTTTCGGCTGTGTATATTCAAGATCCTTCCTCTTAAAGCCATATTCCGCAACTATGCCTCTTATAAAAGGCATCGGGTCGTCAAGCTGTCTTAACAGATGAATGAAGGTCTTGTCATACAATCCAAAACCTGTGAAATGCTCTATCATCTCGACATCCGACATCTTTCTTATCATCTTGTAATATATAGTCCTAAGCAGGTAGATAAACCTGTTCTCCTTGCTGTGGCTCTTGATTCCGCTGACTATCTTATAGCCTTTTTCCCACTCTGCAACGAACTTCGGAATCATCTCAACCGGATCCTGAAAATCACAGCAGACCGATATCGCACAGTCACCTGTCGTCTGGCACAGACCATAAAACGGCGAATTGAACTGTCCAAAATTCGTAACATTAAAAATAGCTTTGATGTTCTTATTGCCTTCACAAATCTTCTCAATATATTCTCTGGTTCTGTCCTGCGAACAGTTATCTATAAATAAAATCTCATAGTCATACTGGGGAAGCTCCTTTGTCATCACATCGACAAGCGCCTCGCTCATCGGAATTACATTCTCCTCCTCGTTATAACAAGGAACCATGATACTTATTTTCTTTCTTCTATTATCTTCCAAAGTAACCTGTACCTCTCTTCTGCCATTTTCATGCATGGCATGCGTCTAATCTCCATATCCATACATCGGTATTCCGAATTTCTTAACCCAGTCTGCCGTCTTTTTTATTCCGTCATCAAAAGCTGTCACAGGAACAAAACCTGTATCCTTGGTCAATTCTTTTATATCCGCTGTCAGATACATAACCTGCCTGTCACTGTAGGAAATATCTCCAAAGCCTAGAAGGCTCTCATCTGCCCCCACTGCATGGCACAGCTTTAAAATATATTCCTTAAGACTGTATGCGCTGTCTCCTGCAAGACAGTATACTGCACTCTTTTTAGCATTATCCTTCTTATCATCAGTGCATCCAAGCATATAAAATGCTCTTGCCGCATCCTCAGAATATAGATAATTCCATACCTGTTCTCCCTTAGTAAGAGAGACTCTCCGCCCTGCCATAAGATTTCTTATCGCCGACATTATCATTGTGTCTTTTCCGTCAAACGGTCCATATACACTCAGCACACGCACCCACGAATGTCTTATTCCAAGCTCGATGCACAGTTGTCTGCTCTTTATTCCCGCCAAAAGCTTGGCTCTGCCATATTCATTCTCCGGAGCTTCCTTTGTCTGCGGTGTAAGCTCCTCCTCGGCTCTTCCATATTCAGCCTGTGAGCCTGCACCGATAAAATGCGTGCATCCAAGGCGCTTTGCAAGCCGCACTGCATCAAGTGTGTATTTTACATTGCGCTGCTGCAATGCTTCATCATTCCTCCCGGCTCCGAAGGTGCCTCCCCAGCCAAGATGATAGAACACGGATGTTCTGCTATCACCCGGCTGGCAGAAATCACTTTTCTCTCCACTAGCGATATAATCTGCAAGTGCATCAAGACTTACATACTCAAGCCTTAAAGATCCACCATCAACAGCAGCTGCAAACCACTCTGCAAGCTGTGCGCTGCGAGGCGAACTCTTCCTCAAAAACACGGTAGTTTTTATTTCATTTTTTAAAAGCTCACCAATTAACGCCATTCCTATGGTTCCTGTGGCTCCTGTTACATATGCCTGTGTCATATTGACCTCTTTTTTATCTGCTTTTTAATAACCGCGAATCTGAATTCTTCACCCGGCAGCTGTGCAGTTACCTCTTACACAACACATTTCGCAGCTGAAAACTGCCGCTTAAAAAATGCATATCATTTCCCTGATTCTAAAAGCTTCTTAGTGATTACTTACTCCTCATATGGCGGAATAAGCATATTATGCTCTAGCTCCTCCTTAGGAAGAAAAGGTGCAAGATCCTCAAGCGGTGCCGACACCAGCGTTCCGTCTTCAAGACGCTTAGTAGCTGATTTAGGCTCGAACTTCTGCTCTCTGTCAACGAATATCTCGCAGATAACAGGCCCTTCAAGCTCTAATACTTCATCTAATATATCAAAATCCGTATTTTTATTAATCGAACGATACTTATATCCGTAAGCCCACGCAAGCCTGCCCATATCTGGAAAGCTTAAGTCGCCGCTGTCCTCACCGATACCGACAAGCGGCTCACCGAAAAAGTTCTTCTGCGTCTGGCGTATGGAATGATATCCTCCATTATTTATCACAAATATCTTCATGCCCATATGATGATGGATTATCGTCTGAAGCTCCTGAAGATTCATCTGTATGCTTCCATCTCCTGTGACACATATAATGTCACTGTGAGCATTCTTTTTTATTATACCATAACCATCACACAAATTGCCACTATTTTCGGCGGCAGTCCATGCACCGATGACAGCCGGAAGGTCATACCCCATCGAAGCCACAGCAGAGTTGATTATAAATCTCTGTCCTTCCTTAATCACATAAGCATGACTTCCGACAACGCACGCAGAGCCATTGCCGACAACAGTAATCTGTCCCGGTGACAGCCGCCTGCTAAGCTCCTTTATAAATGCATACACATTCGCATATTCCATGCCGTTTTCCATGCAGCGCTCATAATGCTTTTTTTGCACAACTGGATAATTTTTCTTCCAGCCGCGGCATGTATCGTGCCACACGCCATCCGGAAATAATTTTCCACCGCTATAAATCTCATCAAGACACTTATCAAGCTCTGTGAGAAAATCAAGCGCATCCGCCCATATCGGCATATCTACATGAAGAGTAGGCTTTTTTAATTCCTCGCTGTCAACATCCTCAACTATCGTATATGCCGCTCTTGCCCAGCTCTTATAATTATATCCTACCTGTCTTATGCTTAACCTGCTGCCAATCGACAACAACAAATCACTGTTCTGCACTGCAAAATTTCCGGCTCTGTCGCCCATTATCCCTGCACGCCCGACATACAGTGCATCATCATCCGCACACAGATCTATGCTGTTCCAGCCTGTGACAACAGGAATATTGAGCTTATTTTTCACTCTCTCGTACACCTGCGCTGCACCTGCTATGCGGACACCGTTTCCGACATTTAATACAGGCCTTTTAGCTGTCCTTATCTTGTCAAGCACAGCCATTGCCTGTTCTCTTGTGACTTTTGGCGGCAGTGTATTTTGATATTCTATATAGTCCTTGCTTGTCCCACTGTAATCAATAAGTTCATCCGTGTCTATATATGCTCCTTGGACATTTAACGGAATGTCAAGCCATACAGGACCCGGTCTGCCTGTTGTCGCAAGGTGGAATGCCTTTTTTACATGGTAACGTATCTTATCAGGCTCCGTAACCATCTCACAATACTTTGTCATTGACGAGACTGCCTTTGTTATGTCGAATTCCTGGTCGCCCATGGCTCTTATATTAAGCCCTGTGCTCCTTGCTGTTGTGTCATATCGCACCTGCCCCGATATGACCAGCATCGGTATGGAATCTAGATAAGCGCCGAGCACTCCGGTGAGTGCATTCGTTCCTCCCGGCCCTGTTGTAACACACAAAAGAGCAGGCTTTCCGGCGATTCTGGCATAACTTTCTGCCCCAATTGCGCAAGCCTGCTCATGGTGGTTGTAAATACATCTTAATTTGTCACTATGTCCGAAGGAATCGTTAAGGTGCATGGCACCTCCGCCCGTCACGGTAAATACCTGCTCAATTCCAAGCTCTGCTACAAGCTGTGCTATATAATCCGATACCTTGATTCTCATATATGTTCTCCTATCTTAAGAATTTTTACGGGTGATGTCAGGGCTTGGGGCAATCACCCATTAAAAATTTTATTTTTCTGCTACAGCTTCATGGATGACTTTTATCATATATGACAGCTTCTGCTGTGTCATTCCCGGATATACTCCTATCCAGAAAGTGTTTGCCATGATTGTATCCGTGTTATCAAGGCTGCCTGCCACTCTGAAACCTGTTCTAGATGCTCTCATCTCATCAAAACACGGCTGCTTTATAAGATTTCCTGAAAATAACATTCTCGTCTGCACGCCGTGGCTCTCAATGTATCCAACAATCTTATTCTTATCAACACCCGGCTTGCAGGTAAGACAAAAGCCAAACCAGCTGGGATTTGAATTTTTAACAGCCTCCGGAAGATAAAAATATTCCGAAAGATCCAAGAGCCCTTCATAAAGCACTTTAAAATTCTCTCTTCTTCTCTCAACAAACGAAGGAAACTTCTTAAGCTGTGCGCATCCGATTGCCGCCTGCATATCGGTAGCCTTAAGATTATAGCCAAAATGCGAATACACATACTTGTGGTCATATCCCTTCGGAAGCTCTCCATACTGTCCGTCAAAACGATGTCCGCACAGGTTGTCCTGACCCGATGCACACACGCAGTCTCTTCCCCAGTCGCGAAGTGAACGGATTATCTTATTCAAAAGCGGATTATCTGTATATACTGCACCGCCTTCGCCCATCGTCATATGATGAGGCGGATAGAAGCTGCTTGTTCCGATATCTCCTACTGTTCCTGTAAGTTTTACTCTGCCATCAATCGTATATTCCGAACCGAGCGCATCGCAGTTGTCCTCCACAAGCCACAGTCCATGTCTGTCACAGAAATTCTTAACAGCTTCGAGGTCAAATGGATTTCCCAGTGTATGTGCGATCATTACAGCCTTCGTTCTCTCAGTATAAGCCTCCTCAAGCTTTGTTACATCTATATTGTACTGTGGTATAGTCACATCGACAAAAACAGGTACCGCTCCATACTGTATTATCGGAGTCACTGTTGTCGGAAATCCTGCCGCAACTGTGATTATCTCATCGCCGCGCTTAACTGCCCTGTCTCCTAAAAGCGGTGATGTCAGTGCCATAAATGCAAGAAGATTTGCAGAGGAACCGGAATTAACAAGGCTGCAAAATCTCACTCCGAGATATCTTGCAAATTCACTCTCAAACTGTGCCGTGTATCTGCCCGATGTAAGCCAGAATTCAAGCGATGAATCGACAAGATTGACCATTTCGTCATGGTCATACACCCTTGCCGCATACGAAAGCCGCTCCCCCTCTTTATATTCCTTATTCTTATTGTGAAAACGGTCACAGTATTCGCTTACAAGCTCTAATATCTGTTCGCGTGCTTCCTTTTCGCTCTTCCCTTCAAACATGTACCCGACTCCTTTTTATTATTTGTAAACTATACACATTGTATAAAACTAATGTTTTTACTGCTTTACAGACCTCGTAATCTATTATCTCAATAGGCACTTATTTGGGCAAGCCCTACTCTAATTGCAATGAGATTGAAAAGCAAGATGGCTGATTAGACAATCTGTGGCAGAATATATGGCATTAACCTTTTTTATACAATTATACAGTGTTATATTTTACAGGCATCATTGATATATTCAGTAATCTGCCTGTCCATAACCTCAGCAAACCTCTCCTTTAAATGCTCCGGCTGCCCCTGCTTTCCCGATGTGCCATTGCTGTCACCACAGGCTTCAAGCAGCTTGGAAAATTCAACCGTCTTATGCACTGCTGTCTGTATGTTCCATACCGGTTTCCATGAAAAGACTGCTTTCAGCTTGGAACAATCAAGCTTAAGAAAGCCCGCCTCATGAGGGCCTGCGTCCCCTTTTACATGCCATTTTGTTCCTTCCCAGCAGTCTGTAAAAATCTCAACAAGCCTTCCTGTCGTAACACAGTCTGTATCGTCCGGCCCTACATTATACCATCCTGAAATCGTCCTATCTTCATATTGCTCCTTGGCAATCATAAGATATGCAAAAACAGGCTCTAACACATGCTGGTACGGACGTATCGAGTATGGATTTCTGACCACAATATTGTGCCCTTCAAGTGCAGCCCTGATACAGTCGGGAATTATTCTGTCAGCGGCAAAATCCCCGCCGCCTACGACATTACCCGCTCTTGCTGTTGACACTGCAACCCCCGCATCGGCAAGAAATGAGCGCACATAGCTGTGGGTCACAAGCTCTGAGCAGGATTTGGAATTAGAATAAGGGTCATATCCGTCAAGAGGCTCATCCTCCTTATAGCCGCCCTCAGTGCGTTCCTTGTTGTCATATACCTTGTCAGTCGTGACATTCACAAACGATTTCACACCTTCATATCCTGCACGTTCTGCACTTGTACTCAGCCGTACACATTCACAGACATTGACCGTTCCCATCACATTCGTCTCAAAAGTATATCGCGGATTCTTATATGATTCTCTCACTATAGGCTGCGCCGCCATATGAATGACAAGCTCTGGCATGAACTCATCAAATGCCGACTTAAGCTTGTCATAATCCCGGATATCACCTATAACAGACTTAACTCTCCCATCGCCTATCTGCGCAAGCTCAAAAAGCGATGGCTTAGTAGGCGGTTCAAGCGCATATCCGCACACATCCGCCCCGGCCATTGTGAGCACTCTGCACATCCAGCTCCCTTTAAATCCTGTATGTCCGGTAACAAGCACACGCTTTCCATTATAGAATTCCATCAATTTACGGTAGTCCATAGCTTCTCCCAATAATATATTCTATTCTTTCAATCTCACTCCCACAGCTTCCACGGCGCATTACCGCTCTCCCATAGTGCTTCAAGCTTCTGCTTGTCTCTCTGGGTGTCCATATTCTTCCAGAAGCCCGGATGATGATATGCCATAAGCTGTCCTTCTGCCACAAGCCTCTCCACCGGCTCCTTCTCAAATACAGTCTCAGAGCCTTCAATATAATCAAATATCTCCGGCTGGCATACCATAAAGCCGCCATTTATTACACGTCCGTCAAGGTCATGCTTCTCACGGAACGCCGTAATGACACCATCCTCACGCACGTCAAGTGCACCGAACTGCTGTCCTATATTGATTGCCGTTATTGTCATAAGCTTTCCATGCGCCTTGTGGTATTCAAGTAACTTATTGATATCCACATCTGCGACACCATCACCGTAAGTCAGCATAAATGGCTCATTTCCTATATATTCCTGAACCTTCTTAATTCGCCCGCCTGTCATCGTCTTAAGCCCTGTGTCGACAAGCGTCACCTTCCACGGTTCGGTTTTTACATTGTGCACTATCATATTATTGGCAGCAAGGTCAAAGGTGACATCCGATGTATGCAAAAAATAATCGGCAAAGAACTCCTTCACCATGTACTGCTTATACCCTAAGCACACAACAAAATCATTGAAGCCATAATGTGAATATATCTTCATGATATGCCACAGCATAGGCATACCGCCGATCTCTATCATCGGCTTCGGTTTAAGATGGCTCTCCTCGCTTATTCTCGTACCGAAACCACCCGCTAAAATTATTGTTTTCATTTTTTCGTATCCTCTATGTTCATGCATAGTATTTGTCTAGTATATCACATTATATCATTTCACGCAATTGCTTGGGACAGAAGGGTCAGACCCCATGTCCCACTTGTGGGACACAGGGGTCTGACCCTTCTGTCCCAAGCTGCAACGCTGCGATACCCTCTACAAGTTCAGTCACAGTGCTAAGATATTTATCTGTTATCTTAAGTTCATCTTTTGCAGGCATGTATCTGAAATAAGGCACAGCTTCCACCTTGAACTGTACACGTCCGTCATACTTTTTGACAAAATCAGGTATCTTACCCACATCAATTCCCGCCTGTGGATACAGCCTTATGATAATCTGTGTCTGCGAGCCTTTTATCTCGATAATATCGGCAAGGTGTGCATTGGATTTGATGAACGCAACACGCATAAGATTGATTGCCGTCTTAGGTATATCACCAAAACGGTCAGTCAGCTCATCCTGCATATCCACAAGCTCTTCCTTGGTTGTGACTGCCGCAATACGCTTATATATGTCAAGCTTCTGCGCCTCGCTCCTTATATATGTCGCAGGAATGAATGCATCAACCGGAAGGTCAACATTTGTCTCGAACTCATCCTCAATCTTTTTATAGCCCTTAAGCGTAAGCACTGCTTCATTTAACATTTTACAGTACAAATCATACCCCACAGCTGCCATATGTCCATGCTGCTCCTCGCCAAGTACATTTCCTGCTCCTCTGATTTCAAGATCCTTCATGGCAATCTTAAAACCACTTCCAAGCTCCGTAAATTCCCTTATAGCCGACAATCTCTTTTCAGCCTCCTCGCGAAGCATCCTGTCGCGCTTATAGAGCAAAAATGCATATGCAGTTCTGTTAGAACGTCCGACACGTCCTCTAAGCTGGTAAAGCTGTGATAATCCGAAACGGTCAGCATCATGTATGATAATAGTGTTCGTGTTAGGAATATCAAGTCCTGTTTCTATAATTGTAGTCGATACAAGCACATCTATATCGCCATTTATAAAGTCGAACATGATTTTCTCAAGCTGTCTTTCATGCATCTGTCCGTGTGCGTAAGCTACATTGGCATCCGGCACGATTGCGGATATCTTTGCCGCTACATCCTCAATGCCCTTCACCATGTTGAACACATAATACACCTGACCGCCTCTTGAAAGCTCTCTTATGATTGCCTCCCTTATAAGCTCCTCGTCATACTCGGTCACAAAGGTCTGTATCGGCATTCTGTCAACAGGTGCCTCCGTCAGCACGCTCATGTCCCTTATACCCACAAGGCTCATGTGCAGAGTTCTCGGAATAGGTGTCGCCGAGAGCGTGAGCACGTCAAGGTCAGACTTTAACTGCTTAATCTTCTCCTTGTGGGTAACACCGAAGCGCTGCTCCTCGTCAATTATCATAAGTCCCAGATCCTTGAACTTCACGTCCTTTGAGAGGACTCTGTGCGTACCGATTACAATGTCAACCGTTCCCTTTTTCAGCCCGTCGAGCGTATTTTTTACCTGCGTAGGCGTGCAGAAACGGCTAAGAAGCTCCACCCTCACGCCAAACGACTGCATTCTCTGAACGAAGCTGTTGTAATGCTGCTGTGCAAGTATGGTTGTCGGCACAAGATAGACAACCTGCTTGCCATCGCACACCGCCTTGAATGCCGCACGCATGGCAACCTCAGTCTTGCCAAAGCCTACATCGCCGCACAGAAGTCTGTCCATTATCTTCGTGCTCTCCATGTCCTGCTTCGTCTGTGCAATCGCCGTGAGCTGGTCGTCGGTCTCCTCGTAAGGGAACATCTCCTCGAACTCCTGCTGCCATACCGTGTCAGGTCCGAACTTGTAGCCCTGCCGGTTCTGCCTTATCGCATACAGCTCCACAAGCTCCTTTGCAATCCCCGCAACAGCGCTTTTTACTTTTGCTTTCGTCTTAGACCACTCGACTGTCCCTAATTTGTTAAGCTTCGGCTTATGTCCGTCCGGTCCTGAGAACTTCTGTATGCAGTCAAGCTGTGTTGCAAGCACATAAAGATTACTTCCGCCGCTGTACTCAATCTTGATATAATCCTTTTCTACCTTGTCTACAACGACCTTCTCGATACCTCTGTAGATACCCATTCCGTGATTTTCATGCACTACATAATCGCCGATTGACAGCTCCGCAAAATCAGAAATTGACTTTCCTTCATATGCCTTTGCCCTGACTTTCTTCTTTTTCTTATCCTGCGTAAAAATATCGCTCTCTGCGATGAGCACGAACTTAATCTGCGGATACTCGAATCCCTTAGACAGATTGCCGAACACTGTCATTACTTCTCCCGGCAGAAGCTCCCTGTCATACTTATCCGAAAAGTATGCCGTCACATCATTATCTCTTAAATCAGCCGCAAGTCTTTCTGCTCTTATTCGCGATGATGATGCAAGGATAGTAATATACCCTTCCTTCTTATATCTTCTTACGTCACTTACCAATGTTTCAAAGCTGTTGTTGTACGAGCTTATTCCTTTCGCACCGATATCATATCTTCCGCCGATATTAAGCCCTTCCGCTCTTGTATCAAGAACCGATAGTGCCAGAAGCGCCCCCTTATACAGCTTTCCATACACATAGGATGTATCATAAAGGACATCTGTCTGTTTTGGTAAAATATCTCCCTTTTCAAGTCTGTGCGACATGCTCTCGCTAAACTCATACTGCACAGCCTTAAGTCTCTCTGCAATCCTTCCCGGTTCATCAAGCACAAATGTCGTATCGGCCGGTGAAAAGTACTCTGCAAAGGATACCGTATAATCCGCAAGATATCCTATATAGCTCTCAATTCCCATCGAGCCGTTCACTCCATCAGGGTCGAGCATGAGCCTCTCTTCCAGCTGTGCATACTTATTTCTAATGCGCGCCGCTTCCGTAAGCTTCTTTTCCTTCTCAAAGAGCGCCGCCTGCTTATCCGTATCCGCCTTAATCTTTTTCAGTGCGGCAAAAATATCACCTGACGAGAAGATAAGCTCCGTGGCAGGATAAAATGACACTTCATCCACATTCTCAATAGAACGCTGGCTCTGGGCATCATAGCTCTTTATCGAGTCAATCTCATCGCCCCACAGCTCCATCCTGTAAGGTGTCTCCTCCGTGAACGGAAACACATCGACAATTCCGCCCCTCACTGCGAACTGTCCCGGACTCTCCGCCTGTGCACACCTCTCATAGCCTAACTTTACAAGCTTCTTCTCATATTCTGTGAGATTTACTTCTTCGCCAACTTCAAGATGTACTACATTATTCTCAATATATTCAAGCGGGAGAAGCTTGTCGATACAGCCATCAATGGTTGTGATTACCGTAAGTGCTTCCTCCTGCTTTTCTTTTTCGGGTTCGCCGCCTTGTACTTCTCTTTGCGCTTTCTTATGCTCTGCGATATGCTTAATTGCATTGATGCGCTCTTTTACAATCAGATTTCCGTGTATATCCGCATTGTAAAAGATGAAATCCTTGGCAGGATAATATACTACATTCCTGTCAAAAAAACGATACTCTTCATATAGCTGCATTGCACGAATCTCATTGTGCGTGATGATAAGGCGAAACGGTGTATCACACACACCAAAAACAAGGTGTGCCTTCTGCTGCTCAACACACCCTGTCACAAGAACTGCCTTACCGTGTTTATTCAAATCTTTTTTCATATCCTCAAAGACCGCAAGGTGCTTTAACGGATATACGAAACTGTTCATGTGGAAATCCTTTCTATATATCAACCATTATACTTGTTCATCGCCGATGCACAGCCCTCATTCATTATGCATGTGACTGCCGCCGCCGCTGTCTTAAAATGGCTCTTTGCTAGTTCTTCATCATCCTTGTTGAATCTTCCGAGAACATGGTCTACGAGGTCGCTGCCCTTTGGCTTGTCTCCAACGCCGAACTTCACGCGAGCGAACTCATCCGTTCCAAGCTGTGCTATTATATTCTTGATTCCGTTATGTCCTCCGGCACTTCCCTTCGGGCGCACACGAAGCTTACCCACATCAAGGCTGATATCATCGTACACAACTATAAAATGCTCAATGTCCTCCTTGTAGTAGTCGATTACCTCCCTTATGCACTCACCGCTGAGGTTCATAAAGGTCTGTGGCTTTACAAGCACAACCTTCTGACCTTCGATAACGCCCTTACCTATAAGTCCCTTGTGCTTCTTCTCGCTTACGCTTATATTATATTCCCCGGCAAGCTCATCAATTACACGAAAACCTATGTTGTGTCTTGTAAGCTCATATTCGCTTCCCGGATTTCCAAGTCCTGCTATTATATACATATCATTCTCCATTTCCTGGGACACAGGGGTCAGACCCCGTTGTCCCCAATAATGCCTATTCCCTCCATCTTCGTTGTTGGGACACCGGGACCAGACCCCTGTCCCACTACCATCCAATAAAATGTATCGCAACCGGCATGGCTATGAGTCCTATAATCGTCCCCGATATTATGCCGAACAGCACGTCCGATGGAAAATGCACATACAGATATATCCTGGAAAATGCTATAAGTGATGCCCATGTAAGAGCCGCCGCTCCCCACCATGGATTCATGTAAAAAATCACGACAACACATGCAAAGGAGGATGCCGAATGTCCCGATGGCAGTGACGAGCCGAGCGGTCTCCTGATAAGAAGGTCAACAGTATCGTCAAGGTCACATGGTCTATCCTTGGTAAACAGTCCCTTTATTATAAAATTGGCAATAAATGCCACCGCTGCAATGACGCATATCAACACCATAGCCTGATGATGCATCTTCTTCACAATATACAGATACAGTGCCACAAACAGCCATATCATGCCTCCGTTTCCGGACTTTGTTATGAGAATCATTATCTTATCAAGCCTGTCTGTACGATACTGCTGTATTTTCGCAATCATGCGGTCATCAATACCACGCCTTAATTCTTTCTGTTTTTTTAATTCCTCATCCCAGTTAAGCCCTTTGTAATGCTCTCTGGTCTTCCTAAGCACTGACATTCTTACATCCTTTCCAGGTAATCAGGTAATAATAATTAATTACCAAAATCCACTCATATTTTGGGCAGGTCAAACAGTCGTAAAATCTCACGCAGACAAGCATATGGCAAATTCCTGACCTTTTAACCCTGGTATCATCCGATATATAATTCCATCACATGAATTTTAGCATAATTTTCTTTTTTTCACAAGGAAAATGGCATGCTTCGTAGCTATGCCAAAATTACCTTTTACTATTCATTAACCAATATTTTCCTTGCAGTGCACATATTTATCATGTATAATATCCTAAAATTGCGTCATTTCATGCTGATGCAGTTTAGATTGTATTGCTATATTTGTTCTGCAATACTTTCATATCTTAAAATTATTTAAACAGAAGGAGTGATTTTTTTAATGGCCCCCGGGGACATAGTACAGATTTTTATTGTTATCATTTTGCTTATGCTTTCTGCATTTTTCTCTTCCGCAGAGACAGCTCTTACGACGGTGAACCGCGTGAGAATGCGTACACTTGCCGATGACGGCAACAAAAAGGCTCAAAGAGTTCTTGACATAACCGACAACAAGGCAAAGATGTTATCCGCCATACTTATCGGAAACAATGTGGTGAATCTATCTGCCTCCTCACTTTTGACAACGCTTGCGGCCAATCTTTTCGGCTCACAGTGGATTGCGCTGTCAACCGGTGTACTCACATTCTTGATACTTATCTTTGGTGAGATTTCACCTAAGACCTTCTCCACTTTCAAGGCAGATAAGATTTCTCTTGCCTACAGCGGATTTATATCAGGACTTATGTGGATACTCACACCTGTCATTTTCATTGTAAACAAATTTGCGATGGGC
Source organism: uncultured Eubacteriales bacterium (assembly GCA_900545175.1). Taxonomy (GTDB): domain Bacteria; phylum Bacillota; class Clostridia; order Lachnospirales; family Lachnospiraceae; genus CAG-882. The sequence continues at coordinate 41,577 of UQYF01000024.1, forward strand.
TTCCTGCTTCTTCTGGGTGTTGATTCGCGTGAGAAGGGACAATCCTTCACCGAGGATGAACTTCGAACCATAGTTGATGTAAGCCATGAGGAAGGCGTGCTTGAGCATGAAGAGCATGAAATGATTAACAACGTATTTGATTTTGGCAATTCCAGGGCAAGGGATGTCATGATTCAGCGAATCGACATGACCTGCGCTTCCATAGACAGCACCTATGACGAAATAATTGACATATTCCGCGCTGAGAAATATACAAGACTTCCTATTTACAAGGATTCTATAGACAATGTCATCGGAATTATCAATGTAAAAGACCTTCTTTTATACTCACCGGGTGATGATTTCCATGTATCAGAGATTTTGCGTGAACCGTACTATACATATGAGTTCAAAAAGACTTCAGAACTCATGGAAGAATTAAAAAAGACCTCTAACAATATAACAATCGTCCTCGATGAATATGGCTCAACTGTCGGAATGATTACACTTGAAGACCTTCTCGAAGAGATTGTCGGAGAGATAAGAGATGAGTATGACGAGGACGAAGAGGACTGCATAACCAAAATTAATGACAATGAGTATCAGCTTAACGGCATGACCAAGCTTGATGATCTTAATGAGCTTCTTGATACTGATTATGAATCCGAGGATTACGATTCAGTCAGCGGTCTTGTGATAGATAAGCTTGAACGTCTTCCACATGATGGCGATGAGGTGCAGCTTGACAATGCGCGCATCGTAGTTGACCATATTGAAAAAAACAGAATCGATAAAATGCACCTTTATATTACACCTCAAAAAGATAAGGACTCCGAAGCGGAGCAGAAATAATAGAAAATTTCAACGAAATTTTCTATCATATAAAAAAATATTCCGTACATATCTCACTATCTGATATGTACGGAATATTTTTATTTACGGTAATTCTGAATAGTTACATTTTATTTTACTTTAGTTATTCTTCTTGCCGTTCTTTTTCTTATAGACCATTGCAACTGCTATTCCTGCAAGTGCGATTACCATGATGATAACCAGTACAACAATTACTGTTGTGATTCCGTTTCCCGTGCTTACATTTCCCTGTGCAGCACTTGTTGCTGCGTTATCCGTCTGCTGTGATGTCTCACTATTAGCTGTTGTAGCTTCTGTGGCAGACTGTGTAGATGCTTCTGTTGTCGGCTGCTCATCATTGTGTATAATCGTCCATCCGATTATGAACGGTGATGCACTTGTGATATGAATCTTAAGTCCCTCATCCGTATTTTCCGGCTTAAAGTACTCCATTGTACCTGCCTTGTCGCCGGTCATAATAAGATGTCCGACTACAAATTCAAAGCCATCCTTTGATGTATTCGCAGGATATGGAATGAGAACATCTACTCCTTCGCTCAATGCTTCCTCATCTGCTTCAACCCAGTTACCATCACTGTTCTTAAACTTAACAACAAAATCTATAACCTCTGTGTTATCAACATCCACATCCGGAAGAAGTGTGTTAGCTCCCTTATCCTCTGTAATCATCTTAACAAGATAATCAACTACATCAGCTGCGCTCTTTACGCCAAGCTTTTGCTTGACAATATCATTAATGACATCATCTGAAAGCTTGCCGGCCTCACCTCTGTACTCTATATTCTTAGAAGGTGCTTTGGTTGTTGTCTCTTTCTGAGCCTTCTGTGCCTGCTGTGTCGGTGCCTGCTTTGTCGGTGTCTGCGCTTTAGTTTCGCCTGCTGTCTTATCAGGTACCTTTACCGATGCTTCACTTGATGCCTTTGTTACTTCCTCACCTGGTACATCTGCCTGTTCATCATCGTCTGCCGGTGCTTCTGTTGTCGGCTCCTGTGTCGGTGTCTCTGTTGAAGGCTTCTCCGTTGAAGGCTGTGTCGGTGCCTCTGTTGAAGGCTTCTCCGTTGAAGGTTGTGTCGGTGCCTCTGTTGAAGGCTTCTCTGTTGAAGGCTGTGTCGGTGCCTCTGTTGAAGGCTTCTCTGTTGAAGGCTGTGTCGGCTTCTCCGTTGAAGGCTGTGTCGGCTCCTCTGTTGAAGGCTTCTCTGTTGAAGG
>UQYF01000025.1 GCA_900545175.1 uncultured Eubacteriales bacterium
ATCATCACGCAAGCAAGCTTGCATCGGACTTCTGACCTTTTGACCATAATATCATAATTATATTACCAATATTAATATGTAGCAATGAAACAGAAACTAAGGTTTGGTAAAGAAAATTCAGAATATTTAAAATTGCTTTTGGTAAAAAAACATTGCTAGTAACAGAATTTTTTTATATAATGGGAAATGCTTTTAAAGCTGCGTGTCAGTGATTTGATGATAGAATGCCTGGAATCTGCGGGCAGCTTCCGGATATGGATGTCGGGGAAGTGAGGATTGGATAGTTAATATGAGATATATTGTATTTGATTTGGAATGGAATCAGTGTCCTAGCGGCAAGAGTGATGAGGTTGCGGAGCTTCCGTTCGAGATATTTGAGATAGGTGCCGTGAAGCTGGATGATAACATGCAGCGTATTGGCAGTTTTTCGTGTTATATTAAGCCGAAGGTATACAAGGAGCTTCACTATATTGCGAAGGGGCTTACGCATGTCACGGAGGAACTTTTGGAGGATGGAAGGGATTTCGGGGATGCAGTCAGGGATTTTCTTGGCTGGTGCAGTGCGGACGGAGAGTACAGAATGTGTACCTGGGGAACCTCGGATCTTGTGGAGTTACAGCGCAACATGAAGTATTTCGGCATAGGAAATTCACTTGAATATCCGCTGTTTTACTATGATATACAGAAGCTTTTCTCGATTGACAGGGAGGATGGAAAGTCGAGAAGGTCGCTGGAAACGGCTGTTGACATGCTGGGAATTGAGAAAAATACAGATTTTCACAGTGCAATAAGTGATGCAGAGTATACGGCTAAGGTCTTCGAGGATATTGACTTTGAAAGAGTAAGGGAATATTTTTCAATAGATACCTACAGAATCCCCGCAAGTGTCAGGGATGAGATAAGAGTTAATTATGGGACTTATGAGAAATATATTACCAAAGGATATGATACTAAGGAGGAGCTGGTCAACAATACAAGCCTTCTGTCAACAAAGTGCTATCTGTGCAATAAGACCGCACGGAAGAAGATCCGCTGGTTCTCCATGAATTCTAAGATGCATTATTGCCTTGCTGAATGTAAGGAGCATGGATATATCAAGGGGCGTTTCAGAATAAGGGAGGATGATAACGGAAAGTATTATGCTTCAAGAGTACTTAAGCTTACAGGTGAGGCGGGCGCTGAGGAGGTTAGGCAGAGACAGCTCGAAGTCCGCAAGCGCCGCCGCAATAAAAGACAGAAAAAGAAATCATAATCAGAACCGCAGGCCATGGCGGTTCTTTTTTGCGTTTATAACAAGTAATAGTACAATCAGAATCACAACACATACGGTGCTGACAAACAACCAAAGGTTGATGTAGATAAAATTCCCGGTCACGGTAACCGCATTTGACAGAGGTGAGGTCGAGTTGTCCGATACCAGATATGGGAGGGATGAACCGGATACCGCAGAGCCGTTGGATTGATCTTTGCTATCGGATGCCGCAGGGCTGTCTGCCGGCTTCCCATTATCGGAAGGAATGTCATTGGACGTTTTTGTTCCGGAAAAATACAGGCTGGTGTGTCCTGCTTCATGCCCACCGTAGTAATAATAGATGTCTGCAAGTATGTTTGAGGCGGTAATGCTGTCATCGGAAGCAGTTGACGCTGTTTCATTGTCGGTGTTTATGGTCTCTGAAATGTCGTCGTGTTGTCTGTATATAATTTCCTTGGTCAGGTCGCTGAAGGAGGCGTTGAGCGGAATTATGACACAGTCAGAGTCCGGCACGGACAGCTGTATGTCAGAGTTAATATTCAAAGCCTTGCCGCTTATTCCGAAACCGCCCAGCCCCAAGCCCTGATTGAAGCTGAAGGTATCCTCATTCTGTGAGATATTAAGCCTGTGAAAATTGTTAAATCCATATTCAAATAAGGCAGTGGTATCAATGTAGCGTTGTTCATCGGTTGAATTGAATATGACGCATATCAGACGTATGCCGTCTTTTTCAGCAAAGGTTGCAAGCGTGTGTCCTGCGGCATCAGTGTATCCGGTCTTTCCGCCGATGCAGTATTCATACAGATATTTTCCGGTTACCATGCTGTGGGAAAGCTTGTAATAGCGTGTGTCGGCAGTCTTGTTAGTCGGAGGAACGGAATATGATTTAGTGTAGGATATGGCATTCATAATTGCAGGATAGCCAAGCACAGCGCGGCATATGAGAGCCATATCGTAGGCAGTCGTGTAATGGTTGAGGTCTGTAAGTCCGCTTGCGTTGGTAAAATGTGTGTTAAGGCAGCCCAGCTCTTCGGCTTTTTTGTTCATCATGTTGGCAAAGTTGGCTATGGAGCCACCTGCATATTCGCCCAGAGCGTATGCCATATCGTTGGCAGACTTGATAAGCATGACATTTAATGCCTGCTCAACCGTGAATTCCTCTCCTGTTTTAAGACCGGCGGCGGCATCACCGTATTTTACACTTGATACAGCGTTGCGGCTGACTGTAAGCGTATCACCTAGATTACAGCTTTCTGCCACAATAAGTGCAGTCATAAGCTTAGTGACACTGGCAGGATAGCACTTTTCACCGCTGTTCTTCTCATATAAAATAATTCCGCTGTCAGCGTCCATCAAAATACAGTTACCTGACTCTATGTCCGGAGCCTTCGGATAGTCATCGGCACTTACTGTAATGCTCATATTGCTGCTTATAATAATGATGCACATGATACCTGCAAGCAGACCGCAGATATAACGGTAAAGGCTTCGCTTTTTTTCGTGCAAAGCTATATGCGAACTTAAACTATAGTTTATATTGTTCATTTTAATCCTCTTTTTTACTTATATGTTTTGACATTTTGGTTTTATTTTGTAACAGATAATTACAAAAATGCCACATTATGAATCGGGAAAATGCGGCTTACATGTGCGGCTTCCCGCACTCTATAATTGTATTACATATCTTATATATTTACCATAAAAAAATTGCAACATGTCACAATGTTTGTTAAACTGTAACGTGATGTTATTGTAATGTGGCTGTTTCACCATATATATGGGAATTGACAATATATGTTAAGCTTATTACGGATTTGAATGGATTTGAATGGGCGAATGGCTATGCTGTTAAAGCTGATTATGCCGCATGAAACGGCATGCAGCTATAGTGGTGCAGGCGGCACAAAACAGCGTGTATTTTAAAAACGCCTGTGGAATGGGGAAGAAAATGTCAGAGACAATAGAATTATTTGTGCCGGGACGACTGTGCCTGTTCGGAGAGCACAGTGACTGGGCGGGACTTCACCGCAATATCAACTCAGCAATCATACCGGGAGAGGCGATTGTCACCGGAATTGAGGAGGGAATATACGCTACGGTGGAGGCTGCCGATAAATTTATAATAGAAAGTGACCTTGGAGAAGAGACTTTTGTGTGCGATATGGACACACAGCTTCTTAGAGAGACTGCATGCGAGGGCGGATATTTTTCTTATGTTGCGGGGGTTGCTTCATATATCAATGAGCATTACAGCGTTGGAGGATTGAGGATTCATATTACGAAGAGAACTCTTCCGATAAAGAGCGGGCTGTCGTCAAGCGCTGCGATATGCGTGCTCACTGCGAGAGGCTTTAATCAGATATATGGGCTTAAGTTAAATACGATAGGTGAGATGAACATAGCTTTTATCGGCGAACAGCGCACACCGTCAAGATGCGGACGGCTTGACCAGGCATGTGCGTTCGGAGTAAAGCCTGTTCATATGACCTTTGACAGCAGTGAGGTGAGTGTTTCACCAGTCAAGCTTGGAGGGACATTTTACTGGGTTATTGCTGATTTGAAGGCAGGAAAGGATACGGTAAGGATTCTGTCAGACCTTAACAAGTGCTATCCTTTTGCAGAAAATGAAAAGGAACGAAATGTTCAGGAAGCACTTGGCGTTGACAACAGAGAGTATATAAGACGGGGAGTGGAGCTGTTAGAGGCAGGAGATGCCAAGGGACTTGGCTTGCTTATGAGACAGGTACAGGCCAATTTTGACAGGAAGGTAGCTCCTGCATGTCCGAGCCAGCTGAATTCACCTGTGCTTCACTCGGTTCTTACGGATGCTAATCTTGATAAATGGATATATGGAGCGAAGGGCGTAGGTTCTCAGGGTGATGGTACGGTGCAGCTTCTTGCGAAGGATGCTGAAAGTCAGAGGGCGGTTATCGAGTATCTTAACAATGAGCGTCATATGGAGGCGTTTCCTCTCACTCTTAAGCCGAAGCAGGCTGTGAGAAAAGCTGTCATTCCTGTGGCCGGCTTTGGGACAAGACTTTATCCTGCGACTAAGGCGATAAAGAAGGACTTCCTTCCGGTACTTGACAAGGATGGGCTTTTTAAGCCGGTCATAATGGTGCTTTTAGAACAGCTTGTGCAGTCAGGAATAGAGGAGGTCTGCCTTATAATAGGAAGGGAAGAGAAAGCACTTTACGAGTCGTTTTTTAGTCCTATGTCAAAGGAGAATTATGACAAGCTTCCTGAAGATAAGCGAAGATATGAGGATAATCTTGTAAAAATAGGCAAAATGATTCACTATGTATATCAGGATGAGAGAAGAGGCTTCGGTCATGCCGTATACCAGAGCAGGAACTTCGCTGAGAGCGAACCTGTGCTTTTGCTTTTAGGCGATATGATATATGAGTCATTTATCGGAAAGACATGTTCAAGCCAGCTTATAAGCTGTTATGAGGCACATGGCCTGCCTGTAATATCAATGCATGAGGTTCCGCTAGAGCAGGTAGTCCACTATGGCATAATGCATGGCGTGTGGGAGAGCCCTAAGGAGGAGCAGATGCGCTTAGACTGTATCTGTGAGAAGCCTGCCATAGATTATGCACAGGAGAATTTAGCTGTAAGATGCAAGAGCGGAAGTAAGTATTTTGCTGTGTTCGGTCAGTATATTCTCACAGAGGATGTCTATAAGGTGCTTGAAAAAAATATCCGTGAGAACAAGGAGAGTGCAGGAGAGATACAGCTTACGGATGCGCTTGAGGAAGTGCGTGCCACATCCGGAATGATGGGCTGCCGGATAAAGGGTAAGTCATACGATGTAGGACTGCCGCAGATGTATATAAAGACTGTGCAGGAGTATGGAAGATAGCGAGGTAATTTTTAATGACGGACGTTGTGCAATTTTGCGGATGAATTTGTGTATTGAGAATGCCTAATCTGATAAATGAAAAGGAGAAAAGATATGAGACTTAGAAATGTACCCGGTGCAAGGGAGGCAATGGTTGAGAGTGAGTATACAGTGAATGAGCCGAAGGAGTATAAGGGAAAGTGGAACGAGCTGTTTGGAAATGATAACCCGATACGCATAGAGGTAGGCATGGGAAAGGGAAGATTCATAATGCAGCTTGCCGCAGAGAATCCGGATATCAATTATGTAGGTATCGAAAAGTATTCAAGCGTGCTTATCCGCGCACTTGAAAAGCAGGAGGAGACAAAGCTTCCAAATATAATTTTTATAAGAATGGATGCTGAGGAGATTACGGACGTGTTCGGCGCAGGTGAAGTTGACCGCATATATCTTAATTTTTCCGACCCATGGCCAAAGGACAGGCATGCTAAGAGAAGACTCACTTCGAGACAGTTCCTTGCGCGCTACAACGAGATATTAAAAAAAGATGGACAGATAGAATTCAAGACAGATAACAGAGAGCTTTTTGATTTCTCTGTCGAGGAGGTCGAGCCGGCAGGCTGGCATATAAAGGAGCTGACTTACGACCTTCACAATGATGAAAAAATGAATGAAGGAAATATAATGACGGAATATGAAGAGAGATTCTCAGGCATGGGAACTCCTATCAACAAGATGGTAATAGCAAGATGAAAAGGTTCAGGAATTGAGCCGGTAAATGACAGAGGATAAGATATGGATTTTATTAGTTTTAATTTCTGGCTGCTTTTCATGCCGGCAGGATGCATATTGTACTATGCATTCAACAGGCATGTTAAGATACAAAACTTAATTTTATTGATGTTAAGTGCAGCATTTTATATGAGGTTCAGTGTAAGAAAGTCAGTGTTTATACTGGCTTGCATGGTTATAACCTATGTGACGGGACTGATTGTGGACAGATACCCGAGGCTTAGGCATCCTGCCGTGATATGCGGCAGTGTCTTAAATATCGGGATACTTGTCGGAACAAAATGTGCAAATCTGTTTATAAGAGGCTTTAATGCGCTGGCAGGAGGCTTTGGTGCCGAAACCTTCTGTCAACAAGGTGCAGGCTGTCATGGCTTCAACACCGAAATCCAAGTGGTTAAGCCTTCTTTTCGGATATCCGGGTTATCATGACAGATACAAGGAGCTAGGTGAGAAGGACTTCATGTATTTTCCATGGTCGGAGGGGCTTAAGAACCGGAAGGGTACGGCGGTGCGCCCTGAGAGCGGAGATATCACCGTTGAAGACTGCACTGATATAACATGGCCGCAGGAGCTTCATCCAAAATCAGAAAAATACCTAAGAAAAATAATAGAGTACTGTCAGAAGAATAATGTTGAGCTTGTGCTGTTTGCAACACCGTTAGCTAACAGGAGAGACATGCAGCCGTATTTTAACAGAGTGGCAGAGATTGCTGATGAGTACGGTGTCAGATTTTATAATATGAATGTCATGGATGAGCAGACCGGGTACACAGGCGACTGCATGTGGAACGATGGCCAGCACCTTAATATGAAGGGTGTGCGCCTTATATCCTCATGGCTTGCACACAAAATGGACGAGCTCTACGACCTTCCTGACCACAGGGGTGATGAAAAGTATGAAAGCTGGCAGATAAACTATGAGGAGCAGAGCAGAGAATACGAGGAATGGTTAAATGCCAATAATTAAACGGCGTAAAATTAAACGGATTGTATACTTTTTGTATTTAAAGCATATTATAAGATATCAGGATAAATGGGTCATAAATTCAATGCACGCCTGCATCGGACTTCCGGCCTTTTGCCCATGATATCATCATATATAATGTGCATATAAAATGTGGAAAGTGTTGATAAGATGGAGGGGATCAGCATGGGTGGTGGATATAAATGGAGGATGAGATGCTTTGCATATAGACATAAGAAGCTTAACAAGCGTCTTTGCCGGTTGAAAAAGTCGCTTGACGAGCTGGCAGATGCACTTGGATGCTGCAGAAACAAAAAGAAGTGTTTATAATAGTATTATGAGTGTCGTGTATGAGGGAAGGCTTCTAAAACATCCTGCAAGCAAACAAAAGAATGAGGAAAACACAAAGAAAATTACATCAATCTTGTTATTGCCTAGAGATGTTATAGGTTCCTGTTTGGCATTTTAGTACAGAAGATCATGGTGATTTTGGGAGGACATAGGATATGGATGAAACTACAGGAAATAATGGAAAAAAGGTTTTTCGTTTTATTTTTGGCTTTGAAATAATGTTGGCATTGCTTTTAGTGCTGGCGTTGTTCATTCCTCAAAAAAAGTACAGTCTTACAGATAAAGACAATAGGATAGCTCTTCCTTTTGGACGATATTTTGTTGACATCGATTATAGCATTTCTGCTGATACCGATAAAGCAAATTATCTGTATATTTTAAATGATGATGGCGATTCGGATGGAGTATTGGAAACACATGAATTTTTGCATCATGAAAAAAGTAAGTGGAGAGCAGAATTCTGGATTGTTAAGCCCAAAATGAATGTTAATTTTTTTGTTGTCAAGCAGGACACTGCAGGACAGTCACAATATTTAAATTATGCAAATTATGAAGTGGAAAGTACACCGTATTTGGTTTATCTTGGAATACTGTTAATGTTGTTTATAATTGCATGTACGGTTGTAGTATACTTTATTGTAACCGGAAGAATTGTACTAACAACTCAAAAGATTGCTTATATATGTATTCTTGCGGCTGTGCTTTTGATTTCATGCATACCTTTATTTGAAGATACATTAATAAAGGGAGATGACTTAATAACACATGCGATACGTCTTGAAGGACTGGCTGCCGGATATTTGGCAGGTCAGTTTCCTGTAAAAGTCGAACCCTTGCTTAATGGTGGATATGGCTATGCCTTTTCAACGTACTATTCCAGTTTGTTTTATAATATCCCTGCAATACTAAGATTAATGGGATTTACTATTCAAGGGGCGTATAAGGCATATATTGTTTTAATTAATTTTGCAACGATATGTGTAGCATATTATAGTTTTAAAAAAATATTTAAAAAGCCTGAACTGGCACTTGTCAGTACAATAATGTATAGCTTGTCAACACTTAGAATAGTAGATTTGTATCAGAGAAGTGCAGTCGGAGAATTTACCGCTTTGGTATTTCTTCCACTTATAGCTGCAGGTCTTTGGAGAATATATACGACTCCTACAGACGATAAGAATTACCATAGATTATGGATTATGCCGGTGATTGGATATTTTGGTGTAATAGAATCGCATGTCCTCAGCACAGAAATTTTTGGAGCTTTTACAGTACTTGTCTGCTTATTTATGTTTAAAAAGACATTCAAGAAAGAAACCTTTTTGGTTTTGCTGAAAGTGGTTTTAGTTTCTGTGATTTTGAACATAGGATATCTTCTTCCGTTTATTGAGTCTTATTTGTGTGAAAGCACGTATATTAGTTCTGGTACTTCTAACAGTGCAATGCTGACTTTCTGCCTGACCTTTGTGGACTTGTTCAAGTTTGTTGATAAATTTGTTGAGTTTAGTGTCTGGAGAAATTATATGGTTCCGGGACTTGGGCCAACAGTTATTCCTGTTCTTATCCTGCTTATATACACAATTATAAGAAAGGGCATAAAGAAACATAGGAAACTGATTATAATATGTGGTATTCTGACAATTATTACATCAGTGCTTACTTTGGATATTGTTCCTTATGAAAAAGTACTTACGTATTTGGGCAATAATCCTACAAGTGTTGGTTTTATTAATTCCATTGCAAGAATAATAAGTAATATGGTTAAAAACATACAGTTTGCAATGAGGTTTATTACTGTTGGAACCTGTACATATATTATTTTTGTTATTGGCTTGGTATCTCAATATGACGAGGATGGTAATGCTCATAAGATAAGCTTGATAAGGCTGTTCGAGATTTTTCTTGCAGTAATTACCATTATTCAGTTTGTCTGGGCGTGCAGATTGACAACAATAGAGATGAAACATATAAATTTTTATACGATGTCGGAAAACGATAAGGAATTATCAAGCACTATAGGCAATTATGAATATCTTCCTTTGAGAGCATATGGCGGATTCCCGCAAGAGGTTTTTAGAGAAGAAGGAACCTTCAATGCAGCTAATGCAGAGGTTACAGACTATGTTAAGAAATATACAAATGTATTCCTTCATGCGTCAGTGAAAAATGAAGATGGTGGTTCTATAGAACTTCCGCTGCTGTACTATAGAGGCTACAAAGCGGTAAATACTGATAATGGAAGTAAAGTTAAGCTTGTTAAGTCAGAAAATGCCCAGTTAATGCTTGAACTGGATGGGAATTTTGATGGAAATATAAGTGTATATTATGCCGGAAAAATTTCCTGGCATATAGCAGAGCTTATTTCAGTTATTACGTTTAGTTTACTGATGGTATATGTAGTAAAGATAAAGATTGAAAATAAGGAGTAGAGGTTATTCATTACCTTAAGTACACGACAAAACTATTAAATGACTATGGTATAGGCTCTTTCTTCGATTCAAGACTGCAATATTATTATAGGAAATGAAAGTATAAAACAAAGCGTCAGCCCATCACAAAAAAGTGATGGGTCTGGCGCTTTGCTGATTTATAGGACCGCATGTGGGTGGGAAGGCATGCGATCAAGGACAGAGTGCTTTATTGGGTCGGCAATAAAAGCAGGAAGTCCGTATGTCCTGTGGAAATTTGCCTTACCTTAGGAACATTCGTATCATTTTGTCCATAAAAGCGTTATAAGGCTGGTAGCGCATAGGAAGGTCAAGCCATGTCTTTTTGTCCACGATGCTCTTCTTGTGCGTAAATATGTCGAAACCATCGCGTCCGTGGTATGACCCCATTCCGCTGCCGCCGACACCGCCAAAGCCCATGTTGGATGTGGCAAGATGGATTATTGTGTCGTTTACACAGCCGCCGCCGAAGCTGATTCGTGATGTTATTTTGCTGATAAAGCGCTTGCTGTTTGAAAAAACGTAGAGTGCAAGAGGGTGGTCGAGGCTGTTAATCTGTTTAATCATAATCTCATCGTTGGAGTAAGGGATAACCGGAAGCACAGGCCCGAAGATTTCTTCCTGCATTACTGCATCATCGTATGCCACATCACGCATGATGACAGGCGCAATTTGCAGCCTGTTCTTGTCAGATGCGCCGCCGATAACAGTCTTATCTTTATCTATAAGTCCAAGAATGCGGTTAAAATGCTTCTCGTTGATTATCTTTCCATAGTCGGGATTGTCAAGCGGCTGGGCGCCGAACTGCCGTATTGTCTCATGCTTAAGATATTTTATGAATTTCTCATATACGCTGCGGTGGCAGAGAACATAGTCGGGTGCAACGCAGGTCTGACCACAGTTTAGGTATTTGCCGAATACGATACGTCTTGCGGCGAGCTTTAAGCTGGCATCGGGAGCTACAATGCATGGACTTTTTCCGCCAAGCTCAAGAGTGACAGGTGTGAGGTGTTCGGCGGCATGGCGCATAACCTCCTTGCCGACAGCCTTGCTTCCCGTAAAAAATATATAGTCAAAGCCGGCATCTAAAAGGCAGGTATTTTCCGCGCGTCCACCGGTGACGACTGCGACATATTCCGGCGGAAAGCACTCGGAAATTATTTTTGCAATGACATTGCTGGTTGCAGGTGAGTATGCGCTTGGCTTTACAATCGCGGTATTTCCTGCGGCAAGTGCATCTACAAGAGGCTCCATTGTGAGTAAAAATGGATAATTCCAAGGACTCATAATGAGAACATTGCCGTAAGGTGACGGTTTTACATAGCTTATCGATGCAAATTGTGCAAGAGGAGTAGCGACTGTGCGCTCCCGCATAAATTGCCTTACATGTGAGAGCATGTAGCTTATCTCGCTTAGCGTAAGTCCTATCTCGCACATATAGCTCTCCTGTGCGCTCTTGCCAAGGTCGGTTTTCAGAGCCTGCGTGATATCGGCTTCGTAAGCCTTTATAATTTTTCTTAATTTCTTCAATGAATTGATTCGAAACTGCACATCAAGAGTGGCTCCTGTGGCAAAGAAGCTTTGCTGGGAGCTTAGCAGGGTATTTATTTCTGTGTTGGTCATGGTAAGCCTCGCTTTCAAAAATATTATACACTCACAAAGTAAATTGATGCTTTTGACAAATAAGTGCGTTAATCCTCCTCCTGCACGGCATAGTAGAAGCGCTCAAGCTCCTTTGCGTTCATGAGCACAGGGACAGGGTAGAGAGGATTTCCTTCGGCATCTGCATGGCGTGCGAGAGCAGGAATATCCTTGGATTTGATGCCGGGAAGGGTCCGTCCGAGAGAAAATTCATCCAACATATCTTCGATGGCACTTATGAACTTCTCGGCAGCCGCTGCATCAGGCTCGGCTGCGTCAGAGAGGCCTGCAGCTATGGCAAGCTCATGGAGCTTTCTGTGTATAGTGTCTCCGTAATCCCTTAGAACAACAGGCAGAAGCACGGCATTGGCAAGTCCGTGAGGGATGTTGCAGCATCCGCCAAGGGAATGAGCCACGGCATGCACATAACCGACGTATGATACAGTAAATGCTACACCGGCATAGTACGATGCGTGGAGCATATTTTTTCTTGCTTTCATATTATTGCCATCGTGGTAAGCTTTCTGCAGATTATGAAAAATCAGATTGGTGGCTTTTAATGCGGCATGCCGTGTCCTTTTAGTGGTTGAGCGCCCGATGTATGCTTCAACGGCATGCGTTAGAGCGTCAAGTCCTGTGGATGCGGTTATAAAGGGCGGAAGTGAGCGGGTAACCTCAGGGTCAAGCACAGCGTAGCCTGGAATAAGGGGAAAATCATTGATAGGATACTTAATGCGGGTCTTAGCATCTGTGATAACGGCGGCGAGGGTTGTCTCACTGCCTGTTCCGGCTGTGGTCGGCACCGCAAAAAGAGGCGGAAGTGGGCGGAGCACTTTTAGTATTCCTTTCATTTTCATGAGTGGTGTGTGCGGACGTGCGATACATGCGCCGACTGCCTTGGCGCAGTCCATTGATGAACCTCCGCCAAAGCCTATTAATGCCTGACAGCCATTCTGCCTGTACAGACTAAGCGCTTCGCCTACATTGTCTGTTGTCGGATTGGCAACTGTTCCATCGTATACGGCGCAGGAAATATTATTTTGGGTTAACAGCTCTTCAAGGTGTCCGGTAAGACCAAGACTTCGTATACCTTTATCTGTCACAAGGAGCACAGAGTTAAGCTTAAGCTCCTTTAATTTCTTTACAAGCTCCTCCATGCTGCCAAGCCGTTTGGGTGAGTGGTAGGGCAGAAGCGGAATGGCAAGCTTAAAAACGGTCTGAAATGTGCGGCAGTAGAGCTTCTTTAATGTGTTCATGCGGGTACCTCTTTTCTATTATTACCTTAATTTAGATTATGGATTATGGTGTCAAAACATATTTTGTAAACCTGAACGCAGAATAAGCAAAGCGACTGCGTTCATGAGCAAGCAGCGAAAGCGGATTGCGAATGTCCGCTTTACTGTATATAACAAGTTATGTTTACCAATATATTGATTTTTAGGAGAAGCTTAATTGTTTGTGGCACTCTAACCTTTAGAATAATCCTCCAGATTTTTTGCTATAAGCAGCAGAGAGTGATAGAATAGGCTGCGCTGTCTGTCAGTGAGCCCTGCGCCGGCTATGTCAACCGCATTTTTGATGGCGGATTCTATATGTGCTGCGGCATCGCGGCCTGAGTCTGTGAGAACGAGCGGGATGCGGTATTTTCTGCCGTCAGCTCCGGCTTCACACACAAAGCCTTTGTTTTGAAGTTCCTTTAAGGAACGGCTTATGGCAGCCTTGTCAACTTCGCAGCTTTCGCATAGCTGGGTGGGAGTCAGCCCGGCAGTGTGCTTTTTTAGCTGGAAGAGAATCATGACATGGTTGGGTTTCAGCCCATAGGATGTCACTTCGGTTGATTTTATGCGCTGCACGCTCTTGTTAATCTGCGATATGGCTGTCGTGAACTGTTCGAATCTGTTAAACATGGATACCTCTCTTTGTAAAATGTTGATATGTCAACAAATTATATTTAAATTACTACATTATATTTTAGATGTCAATAGTGCAAAGGCATTGACTTTTAAGGCACAAAAGTTCAAAATATAGTGGAAAATATATGTGGCGGAATCCGCACAGGCTGCAAATTATGCGGACAGCACAGAATGGAGAACGGCTATGATAATAAGAAATCATTATATGGCACAGCTTAAGAGTGAATGGATAAAAAATGGGGAAGGAAACGAAGAAGTGGAGGCTTTTGCCGATACATGCCGAGAAAAAGCACAGCAGCTTATAGATGAAGGAAAGCTTCTCACGGCGGCATTGTATCATTACAGGAATATGCTTTTTTTGTATTATGAGGAAGTACGCACTGATGGCGGAAATGAGATAGTTCCGGATGATTTTATGGGGGCGTTTGCCGGAGCGCTTGAAAAGGGAATGAGAGATGGCGGTATGGTAAGCTGGATGAAAATGTTCCATATATATTATCACAATGAGCCAAAGAGTGTAGAGCAGTGGCAGCAGGACAGGCATCCGCAGCACAGGAGAGGCAGGATAGCAAAGCTTCGTGAGGACAAGCTGTTTGAGTATGTGTATCATCATGTGGCGATTGTCAATGAAGGACTGCTCACAGGCGACAAGTACCAGTCGATAGCGCTTTACGGTGATATGTTGTTTTCGTATTTTGAGGAGCCGAAGAAATTCGTGAATATAAAAGAGGACTACGAGCATGAGTCGCAGGCGATAAATGACTGGCTGGCAGTCGACCCGGAGAGCCATTTTATACCGTTTCCTGAGGCCGGCGGGTCGAATTTCTATATTATACCTGAGTATTTTGCTGTTGGAAGATAGGCATGAACCTGTGACATATTATTGAAGGATTGCGCTACAGCGTAATGGTGCGTCAGAAGTTAAAGCCGGCGGAATTTTGTTTAGAATATGAACTGTTGACAGCATTCCTTGGTGTGTCAGCAGTTAAAAAACAGCGGTTATTTTATATGGGATATGATGCTGCGCTCTAACCGGCGCTTGTCATAGCGGGAGGCGACAGGCACACGGATGAGTGGAAGGTCAATGCTCTCTAGCACAGCATCCTTTAGCATATCATTCTCGCGGTTAGGCTTATTTTCATGTGACGCATCGTCAAGCTCCACGGCAGCGATGGGAATAAATTCGGAATTGCACAGCACGAAATCAAGATGCTTTGATTTGACTTTGCCGAAATATTTCATATAAGTATTGTAATTCTCAGCCGGGGCGGTCTTTGCTACATCGGCAAGGCGCACCTTGCAGAAAAGAAAAAGACCGCAGTCATTTGCGATATCGTAAATTACAGGAAAAAAGGCAGCTTCTGTCGGAGTGAGAAGTGCGGCTACATTGTACCGGCCTTCCACTTCGGCGGCAAGCTGTCTTTTCTTGTTATTTATAAGACCGCGCAGGGAAAAGAAGAGTGCGAAAAAAATAATTGCAGAAGCAATATATATAATAATCTGTATATTCATATTATTCTCGTTTTATATTTTGACTTTGGATAAAAAGGTTCTGATGACATAAAAAAAGCACCAACCCCACAGTCACGCTGCAAAACTGGTACCTTTAGTGCGCGATCAGGGGTTCGAACCCTGGACACCCTGATTAAGAGTCAGGTGCTCTACCAACTGAGCTAATCGCGCATGGCTTTAAAAAAGCACCAACCCCACAGTCATCTGTAAAACTGGTACTTTAATGCGCGATCAGGGGTTCGAACCCTGGACACCCTGATTAAGAGTCAGGTGCTCTACCAACTGAGCTAATCGCGCATATTATCTATGCCGTGTTTCAGACACAAACATTATTATACACATACAAAGAAAAAATGCAAGCTTTTTTTAAAAAAAATTAAAAAAATTTTTAATCCCAATTACAGGAATATTTACAAACCCTTGAAAATAAAGGAAAAAATGCGCTCATGGTTGCTTAAATTTTATTATGAGTGTATACTAAAAAAGGTTCTGAGGCTTGAAGTATATAAGCAGCTGGCAGCAGGAAAACAAATGAATTGTAAAGCGGACATTCGCAATCCGCTTTCGCTGCTTGCTCATGAACGCAGTCGCTTTGCGAACTGTCAGTGGGAGCTTTTAACTCCAACTGACATAAGCATCTCCCTTACCCACCGCTTAGTGCTCTACACATTTGAAGCTGGGGATTGCTTATTCTGCGTTCAAGGTGCATAGCCGGAAGTTATGTGCGAGATCTGGTTAAATAATGTCAGAAAGAATACAGAATAGAATAGCGTAGGTCAGCCGATGCGTTTCATGACGCATTGGTGCCTTTTGCGGAAGACGGAGGTTAATGTATGAGATTAAAGGTAAGCAGACCCGGGACAGGGAATGCGCAGACTGACAGCAAGGAAACGGAGGATGATAATATGTCAGAAAGCGGGAAAAACGCAGCACATAGAGAAGGCAGCCAACATGGGAGGTTCACATGGAACATCAAGTATCTGACAGTATGCCTTTACGCAGTGCTTGTTGTGCTTGCGAGTGTACTTATAATAAAAGCTGTAATAGACTGGGACAATGTAATGCTGCACATCAAGGGAGCCATGAACGTGCTGTCACCATTTCTGTGGGGTGCATTTATAGCATTTCTTATCAATCCTCTCGTCAAATTGTTTGACAATAAGATATTCGGAAAAATAAAGCCGCTGAAAAAACATGATAAGCCTCGGAAGATGCTGTCTTTGTTAATGTCATATCTCCTTGTCATATTTGTGGTGGTTATTATGTTCGTATACCTGCTTCCACAGATAGGAACAAGCCTCACTGAGATCGTGAATCAGGTGCCGGTATGGATAGCGGAGGTGAATAACGGACTCCTCAGGTTCGAGGAGGATCACCCTGATTTTGACTATGATATAATCAATGACTTTTTTAACGGTATTACTCCACAGCTTATGGAGTTCTCCAAAAATGTAGTGACTAATGTAGTACCTATGATTTTTACCACATCAATATCTGTTGTGAAGGGGCTGCTGAATGTACTGATTGCATTTATTGTGAGCGTATATATGGTATCGGACAAGAAGCTTCTTGCAAGGGGCTTCAAGAGGGTTCTCTACAGTGTGGCATCAGAGAAGGCAGGGGATGTGATAATGGAGACACTGCGTGAATGTTACCACATATTCAGCCAGTTTGTACTCGGAAAGACGGTTGACTCATTCATAATAGGATGGATATGTTTCTTCCTTATGACAATACTCAGGCTTCCGTTTACACCTATTATAAGCCTTATAGTCGGAATTACGAACATGATACCGTACTTTGGACCATTTATCGGTGCTGTTCCGGGAGTTGTTCTTATACTGATGGTTGATCCGATAAAGGCAATCATATTCACAGTGCTGATTATTGTGGTACAGCAGTTCGACGGACTGTATCTTGGACCTAGAATCCTCGGAGAGACAGTTGGACTTCGACCTCTATGGATAATATTTGCCATCACCGTCGGCGGAAGTATAGGAGGCGTTGTGGGAATGTTTCTTGGAGTGCCGGTGGTTGCCGTGTTCGCATATCTTATAGACAAGCTGCTAAATAAGCTGGTTCGTAAGAAAAATGTTGATATTAGTGGGAAAATAGATTAGAATTAGAAAAGCTTGATACTATATGGTATAAGGAGAAACTGCCGGATTACAATAAATAAGGCATCAAAATTAATATATTTTATGAATGCCTGATAAAAAATGATATGAAAGGAAACAGTTATGAACATTGTAGTAGTAGGAGCAGGATATGTAGGGCTTTCAAATGCCGTGCTTCTCGCACAGCATAATCATGTTGTTGCATGTGATATTATGGAGAAAAAGGTGAAGCTGATTAATGATAGGAAGTCACCGATTGTTGATAAGGAGCTTGAAGATTATCTTGCAAATACAGAGCTTGATCTTACTGCAACAACTAATGCAGCAGGTGCATACAATGATGCGGATTATATTATAATAGCAACATCCACTAATTATGACGAGAACAGAAATTATTTCGATACCGGTTCGGTTGAGAGCGTGATAAGAGCCGTTAAGGAATCGGGGACCAAGGCTACGATGGTAGTCAAGTCTACGATACCGGTTGGATTTATCAAGGATATGAAGGCTAAGTATGAGATAGACAATATAATATTCTCCCCTGAATTTTTGAGAGAGGGAAGAGCATTATATGATAATCTGTATCCATCAAGAATTGTTGTCGGTGAGAAGTCTGAGCGCGCAAGAATATTTGCAGAGCTTCTTAAGCAGGGAGCTAAGAAGGAGGATATTCCTGTCTTATTTACTGACTCTACGGAGGCAGAGGCAATCAAGCTTTTTGCTAATACATATCTTGCAATGAGAGTAGCGTATTTTAACGAGCTTGATACTTATGCATCCGCAAAGGGACTTAATGCAAAGCAGATTATTGACGGAATAAGCCTTGACCCTAGAATCGGAACACATTATAACAATCCATCCTTCGGCTATGGCGGATATTGCCTTCCTAAGGATACTAAGCAGCTTAAGGCTGATTACGAAGGTGTTCCTAACAGCCTTATCGGTGCGATAGTAGAGTCTAACAGCGTGAGGATGGATTATATTGCAGATGAGATACTTAAAAAGAATCCTAAGACAGTAGGTGTGTACAGACTTACAATGAAGACAGGCTCAGATAACTTCAGACAGTCTGCCATATTCGGTGTTATTGACAGATTAAAAAAGAATGGTACAGATGTTATTGTATATGAGCCGGTTGTGACTGATGACCAATATCAGGGCATGGCTGTGGAAAATGATTTTGAAAAATTCGCTTTTAAGGCAGATGTCATTATAGCTAATCGTATGGATGAAAAGCTTAAAGATGCAGCAGATAAAGTATACACAAGAGATATATTTAAGAGAGATTAATATGGTACCAAGCATTTGTATGCGCAGGGCATAAGAAGCGGCAGCACCGCAGAAACGGAGACAATATGGCTAAGAAATATGATTATCTTATAGTCGGAGCAGGACTTTTTGGAGCAGTATTTGCACATGAGGCTAAGAAAGCAGGAAAGAATTGCCTTGTGATTGACAAGAGACCACAGATAGCAGGAAATATATATACAGAGAACGTGCATGGAATCAATGTACATAAGTATGGGGCGCACATTTTCCACACGTCCAATAAGGAAGTATGGGATTATGTTAACCGGTTCGCAGAGTTCAACAATTACATCAATTCCCCTGTGGCGGTATACAAGGATGAGACATATAATCTTCCTTTTAATATGAATACTTTCAGCAGGATGTGGGGTATAAGGACACCGCAGGAAGCTAAGGATATTATTGAGAGGCAGGTTAAGGAGCTTAACATTACAGAGCCGAAGAACCTTGAGGAGCAGGCACTCTCACTTGTTGGAACGGACGTATATACCAAGCTTATCAAGGGATACACAGAGAAGCAGTGGGGACGTGACTGCAAGGAGCTTCCTTCATTTATTATAAAGAGGCTGCCACTTAGATTTGTATATGATAACAATTACTTTAATGACAGATATCAGGGTATACCTGTAGGCGGATATACGGCCATTATTGAAAAGCTTCTTGA
The DNA here is from genome assembly GCA_900545175.1 of uncultured Eubacteriales bacterium. GTDB lineage: Bacteria > Bacillota > Clostridia > Lachnospirales > Lachnospiraceae > CAG-882. The sequence goes on from UQYF01000025.1 coordinate 18,806, forward strand.
TGGCACGGAGGTTATGCTCAACACTGATTTCCTTGCACAGGAGAACAGGGCAGCGCTCACGGAGCAGGCAGATAAGATTATCTACACAGGCCAGATAGACCAGTATTTCGATTATAAGCTTGGTGTTCTTGAGTACAGAAGTGTCCGCTTTGAGACAGAGGAGCTTGATATGGCTAACTTCCAGGGTAATGCCGTAGTCAACTACACAGAACGTGAGGTACCGTACACAAGAATCATTGAGCATAAGCATTTTGAGAAGCTTGGACAGGCAGGTGGTCCGGAGGATGTACCTGTAACTGTCATTTCAAGGGAGTACTCAAGCGAGTGGAAGCAGGGTGATGAGCCGTATTATCCTGTCAACAATGACAAGAACAATGAACTCTATGCAAAGTATGCTGAGCTTGCGGCACAGGAGAAGAATGTCATATTCGGAGGAAGACTTGGACAGTACAAGTATTACGATATGGACAAGGTTATAGCCGAAGCACTTAAGATGGCAGAGAAATTATTGTAAAAATATAAGCTGGGGACTGTAAAGTGAGATTTTTTAAAGATTTAGCTAAATATAGCAAATATACTTTTTTTTCAGCGAAGGCTACGCTGAAATCGGAGGTGGCCAACTCATATCTTAACTGGATATGGTGGCTGCTTGAACCTTTCTTTTATATGATAACCTACAGTATTGTGTTCGGACTTATACTTGGCGATGGAATACAGTACTATCCATTATTTATATACCTGGGTCTTATTTTGTGGAATTTCCATGATAGAACCATAAGGGAAAGCGTGAGTCTTATCAGGATGAATCAGAGCATAGTGGATAAGGTATATCTTCCGAAGTTCGTGCTGCTGCTTGTAAGGATTCTTGTCAACGGGTTTAAGATGCTTCTTGCAATAGGTGTGCTGACTATACTTATGCTTTACTTTAACGTAAGAATCAATTCCAGCCTTATATATATTGTGGTTCCTTTGATGGTTATGTGCGTCCTTACATTTGGCATGGGTACAATACTGCTGCATTTTGGTGTATTTGTTGAAGATTTACAGTATGTGATATCAATACTGCTGCAGATTATATTTTTTGCGAATGGTATTTTTTATGATGTGGAGCAGACGATACCGGCACCTTTTGGCGGATGGATTGCAAGGTTCAATCCTATGACATCGATCATAACTGCGGCCAGGGATGCCATGCTGTACGGAAGGATTACACATGTGAAGGATATGGCGGTGTGGCTGGTAGTTGGAGCTGTTCTGTCTATAATAGGAATAGCGCTTATGTATAAGAATGAAAATAACTATGTAAAGGTGATTTAATGGGGATGGATGTACTAACACGGCAGGATTCGATTACTGTTGAGAATCTGTATATTGAATATAAGAGCATGAATGCGTTTTCCATACAGAAGAATCTGTTCCGGTTCTGGAAGCAGAAGAATGAATCCTTTCAGGCAGTAAAGGGAGTCAGCTTTTCGGTTAAAGAGGGCGAAATCATTGGAATAATCGGGCGCAATGGAAGCGGTAAGTCAACCATGCTTAAGGCGATTGCAGGTGTTTTCTGTCCTGATAAGGGTAAGATTGACCTTCATGGACATTCGGTTTCGCTGCTGTCGCTGGGGGTTGGTTTCCAGGTTGAGATGACAGGACGTGAGAATATCATGCTGTCCGGAATGCTCATGGGATTTTCAGAGGAGTTTGTCAGGGAGAAGATACCGGAGATAGTTGAGTTCGCAGATCTTGGAGAGTTCATCGATTATCCGGTAAAGACATACTCAAGCGGTATGTTTTCGAAGCTTGGTTTTGCCATAACGGTCGTCCTAGAGACAGATATATTCCTTATAGATGAGGTACTAAGCGTAGGTGACGAGCAGTTCCAGCGCAAGAGCTTTAATAAGATGCAAAGCCTCATAAACAGCAAGGACAGGACGGTAGTCATAGTTTCACATGATATAGAGGCGCTAAAGAGCCTGTGCGACCGTGTGATATGGATGCATGAGGGCAGGTTGATGAAAATTGGTGATACAGAGGATGTGCTTATGGAATACATCGAGTATATGCACCAGGAGGAATAGAGGAGTTATTATGCCGGAGAAAGTATCAGTTATAGTCACAGTCTATGATAGAAATGAACTGATTGACAGATGTATGGAGTCCATAACCGGGCAGACACTTAGTGATATTGAGATTCTGTGTATCAGCAGCTTGGAAAAAAAGAATAAAAAGTGCATTGACGACTGGTGCACTAGAGATTCAAGAGTCAGGCAGATAGACACAAGCCTGTATATGACCGCAGCAGAGGCGCTGAATGCTGCGATAGACATTGCAGGCGGGGAATATATAGCTTTTATTGATACGGATGATTATTATTATGAGAAGAACGCACTTGAACTGCTTGCCGATGCATGCGCAAAGAACAACACAGATATTGCGGGGGCAGGCATTGTTGAGGTGAATATGTTCAATGCTGACGTGCGCACGCAGTTTGACGGAATATATTCAGGATATGTTTTTGAAAAGGATGGGGTGACGGAGTACAGGGAATATGCATGCGATTATGGTTATAAGAGATTTCTTTACAGAAGACAGTTCCTTGTGGATAATAACATTCTGTTTCCGCCATTTGAGTATATGTATGACAATGTGTTTATAGTCAGGGCTATGGTGGCGGCAGGCAGGTTTGCTTCTGTAAGCAGGGTACTGTATGCACAGATGGCACCGCGTCCGGTGGTCTGGACGGACAGAGTAGCCAATGATATACTAAGGGCACTTTGCATGAATCTTAGGAGCGCAGCCGAGTGTGATATAGAAGGGCTTAAGACACTCACAATAAACAGGATATTGAGGGAGTATGTATTTATAATTAAAGATCATACGGTTCCCGGAAATCCGGAAATGCTTGATATTATGGCAGAGCTTGAGGATATTCCATATGGCAGTCTTGAGGATGTGAATCTTAAGCTTGCAGGAATGCCGGAGGGAGATATAAGATTTCTTGATGGACATGTTTACAAAAGGATATCTTCTGTTATACTTGGGATGATTATTGACCATAAGACATGTATAGAGCATGATCTTAACTGTGAGAAAGACAGGATAATCAATCAGAATAGTGTACTTGCTGAGAATTACAACAGGGTATGTTCTGAAAATGCGGGGTTAGCGCAGAAGGTGGCACGATTAAATGCAAGGATGAAGCTGTATGATAATAATAATGACAACAGTGCCGGGCGGATACAGCAGTTAGAAGCAGAGCTTGCGGACAGCAATGCACAGATAGAGATTCTTAAAAAGAGAGGGAAATCGCCGGCTTTTTATATAGGAAGAATATTTACGTTTATACCGGAGAAGCTGCATGAAGCTTTTTCTAAGACCAGGATTTCATGTGTCAATAAAAAAGATATACTGTACTGGGCATTGGTGGTATATTTTACCTATTTTATTTATAAGCTGGCATTTTAAACAAAGCACATTATATGCATGGAGGAAACAGAAGTGATTTTACAGAATATACAGTTGCCACAGGATGATATATGCGATAAGTATGACATGTATTTCCACAGAGAGGGAGAAGTGTTCTACCTTAAAGAGGGAGAAGTAGAATTCAATAAAGGTGGAGTGTGTGTACTTGACACATACTTTAACGGTATATCTATCGATAAGTGGAAGAAATACACCAATATCGGTAAAATCACTGCGAAAATCCGCCTTAAGGGACGTTTTAAGGTGTGGACAGGCTATGTGTACAGAGTGTCACCTACGGATATCAGGCGCATTATCACCTACAGAACCGTTGTCGAGTCGGATGGCCGGACAGAGCTTACCATTCCGTTTGAGGATGGCAGGGGAATGCTCTATATGCAGATGGAAGCGCTGAGTGATACAGGTGTGTTCTATGGCGGAACATATAATACAGAAGTGGAAAGTGAAAGAAATGTCAGGATAGGTATCGGAATATGTACTTTCAAGCGTGAGGAATTTATAACGAAGAATATAGGGATTCTCAATGAGAGAGTGTTTGAAAACAGCAGTTCAATGCTCAACGGACACCTTGAGGTATTCATTTCCGACAATGGAAAGACTCTGGATATAGACAGGCTTTCAAGTGAACATATACATATGTTCCGGAACAAGAATACCGGAGGTGCAGGCGGATTCACAAGAACTCTTATAGAGATGTGGTCCGGTAATAAGGAGTATAAGCTTACGCATGCACTTCTCATGGATGATGATATTCTTCTTGATGTCGGATCCTTAGAGAGAACCTACAGGATACTGTCCATTGTGAAGGATGAATATATTGATACATTCATCGGAGGAGCTATGCTTCGCAATGACAATAAGGATGTGCAGGAGGAGGCAGGTGCAAGCTGGAATGCAGGAAAGCTCATATCCTATAAGAAAGGACTTTCGCTTCTGGATACTGAGCCGTGTCTTTACAATGAGAGTGAGGAACGCTATGAGTTCAATGCATGGTGGTACTGCTGTTTTCCTATGACGGTTGTAAATGATAAAAATCTTCCGCTTCCTATTTTTATAAGAGGTGATGACCTTGAGTATGGTCTTAGGAATATGAAGAATCTCATTCTGATGAATGGTATATGCGTATGGCATGAACCGTTCGAGAATAAGTATTCATCATTCTTAAATTACTATATCACACGAAATATGTTTATAGACAATGCATTCCATTTTCCGGATTATGGTGCAGGGGATGCTGTCAAGGATTTTTCATTGCTGGCTCTCAGGGAGATACTTCTTTACAGATATAAGAATGCAAGGCTTCTGATGCGCGGTGTTGAAGATTTTCTTAAAGGAGTTGATTTTTTCCTGGAGACGGACGGTGAGAAGCTGCACAAGGAGATAATGTCCGGAGGGTACAGGATGGAAGATCCGGAGAAGCTTGGACGCAAGGTATATTTAAGGGATTACGAAGAAATACTTTTTAAGGATGACAGCCGCAAACATAAGATAATAAGAGCACTCAACATGAATGGACACTGGGCTCCGGTAAAGAAGGATACTGTTACGGTGTCAATGTCGCAGGTGAACACTTCTAATAACTACCGGGTACGAGAGGTTATCAATTATGATATCATATCCGGCAAGATTTTCATAACAAAAAAGGATAACAAGGAGATGTTCTCATGTCTTATGAAGTTTATCGGATTGAGGATAAAGCTTAGATTTAAGTATAATAAGGCGAAGAATGACTTTATTTCAAGAGGGGATGAGCTTAAGTCACTGGATTTCTGGAAGAAGTATCTTGAACTGAACTGATATCGGATGGCTATATACACTTCATGGATTTTGAAGAACTTAGAGAGTGAAAATGGAGGAACATAATGAAAAAGAAATTCATGGCTTTAGGCTGTGTACTGTTGGCAATGGCTGCAGCTGTGCCGGCAGGGATATCAACTAATATTGTACATGCAGAGGAAACGGTATCGGATAGGGCACAGGTTTATGAGGATATAGAGAAATTCCCGGAGAGCTACAAGGATGACCTTTATGAACTCAAAAAGAAACATCCGAACTGGGTATTTGAGGTATATGATACCGGACTTGAATGGAGTACCGTAATGTACAATGAGATGAATCCGGCAAGCAGGAGCCTTGTTCCGTCTTACTTTTCAAGTGACTTTGTCGGGGAAGTGTATGGAGATGGATGGTCATACGCCACGGAAGCGGCAGTTGAGTATTATCTGGATCCGCGGAACTGGCTTACAGAGAATTATATATTCCAGTTCGAGACGTTGACATACAATGCAGCTACACAGGGTATTGCAACGGTACAGAAGGTGCTTGCAGGCAGTTTCATGTCCGGTTATATAGAGGGGTATGAGGAGATCGGACTTACATACGCACAGGCATTTCATGATATAGGAGCATTTTACGGAGTTAATCCTGTTCACCTTGCGTCGCGTGTATATCAGGAACAGGGAACAAGCGGCAGTTCAGATCTTATATCGGGAGTATATCCGGGTTATGAGGGATATTACAATTATTATAATATCCAGGCATCCGGAAGTGACCATGAGACTATTGTGAAGAACGGGCTTGAGGAGGCAAAATCGGAGGGCTGGAACAGCAGATATGCTGCGCTTAAAGGCGGCTCTAAGAAACTTGCTGACAGGTATATACTAAGAGGGCAGGACACACTGTATCTGCAGAAATTCGATGTTGATCCTAAATACGACGGAAGGTACTGGCACCAGTATATGCAGAATTTATGTGCACCGTCCAATGAGGGAAGACGAATCAAGCTTGCATACGGAAAAGCAGGAATGCTTGATGAGACATTTGTCTTTAAGATTCCTGTCTACAAGAATATGCCTGAGCCGTATAAGGCAGAACATGTTCTTGAAGAAGGCGAGTATGTAATATGCATGAACGGTGATGGAAATCTGGTATTTGATGTCGAGTGGGGAAGCCACGATAATGGTGCAAATGTATCGTTATATACACCGGGATTTAATGATAACCAGAAGTGGTATATAACACCTGTTGAAGATGGTTATTACAAGATTGCTTCTGTTGAGTCGGGATTGATGCTTGATCTGGCAGCAGGTGCAAAGGCGGATGGAACGAATATTGACCAGTGGGAGAGCAACGGAGGAGATAACCAGAAGTGGGCGATAGTGCTTGAAAGTGATGGTACATACAGCATAATATCCAAAGCTACAGGAAGATATGTATCAGTCCTCAATGCGAATCCGGGGGCAGGAGCGAATATCGGTGCAGCCAGGAAGTCAGATGATTATGTACAGAGTTTCCTGTTTACAAGAGTGCATACAACTAAGGATAACGCTGATATAGAGGCCGGGACATATAAAATAAGGATTTCGGCTGACAACTCATTTGTAGTGAATATACCTGCGGATAAATCGGACAATGGAGTATGCCTTGATGTGTATGGTGACAATGCGGGTGATAATCAGAAATATAACATAACACGCACGTCAGATGGTTATTATATATTCGAGTGTGCAGCCACCGGAAAGGTTCTTACCGTTGAATATGTAAGTACATTGAGCGGCGCAAGAATATGCCAGTGGGAGTACAATAATGGTGATAACCAAAAGTGGCTCATACTTAAAAATGATGATGGAACATATACAATTGTTTCTAAATCCAACGGACATGCATGGGATGTAAATAAAGGTGTGATTGCAAATAATACAGAAGTTATCACATTCAGGCTTCACTTTGGACAGAATCAGAGATATGTTTTCGAGAAGCTGGAAACAGTCGCTTGTTCATGGGATGATGACGGAAGATATTTATCAGAGGATGGCTGGCATAAGGTGAACGGCATCAGCTATTGGTATGAAAATGGTGTGCGGCAGGGATACAGCACTAATGAGGATGGAAGTGTCAACTTAGCATATCGCGGAAAGGAAATCTATGACCCATCAAGTAATGAATGGTATTGGCTTGATAATGTGCAGCTTGGCGCAGCGGCAAAGAGTAAGGATGTATATATGGAGTCACAGGCGGATGATGCCGGAACCATAGGAAAGTGGGTTCGTTATGATGCGGATGGACATATGGTTAAAGGCTGGCAGACAACTGATGCCGGAAAATACTATTTTGACAATATATATGGAACAATGGCAAAGGGTGAAGTAATTATCGACGGAGTAAGTTATTATTTTGATGTCGACACAGGAATACTTCAATAAAAATGACCTATAAGTGATGATATATAGAACAAGAATATAATGAAAGGGCAGGATAATGAAACCGATTCTTTATATTGTAATCCCTTGTTATAATGAGGAAAAGGTACTTCCGATAACAAGCGGTATGTTTTTGGACAAGGTTAGTGAATTGATAGGACTTGGCAAAATCAGTGAAGACAGCAGAATTATGTTTGTTAACGATGGAAGCAAGGATGATACGTGGAACATAATATGTGAACTTGCAGCGAAGGATGATAAGTTCTTAGGCATATCCCAGAGCCGGAACAGAGGGCATCAGAATGCAGTTCTTGCAGGGCTTATGGAGGCGAAGGATAAGTGTGATATCACCATATCCATAGACTGTGATGGACAGGATGACATTAATGCCATGAATAAGATGGTTGATGAGTATCTTGACGGCAGTGAAATTGTATACGGTGTGAGAAGCAAGAGGGATACAGATACATTTTTCAAGCGTTTCACAGCGGAAGGCTTTTACAAGCTTCTAAACTGGATGGGGGCAGAAGTTGTGTTCAATCATGCGGATTACCGGCTTGTATCGAGCCGCGTTCTTCAGGAATTTGCCAATTATAAGGAAGTTAACATATTTTTAAGAGGCATGTTTCCGCTTGTAGGCTTTAAGAGCACATCGGTTTACTATGAAAGACATGAAAGAATTGCCGGCAGCAGTCATTACCCACTTGGAAAGATGCTGGCTCTTGCATTTGATGGGATAACAAGTCTCAGTGTCAAGCCTATAAGAATGATTACCACATTCGGTATGTTCATTTCACTTTTAAGCTTTATAGGTGTTATATGGTCAATTGTAATACAGCTTACAGGGCATGCAGTTGCTGGCTGGGCCAGCATGACAAGCATTATATGCTTTATAGGTGGAATACAGCTTATATGTCTTGGTGTTCTAGGAGAATATATAGGTAAGATATATATGGAAGTAAAGGCTCGTCCAAGGTACATTATCAGTGAGAGGACATACGATAAGAAAGAGGATAATAAATAATATATGAATAAATTCTTTTCAAAACATGGACTTAGAATCCTATTTACAGTGTTGGTGGTATATGGTCTGTTTACATCATTGATTTTATATAAAATTATTGTAAAAAAAGAACCGGTAAAAGACATGGTGATGACTTCGGCAAGACAGGTTGTGCTTGGTGAACAGGTAAAGGATCTCGAAATTAAGGAAATACCCGATGAGAGCAGGATAGAGCTGCTGGATACAGACTATGAGAGCCTGTTAGACATGTATGGTATGCCGCCGCTTGCAAGGATGGAGGCAGCGGAAGCACAGACTCTTGTGGACAATCTTCTTATAATGAAGAGAGTGCATAATTTAGGTTATGAGGAGAGTGATTTCCTGACACCGGAGAAATCATACAAGCTCATATATACGGATGTTGCTGATTATATGGATAACCGTGATTATGGCAGCTATTATGAATTTGACGGACAGAAGATATCGGAGCTTAACGATTTTATGAAGGGCAAGAAAAATGCGTATATTAAGCTCACAACATTGTCGATGGACTGGGATGAAACACTCATTCCTGTATCAAATGTTACAATTGATGCCGCAGGTGTCGTATTTACGATGACGAAGGAGCTTGACAAGGCTGTCCATATAGTAGAGCTTGAGAATGTCGCACTCAGAAATTTTGTCATTGAAGATGGTGTATATAATTGGGGAATATTCGTTGTGCGCTCTACAGGAATATCAATTGAGGATACGGTTCTTAATAATGCGGCTTGCAAGGCGCTCGTTGTATTGGGACAGAATAAGTATCTTGATATAAGCAGATGTTCTATCGATAACAGCGGAAACGGAAGTATAATCTTAAACGGTGACATTTCAAGAGTAATATTTGAGAGCAATACAATTACAAATACCAAGGGAACACCGAATTTTTCGGCTGCGGTGGTTATAACAAGCATACCGATTCCGGATTACAACACAGCGTACAACCCATTTGTTGAGGAACCGATTTGTGACAGATATGATTCTCCGCATGAGATGGTGGTTTTAAGCAATTATGTGTTTAAGAGCAATTCATCAGGAATTTATTCGGATGGCTCATACTGCAATTATTTTATAGATAACACTCTTTATCTCAATGATAAGGAGGGCATGTGTCTTGATGCAGGTTCATTTGGAAATTATGTGTCAGGTAATACAATAAAGCAGAATGGCGGAAGAAGAAGACAGACACTTGCTGACCTTGAGAATGATTTTGTTCAGGATTTCGGAACCCTCTCAGATGGCAGTTCACCTGCCAAGCTTCCGGGCTTGTCAATTGACAACTCAGCCTACAATATTGTCATGAACAACTATATATGTGACAATTATGGAAGTGGTGTCAAGATGGTACGTGTCGGAGTCAGAAATATCGTATCAGACAATATAATTGCCAACAATAATCGCGGACAGAGCGAGAATTTTCACTTCTTCGGAATAGAATTAGGATATGCCGCCAAGCCGGATTATGAGACGGTAATGCTCGATTTTGCAGCATGCTATGAAAATATAATATGCCGCAACATAATTACAGGTGAACATTATGCCGGAATTTTCATGGCGGAGGAGTGTTATATTAATGATTTTTATGACAATGTAATCATGGATGCGGTATTCTGGTCAATGGAAAGCCTGTCGTCAAGATTCAATGCTACATCAAACAATTTATCAGATATAAGCAGCAGAGGAATAGATTTATCGAATACGAACGGTGGAATAATATCGTATCCTGCCATGACAGAGTAATAGAAAAAGAGAGCCCGGTAAATATACCGGACTCTCTTTTTACGCTCTTATATACTATTGTAATACACCGGAGGTCTCATCAAAATGATATGTAACGCCATCAATTGTTACATTTCCTTTTGCCATTGCACCGGTAATCAAATCAAAGTAATATGTGCCGTTTGCATTTGTGTTCCAGCCCTTAATCATATGACCATAATCATCATAACGAACCCACTTCCACTTTGAAGGATCCATTCCATATGCGGCTTCATCTTTGATATACTCTGCTGTATTTGTTGGCAGGTATACATCCTTGCTTGTTGCAAAGGTTCCTTTCTGGACACTGTCAAGCCAGTACCAGGCATTTGTTAAAGGATCATATATTTCTTTTCCGCGATAGGATGTATCATTTACATGGTAGCCCTGACGCTCACCATTTTCATACCAGTACATAACACCATCTATCTTATACCAGCCGTCAATCGCTGTGCCGTCATATATATCGAAATAGTATAATCTGTCGTTAATCACATGCTCTCCATAGAGCATAAGACCCGTGGTGTCATCATAGTATACTTTTTTGGTGCCGCCGTTTCCGTTGGAAATCTCTGTCAGACCGTGTTTCATCGCACCTGTAATATCATCGAAATACCAATATCCCCAAGGAGCATCTGGAGACGTTCCTTCTATATGTCTGTGATCCTCGCCATGAATCATTTTGCCGTACATATCATAGCGGACCCACTTCCACTTATTCTGATCCATACCGTATGCATCAGCATCAGCATTGTATGCCACCTTATCAATAGGAAGATATACATCCTTAGAGCTTGCCATTGCTCCCTTATTATTACTGTCTAACCAATACCAGCCGTCAGAATCAGGGTCATAAATCTCTTTTCCGCGGTTTACCAATCCCTGACGGACATCATTTTCATACCAATATTTAATGTATTTGCTGCCATAGTTAGGTCCGAGAAAGCTTTCCTTCTGATACCATCCCTGCCCTACGGACTGTGTCGGATTATCGGATTTATTATTGTATATTGTTTTTGCACGTAAATCCCAGATTGTCTTGATTGCATTTTTATCTGTGACTGTGATTACAGTACCATGTCGACAATCCTTTTGGCTTCCGTCAGCTGCCCAGCCGATAATTTTATGCTGGTTCTTTTCGAGCCAGCCGGTATATTCATCAAGGTTTCCGGTGGTAGCAGTTGAAGCGACAGAGACATGAACGCCTCTTTTTCCGTCAGCATTTTCCGGCGGATAATCAGCAAGCTTATCCGTGTAAAGGTAATACTGCCCGCGGTACTTGGTTAAGCAAGGTCCTTCGTAGCCCGTTACGGCATCATCGGTAACCAATTCCCAGCTATCAGGGTTCTGACAGGACTCAAGCGATAAATTCTTTGTACGCCAGATTTCGATTGTCACACCATCTTTTTTGACAAGTAAGTAATAATAGCCACCTTCCTTATATAAAGAGCTGTCAATTCGGTTATTGATGTTGACATCACTGTTATAGGAAGGTAAAACAATAGGAACTGCATCGGAGTATGTTACGACAGGAGGTGTACCCTTGTCGCCATTTGCCGGAGCCTGTAATCCGGTAGCCTTTATCAGATATGGCTGTAATGTATCATTTGCAGAGTTCCCATCGTTGGCATGAAACTGTGCGTAATAACCGATGCAGACGGTAATCCATACATCGCCGTTGTCATCAACCATAAAATCAGGAGCGACGGCATCCCACTCCGTTCCATATAGCTCTTTTCCGATAGGCTCACCCTGCACTCCTACATTCATCGTGCTGCCGCTGTTCGGATAGCTCCAGTTTACCAGATCCTTGGAATATCCAATCATTGGAACATAGCGCCTTCCAAGGCTGTTGGTGGTTGCAAAGCCTGACAGCATCCAAAAATAGCCATCTTTATAGATTATGCTTGGATCATGCAATGTGGATACCGGATATGGTGTGTTGGCTATTAAACTTGAGTCTGCTGAATCCGGAGTTGCATCAGTATATGCCTCAGCTAATTCATAAAAATTAACACCATCGGTCGACCAATATAAAGTATCAGTGTTATCTTCATCACTTTCCCAAAAAGCACCTAATAAAATTTCGCTTGGATAATCGTCTGCTTTTACGTCAGCAGCTTCTTTTACAAAAAAACAGCTGATGAAAAGGCTTAATGAGACTCCTGCACATAGGGCTTTTTTAATAAAACTTTTTTTTCTCATACAAAAAAACCTCCTTTATATCTGTTGTTTATTCCGGATGGTTAAATTATACCATATAAGAAGCATTTTTAAAATAAGTTTATTCACAAATGTATTTAGAACACTTGTTAAGTATTTTTTTCATGATGCTCTCCGATGGCCTCTTTAAAACATACTTGTACAGGCATGATAAAAGTATAATAATGGCGAAGCTTATACCGGCAAGAACAGCAGCCGCTGTTATATGTGGTTCTATATATCTGCTTACCAGCTTGAGCACAGGTATGTGGAAAATATAAAATTCAAATTGAATACCGGCAAACCAGCGCAGGGGCTTTAAGGACAATAACCTTGAGATGATTCCGGCATCAAATGCAAAGAAAAAAATCAATACGCAGAACCACAGGCTGAATATGTGCCTGCCCCATGCGTTCTGCTTCGTAAGCATAAAATAATATGTCAGAAACAGGACAGCAGCCTCGCATACACTTGCAGCTGCAAATATTATATGTGGATTTAGTGAATCAAGCTTCTTAGAGATGAATTCCATAGCCATGCTCCATATACAGGCAGTCAGCATTCCGAAAAAGAATTCAAATAACCGTATGATGGGCGACACATGGATGTTAAAGTTCATATAAGTGTCAGGATGATAAAACTCAAGCTCTTCAATGGTGTAACGTATTGCAAATGCAAGTATAAAGTAGACAAATGCCTTCTTTTTTTTCTTAATCAGCCGCAGAAGCACCGGAGCCATAAAATAACAGAACAGCAATGAGGACAAAAACCATGACGGACCGTTAAATGAAAAGAATACCTGTTCATAATTAAACCAGGATTGCAATAATGATAAATTGAGGATTCCGCAGACCAATGTAGAGAGTGAGAAAATCTGTTCCCTGCCTAAAAGCAGCAGACATATCATAAAAGCAAGAAAATGCATTGGCCACATTACAGCTAATTTACGGAGCACCGCATTAAAAGAATCTTTCCATGTGCATGAGGAAGTGTCCTTGTGGCTATAGTAGACCAAAAAGCCCGATGCAGCAAAAAAGAACTCACAGCATCGCGCTCCCAAATCACATGGGGGGTTGTTTAACCAGCTGTGCCACCAGAAAATCAGCCAGATGGCAATGACCTTCAGTCCCGAAAGGCTATGAATCCGTGAATCCTGTTTTCCTATCTTATTGTTAAATGCAGACAATGCTGATTGACTTATCATATCTGTCTCCTCCGATACAATTAAAGACCGTAAAAGTCTCTTTACCTGAAATCTTATCATAGCGGATAAGTGAAATCAACAAAGAAAAAAGTATGCTTTCATTTTTGGACGGAATGTAATATACTTAATAGGATAGTTGCCTGAAATAATGAATATAATAGGAGATTCTGATGAAAGAAATTAGTAAAAATCAAGGTTCAAAGAGAATGCCGTACTGGCTGTGTACATTTATTGTAAGTTTTATAGCCGCTGCAGCGGCAATACTGCCGGTTCTTATAAATAATAACGGATATATAGCAATGTCACATGATTTTGCTGCGGAGGAGATTTCTTATAACATATTGATGAACAAGGCGGTAAAGTCGGGAGACATTCTGTGGAACTGGGGAATTGATATAGGAAGTAACTTTGTCGAGACATTCAGCTTCTACGGTCTTGGAAGTCCTTTTATGTGGATTATGCTGCTGTTTCCGGCGGCAATGGTGCCTAAGCTTTTAGGACCTGTCATGATCCTGAAGTTTGCCGCGGCAGGAACGATATCGTCAGTGTATTTTAACAGGCACTTAAAGAGTAAGAATCTGGTTGTGTTAGCATCGGTGCTCTATGCATTTTCCGGTTTCCAGTGTGCAAGTGTTGTTTTCTATCATTTCCAGGATCCGGTTGCATTCTTTCCGCTCCTTTTAATCGGAGTGGAGAAGCTCATTGAGGATAAGAAGCATGGCTGGCTGGCATTCGGTGTTATGGTAAATGCACTGTGCAATTATGTATTCTTTTTTGCAGAGGTCATATTTGTTATTATTTTTTATGTTGTAAAATATCTTATTCCTCAGATATCGCAGATGTGTGCACAGAAGAAGGCAGCCGGGGGCTCATGGGCAGATGCCGTTAAGCCGGGAAGAATAGTGCAGCCTCTTATTATGTGCATGCTTGAGGGCATGCTTGGCGTGGCAATGGCAGGAATACTTCTGCTTCCATCGGTCAACGGAACGATGAGCAACAGTAGAATATCACAGCATATATCAATATTGTCGTGGTTTACGATGTCAACTAAGAACTGGCTTATGCTCATAAAGGCATTCTTCCTGCCGGGAGAGACGATGAATGCATGCCTGAGCGTTGAGTATTCCGACTGGATGACCAATGCAGCATATCTTCCGCTTTTTGGTGCCGTATTTGCTGCTGCGTACATGATATCTAAGAAGGACTGGCTGTCAAATATACTCAAGGTAGGGCTGGTCTGTGCGGTGGTTCCACTGTTGAACAATGTCTTTTCGTTTCTTTCAAATGAGACATATAGAAGATGGTATTTTATGCTGATACTGTTCATGGCACTCGCTACAGCTAAGGTTATCGAGGAGCGCAGGGAATATAAGGTGAAGAAGGCAGCGGTTATATCAGGAATTCTGCTGATGTTTTTCTTTGTGATGGTTGTGCTTATGAACAGGGAGGAAGGTGTAATCGGTATATATAAGAAAGGGCTGTTTATCGCTTCGTTCTTATTAGGTGTGGCAGGACCTGTGGCTGCAATAGCATTGCCGCATTTTATGAAGAACTATGTTAATGTGCACAGAGTGTATGTCGCTTTGGCGGTTGTTATATCTGCTGCGACACTGGGCATAACCATTAATGAATATGCGAAGGCTACTGACAATACTGCCCAGGATTTCAAGACATATGGCGCTTCGTACGGCGAGAATGTATACGCATATCTTACTGAAATACCTGAAAAGCTCAGTCAGGATGTACTTCCTTACAGATACTATTTTGATGAGGGAATAGGGTATACATATTATAATCTTGCCATGACCAATCAGCTCCCTTCAATCAACTCTTTCTGCAGTACGGTACATTCATCCATAGGAGAGTATTATGATGCCATAGGGATTGGAAGAGCGACATGGACCAATGCGGGACCGGATGGAATAAGAGAGCTTCTCGGTGCGCGATATGTCGTGTCCTATATTGAACAGCCGGATTATACTTACATCAGAGACTACAGTACAAGCACCGGACAGACTTTGAAGCTGTATGAAAATGAGAATGCGCTTCCAATTGGATTTACCTATGATATATATATGACGAGAAGCCAGTTCGAGAGTGTGGATAATTACCTTAAGCCGGCAGCGATGCTTAAGATGCTCATAGTAGAGGATGAGGATGAGGAGCTTGTAAGCGGCTATCTGAAAAAATACGATCCTTATACTGACGGCACCATTGCATATGAAAATATTGCTGAATATGCACAGGCACATATGGGTGAGTGCTCACAGGGCTTTGTAAGCGGTAAGAATTACTTCCGGTCTGATATAACTGCGGATGCGGATAAGTACGCATTCTTTGCCGTTCCGTATGATAAGGCATGGAAGGCGACAGTCAACGGCAGTGAGACACAGATTATCAACGTCAATGGTCTTATGGCGGTAAGGATAAGTCAGGGAAGCAATGATATACGATTTGATTATGAGTATAAGATGTTGAAGTACGGAGCAGTACTGAGTGCAATCGGAGTGCTCGGATGGGCTGCTTATGTGATTATTATGAAGAAACGTGAGAAATCGAATATTTAGTAAAGCCGTCTGTGGTAAAAGACCGGGTGTACACAAGTGCGTACCCCGGTCTTTTGTCATAACTATTTTAGATATTTATCCCAGAATTCTTTGGAAGTAAGATATGGCATCCTGCTGTTCCAGGCAGCAGTATCTTTTGTGAAGTCCTTGATTATATGAAATACGGTCTTAAAGTAACGTCCTATGCCTTTGAAAAACCTTCTGCAGCTTCGCACGACAATGTAACCTCTGCCGGTGGATGGGCTATATACATATACACGGTGTGCGGGATATGGCAGCCATGGCAGGTCTGCATTACATATCTTAGTGCCTCCGACAGGCGGCAGCAGATGACAGAGGAGACAGAGAAGATATTTTGTAAGAGTGCCGGCTGTTGAGCTGCCGCTTTTTTTGACAATATTGTTCTCCTGTTTCATAAGCCGTTCGATATCGGCCTGCCGGATTCCTGCTTCCTCCGGAGATATGAAGCTATAATTGAGGGCACCAAGGTCTGCATGTTTTTTTGCCGGGTCGGTCTGAATAAAATATTCCGGACCTCTGTGAAAATCCTCGCAGCCCATAAGTCTGGCATCTGCAACATTATAACGGTACCGCACAAGCTCACCGACAGTTAAAAAGCTTATACGAAGCAGAGTGTGGAGCTTATCTATGTTAAGCCTCTTATCGGATGCCTGCATTATAAGCATATTGCGTATATCATAGTACTCAATGTCTGCTACACCCTTAGAGGTGGCAGGCGGATGCCATACGCATATTCCATTAAGGAGTATGGGCGGGCATCCTGCACGTATTCCGTATTCCACATCATCAAGGTGAAGAAACATAGGCAGAGGCAGATTGTCAGTGCGGATGTGCTGTGCCGGGATACAGCAGTACCACCAGCCTGTGAAGGATGCATTTTCCGGACATTCGTTGGCGCTTACGAGGTCTGCGTTCCTGAGGTCAAAAAACTTATGGTAGAAGGTGTATTCATAAAAATCCGTGTTGGCACCCTTTTCAATCTGCAGATACCTTCTGTTAAGGTCAAGCATGGATGCACCAAGCATGCAGAAGCGGAATTCCTCTTTCAAAAAAGAAAGAAACAGGTAGGTACGTTCAAGTACAGCCGTATCAAGGACAATGTCATCATCCATGAGAAGAAGATGGCTGAATGGATGCCCGATGTTATTGAGAACAGCTTCTGACATGGTGCGGGTGAAACCGCCGGAACCACCGGTGTTCCTGTTGGAAAATATATGTATATGCTCTTTTACATATCTTCCTGAGGATGGGTCAGTATATTCGGATGAAGGCATGCCGGGTATTATCGTGCCGGCATTGTCGGAGATATATACCTCGAGCCTGTTGTGCATAGGGCTGTCCGGATTGTTGATAATATTGTCAATCAGTAAATGCACATTGCGAAAGAGAAATTCCTCGCGCTTATAGGTGCAGATGCATAGTGCAATGTAAGGATTGTTGTCAGGAATGGAGTCGGTCTCATACCAGCCATCCATGAGTTCTTTTACATCCGTATCTTCAAGCGCAAATGGGAATGTCAGCTCAGCATACAATATTCCGGCCGGCAATTTTCCTTCAGGAGAGGAACCGGAGAAAATATCAGGGAAGCTGATGCAGTACATATCATCTGTATGTCTGATGTCCACAGGAATCTCCTGTCTTGTGACACTTACATAGGGAACCATATCAACAGGTGTCTGTAGATCGGCAAAGCAGTTGCAGCCGTCGAGGGTTGTACCAACGCTGTTAAAGCAGCGTATGGAGAGAGCATGCCGCGTGCGTATACATAGGGTAAGAGAAGCTATCGAGGTATAATGACACCATTTACCAACGGAGAAGGCATTGAAATAGGTCTCCAGCGATAAGGTGCTGCCCTTACGCCGATAGTAGAGCTCTTCAATATCACATATATTATCAGAGCTAAAAAGCAGAGGCTGAATTTTCATAATTAAATAACTCCATAAGTAATTAAAAGTGATGATGTTGAGGTCA
This sequence comes from uncultured Eubacteriales bacterium, assembly GCA_900545175.1. Classification (GTDB taxonomy): domain Bacteria; phylum Bacillota; class Clostridia; order Lachnospirales; family Lachnospiraceae; genus CAG-882. The sequence continues at coordinate 37,253 of UQYF01000025.1, forward strand.
AAAAGTATTTTGACCTCAATGATATCGAATTGCTCCGCTGTAAAACAGCTCCCGCAATTCTAAAACATTCGGAATCCGC
>UQYF01000026.1 GCA_900545175.1 uncultured Eubacteriales bacterium
CTGCCGTTCAAGTGAAAAGAATAGATATCAGAATGCTCTTACTGTTTGTAATGTTTCGTTAGATTCTGTTGTTTCCGATATCTTTTGGAAGTCATCCACATCCATTATCGATTATCTGCTTGAACAATCGGGGTCATCTATTAACCACGAAGAAATCGCATTTATGCTTCTTCGGAGCCTCAAATCCAAAGAAGATGCTGTCCAGTTACTTTGTACCATTCCGGGTGTTAAACGTGATAGTGCAATCACTATCATCTCCGAAATCGGCACGGATATGACTCAGTTTTCAAGCCCAAAACGTTTATGTTGCTGGGCTGGTTTAACACCAGGCAGCAATGAATCTGCTGGCAAGAAGAAAGCTGTTCGGATTACGCGTGCCGGTGTCTACCTCAAACCTGCATTAGTACAATGTGCTCATGTAACCGTAAAATCTGACAAATCTCCTTACTATAAAAAGAAATATGAATATCTTGTTAAACGCCGTGGCAAGAAAAGAGCCATTATCGCTATTGCCCGTATGCTTCTCACCGCCATCTATCAGATGCTGTCTACTGGTGAGCAGTGGAATCCAAGCGACCTTTTTAAAATCGATATGCCTGAGGCTCTTGTTGAAAAACAGAAAGCAAAAGCTATCAAGCAAGCCAAGAAACTATTGCAGCGAGAAGGATTATTCCCCCCTGATGAACCGTTAGCTTCTTGATCTAATTCACTATGCCTATAGCACTTCAAAAAGTTGCCTAATTAAGACAGCTTAGTAAAGTGCGTCCATTTATGGCTGTCCTCTACTTTCTTTCACACTATTCCTCTAATTTAAATAGTCCTTTAATTTTTTATTGTATGGTGATTTTTTTATTTTTTTTAATGCTTTTTCTTCAATTTGACGAATTCTTTCTCTCGATACATTATATATATGACCTATTTCTTCTAAAGTTCTCTCCTGTCCATCATCGAATCCAAATCTTAGCTTTAATATTTTCTGTTCTCTTTCCGTTAAAGTTTCTAAGATTTCCATTAGTTGCTCTCTTAAATATTTATGCGTTACTATATCTTCTGTTGTTATTTCATTTTCATTCGGAATTATATCCAAAAGTAATGTATCCTCATCTTCACCAACAGGCGTATCTAAGGATGTAGCTCGAATAAACTGATGAAAAATCCTAAGACTTTCTTCAATGATTACTATCGGAATTCCAGTGTCATCTGATATCAATTTTATCCTCTTAAAGTAATCATTCTCGTAAGCGTAATTATTATCACTTCTTACTACCTTATAAATTTGCTCAATTTTATGAACCGGAATTCTTATCGTATATCCATTATCTTCTATTTCTCTTATAATAGACTGCTTTATCCACCAAACTGCATATGTACTAAATTCCGTTCCTATGTTAAGATCAAATTTTTGAGCTGCCTTTATCATTCCCAACATGCCTGCTTGTCTTAAATCATCAAATTCCAACTTATTACCTAACATTTTTTCATAAATTCCTGCCCATTTATCTACCAATCCCTGATTTTTTACACATAAATCCTGACGAGCCTGTGCATCTCCATTTTGAATCATTTGAATCAAAGCCCTGTTAGAAAGTAAAATTTTTTTTCTAACTTTTAATGGTTCCGCATGCTCATCTTTATCTTTTATTCTATCTTCGTCCTCAAATAATGAATCATCGTAAAGTATTTTAAAGCCTTGTTCATTTTCATCAAACACCTCTTCAGCTAACATGTGTTCTGACAATTCTTTATCTTCAACCAACTCTATATTATTTTTATAAAGGACTTCTATTACAGCATATTGCTCCCTTATAGAAAGCATACTATATATTTTTTCAAACTCATTATAAGTTAAGGTTCCTTCTTTGAGATAGGGCTTTGCCATATCTAGTATCAGTTTTTCATTCACTTGACTATTCCCCCTTCACTTTCTAAATCACCTTAATATTATAAATATGTACATAACTTATATTTATCAAGCATTTGATTAATATAGTTATATCTGTATTATATATCGTCCATTATGTAATCGTCAATATTTTTTAATAATTGCAGCTCTATATTTGTTTGTTTCTCCATTCGCCAATCAATTATCGCACAATTTGTTTCAATAGATTTCTAAAGTCATAAACCTACAATATATTTCCTTACTTTTTTCCATATAAATACCAATCTTCTTTTCATATAATTGCTACCACACCTGATTTTTGAATAAAACTGTTTTACTCCCCCACATGCATAACAACCTAACATAAAAAAGCAGCAAACCATCTCTGATTTGCCGCTCACCTTCATATACTCTTATGATAATACAGACTCTTTCTTTTTTATTATTGCTTCAACTTCCGCAATACTCTTCTCGGTTACATCTGCAATCTGTTCAAATGTATATCCTTTTTCATACATATTTAATACAATATTCGTAATAACTTCTACCTTTGTATCATCCACAATTCCCTGACTCAGATTACACATAACACTCACATCCCTTCTTATATTCTCTTCCAATGGAATATTATACTCTTTTTCAATAATATTAAGCTTCTCATTCGGCGTAAGTTTCTGCGATAGCAGTGCTCCTAACAAACGATGCAGTTCGTACTTATCATCCTGCTTTGGAAGATCCTTGGCAAGTCCTATTAATACAATATTGAGCATATTCTGTTTGCCTTCCCACATGCATGAACCTAATACCTTTTTATTGGTCAGGCAGTAATAATCCATACTGTTCTCAGGCATGTTCATACATATCCAGATTGTATGAACACATTTTATATCGTCATAGTTGGTATTCACAAAATCTCTTTCTTTTTGTGATGATACCAGTCTGCATGCATAAAAAATCGCTCTGTTTAAGATATGATATTCTGTTGGGGCATCTTTTTGTGCCTCAATGTTCACTATAATCTGCGATAAATTGTCTTTCATGCCATCTGCAGATGGCATCCGTACATAAAAAACAATATCAAACCTTACGGTACCTTCATTTATTTCTGTGTTCTCTGAATTAAACCCTACTACCCGGTTACCATCATTTCTCACATTTGTAAGACCTGGTTCTACAGGAACCACGCTAATCTTAGGCTCACCTTCGATAAAGCATATCACATCTTTAGGGTTCATGCCCTTAAACTCATCCACTGTGTTTACCAGAATATGTGCAAGGATACTCTTATGTCCTAAAAGTCTCTTCGCATTCTCATCATACTGTGCTCTATCATTTGCTGCATTAACAGCATTTGCTATCTCTGTATTCAAGTCGGCATACCTCCTTTTGTGTTGCCATTGTTACCATCGACGATTCTGCAAAAGGCTCTCTGCCTTAATATTATTATAAGCTAGAGTTTTTGCAGAATCAACTTAATTTTCTATGAACTTATCCAAGCGTAACAATTCACCTTACACAAATCTTATGCTCTTCACTATCCGATAGCTTTTTCCCAACAACTTCGTTATTCGCATAGCCTCCCACCATTTTCACTGCAAAAAAATAACCCACTAGAACCTTTCAGTCCTAGTGGGTGTTTGCATTATTTTATTGAGTTTGCTAACTGTTGGTCTAATGATAGACTACCCTTCAGCAATAGCAGCCTGCGCAGCAGCGAGTCTTGCTACAGGTACACGGAATGGTGAACATGATACATAGTCAAGTCCAATCTTATGGCAGAACTCAACGGATGTTGGGTCGCCGCCGTGCTCACCGCAGATACCTACATGGAGGTTAGGGTTAGCCGGTCTGCCAAGCTTGAGAGTCATCTCCATGAGCTTGCCGACACCTGTCTGGTCAAGCTTAGCAAATGGGTCATTCTCGAAAATCTTGGTGTCATAGTAAGCATTTAAGAACTTGCCTGCATCATCGCGGGAGAAACCGAAGGTCATCTGTGTGAGGTCGTTAGTACCGAAGCAGAAGAAGTCAGCTTCCTTAGCGATCTCGTCTGCTGTGAGAGCAGCTCTTGGAATCTCGATCATTGTACCAACCTCATACTTAAGATCGATGCCTGAAGCGGCAATCTCAGCGTCCGCTGTCTCAACAACGATATTCTTAACGAACTTAAGCTCCTTAACCTCACATACAAGCGGAATCATAATCTCAGGCTTAACTTCCCAGTCCGGATGATTCTTCTTGGTTGTGATAGCTGCACGGATGACAGCCTTAGTCTGCATCTTGGCAATCTCAGGATATGTTACGGCAAGACGGCAGCCTCTGTGACCCATCATAGGGTTGAACTCATGGAGAGATGCGATTATGTTCTTGATATCCTCAACTGACTTGCCCTGTGCTTCGGCAAGCTTCTTGATATCCTCATCATCTGTAGGAACGAACTCATGAAGAGGTGGATCAAGGAATCTGATACATACTGGATTGCCCTCAAGAGCCTCGTAGAGCTTAGTGAAGTCATCCTGCTGATATGGAAGAATCTTCTCAAGAGCCTTCTCTCTCTCTTCTACTGTGTCTGAGCAGATCATCTCACGGAATGCAGCGATTCTGCTCTCCTCGAAGAACATATGCTCTGTACGGCAAAGACCGATACCTTCTGCACCGAGCTCTCTTGCCTTCTTAGCATCTGCCGGTGTATCTGCATTTGTTCTTACTTTAAGTCTTCTGTACTTGTCAGCCCAGGCCATGATACGTCCGAACTCACCTGCAATAGTTGCATCTACTGTAGGGATAAGACCTGCATAGATGTTACCTGTTGTACCGTCAATAGAAATCTCTGAACCCTCTGTGAATGTCTGTCCATTGAGTGTGAACTTCTTGTTCTCCTCATCCATGTTGATATCACCACAGCCGGATACACAGCATGTACCCATACCACGGGCAACAACGGCAGCGTGTGATGTCATACCTCCACGGACTGTGAGGATACCCTGAGCAGCCTTCATGCCTGTAATGTCCTCAGGAGATGTCTCAAGACGTACAAGAACTACCTTCTCGCCTCTGGCCTTCCACTCTACCGCATCATCAGCTGTAAATACAACCTTACCGCAGGCAGCACCAGGAGAAGCACCGAGTCCCTTTCCAAGTGGTGTGGCAGCCTTAAGAGCCTTAGCATCGAACTGTGGATGTAATAATGTATCTAAGTTACGAGGATCGATCATTGCAACAGCTTCCTGCTCTGTCTTCATTCCCTCGTCAACCAAATCACATGCAATCTTAAGAGCAGCCTGAGCTGTTCTCTTACCATTACGGCACTGAAGCATATAGAGCTTACCGTTCTCAACCGTGAACTCCATATCCTGCATGTCATGGTAGTGTCCCTCAAGAATATCGCAGACCTTGATGAAATCCGCATAAGCCTCAGGGAACTTCTCAGCCATCTGAGTGATAGGCATTGGTGTACGTACACCGGCAACAACGTCCTCGCCCTGTGCATTTGTGAGGAACTCGCCCATGAGCTTCTTCTCACCTGTAGCAGGGTCACGGGTAAATGCAACACCTGTGCCTGAATTATCATTTAAGTTACCGAATACCATAGGCATTACGTTAACAGCTGTTCCCCATGAATAAGGGATATCATTGTCACGGCGGTATACATTAGCTCTTGGGTTGTCCCATGAACGGAATACAGCCTCGATAGCAAGCTTTAACTGCTCAACAGGATCTGATGGGAAATCTGTGCCTAACTGATTCTTGTACTCAGCCTTGAACTGCTCGGCCAATGTCTTAAGGTCAGCAGCCGTAAGGTCTACATCATACTTAACGCCCTTCTCTTCCTTCATCTTGTCGATAAGCTGCTCGAAGTACTTCTTACCAACCTCCATAACCACATCTGAGAACATCTGGATAAAACGTCTATATGAATCATATACAAAACGCTCGAACTTAGGATCCGGATTACCGGCAATCATAGCGGCAACAACATCATCATTAAGACCTAAGTTAAGGATAGTATCCATCATGCCCGGCATTGAGGCTCTGGCACCTGAACGAACAGATACAAGAAGGGGATTCTTATGATCACCGAACTTCTTTCCGTTCTCCTTCTCCATCCAAGCTACACCTTCCATAGCCTGTGCCATAATCTCATCGTTAATCTTGCGGCCGTCCTCATAGTACTGAGTACAAGCCTCTGTTGTTATAGTGAAACCCTGTGGTACCGGAAGCCCAATCTCTGTCATCTCAGCAAGGTTAGCACCCTTGCCACCGAGAAGATTTCTCATGGTCATGTTACCTTCCTTGAAGGTATATACCCATTTGTTAGCCATTGCAATTCCTCCTAATTACATAAATAGTTTTATTAACAAAATTAGTATTGCTTTTTTGATGTCGCCATCAAGCACTGATAAAAGTATATCATACTTTGTGAAAATTTCCACAATTAATTTCGAAAATAGTTCACAAATTTTACAAAAAAACGTGTAAGTGCTTTCATTTATTATGCAATTTTATTAATTTTATGTAAAAAGGCTTGACGGGCTTGTTATTTTTATAACGAGCATCTATTTATTGTCAAAAATGCCTATCAGACTTGCAAAACCAAGGCTTTCCTTAGTTTTTCCATTTTTGGCTATTTTCCACAATATACTGCTTTGGTCAACATAATACAGGAATTTTTTTGACTTAGCTGCATCGAATCCTGATATCATATTTACACCTGTATCTTCATATACAAGCTTATTTTTCCCACCTTTTCCATAGCAGAAGACAATCCGGCTTTCCTTGTAATATGCACAGCCTCCCAAGCCAAGTATTTTTACACAGGCTCTCACACCGGTATCAATCTCATTGACATCTGATTTGCTTACCTTAAACAGCGTTCCTCCATCATTTACACACCAGAGTGAACCATCATCATCCGCTACAATATCTCCCGATATATTTTCCAAAACCATCACAGCAGTTCCCGCCTCCATAGCTTCTAAATCCTCCTGCTGCCGGTTTATCGATGACTTATTCTTAGTATCAGTCTTCACGTCTGCACTGCAGTTCTGCTCAACATAATAGAGCTTATCTTTAGCTCTGTAGTAGAGATTCATGTCCCCGTCATAATAAAATTCATCGGATGTATCTGCATTTTCAACCGCAGGATAACTCTGACCATTTTCATATATCCATAGCTTTTCATCCGTCATATAAAGGACAGCCTTTCCTAGAATATTTTGAACAATCGCATCGACACCCTCATTTACAAATATATGCTCCTTGTCCGAAATTATGTCCTCATATTTATCAATAATATTCTTTGAAACAGCACATGCATAGAGACTTCTGTCTTTTATAAATACCGCCTCGTCGCTATCTTTGTCATAGCCTGTATCACTTACATTCCCGGCAATCATTAGCCTTTTAGATAAATCAGCGGCATAAAAATTAATTCCGACAACAGTTGAATAATCTCCTGTATCAATCTCATTAAAAAGCACTCTTCCTGCTTCATTCACAGCCACAAGCTTGATTCTTCTGTCCGTATCATAAAATACATTTTTCCCATCCGAAAGGTCATAAATAACAAGAAAATATTTCTCATCATCCTCACTGTACAGAACATATGCGAGATATCTTCCCGACTCAGAAAGCATATACTCATCTGTAATATATCCGATATCAGACATCAGCTTGTACTCTATTCCATCATACCAGCCAATTAAAGACTTACCGGCTGCCGTATCTTTTAGAAGTGCGGCATTAAGCCCTTCTGTGTATGTTAGCAATGAATAATCAGCGTCATCCCTGTTCAAGTTAAGCAAAACTCCATTGTCAACCGATAAAAGCGCATGTCCGTCAAAATATCTTAAATCGCTTCTATCGATGCTCTTATAGATTTTTATTCCGGCAGTGACACCCGCAGCAGCCACAATTATACCGGCTGCCACCGAAACGGACATAATAAGCTTCTTTCTTCTTTTTTTAAGCTTCTGTTCCCTGCGGTTATCCTTTAGGGCGGCTGCATTCTTTTCACGCTCTTTTTTTCTCTTTTCCTCATCCGAAACGGACTTTTTATTGCGGATAGCTGTCAGTATTGTATTTTTTATATCTATTATTTTGTCTTTTAAATTTATATCACTGCTTCCTGATGAATCACTGCCTTCGTTTCTTTTTCTGCCCGATTCACTGCCTGTATTTCTTCCTCCGGCCGATGAAAAAGCATTCGTGTTATCTCCGGATATCCCACTAGGAAAATTCCATCCGGCTTTAGAATTTTCCCTCTCACCCTTTTTCTTATATCTTAGATTATTCTTCTGCTGTTCTTCCCATTGCTGCCGTCTAAGAAGATAGTCCTCATTAACAATAATAACCGGCGCTCCGCACTTAGGGCAGACAGTCCTTGATGTATGCTCACAGCCGCATTTATCACATTTATACATTAAAATTCTCCTTATGCCAGCGGTATTCTGATTTTTCACGCTTTAAAATTCCTTCTGAAATCATATCCCATCTTAGCGTGCAGAAATCATCATGAAAACAAACCTGCCATCCGCCGACTGTGAATATACCTTCGGATTCTCAGATTTTTGTTTTTTACAATTATAATCTCATTAGCCGGTACAATATATCACCCACAAGGCTTACTCTCTTCCTGTCACTGCTGCAACCATATCAAGCCACTAAACCTGAACTGTGATGAGTCTGTTCCATCGGCTTTTCTTAAAGCTCTGCACTAATCATTTCTGTGGTCAACACCCAATGTATCATCATAGACCGCACGGCAGCCTCCGATGAACTTCGGTCTGGTTCTCGCCGCCACAAGCGCCGCATGTCCGATATGGTCAATGGACAGTCGAACCGGAACCGCAACAGCTTTAAGATGCATGCCAATCAAAGTATTTCCGATATCAAGCCCTGCATGAGCCTTAATCTGCTCAAGTACAACCGGATGTTCAAAATGCGCATATGCCTGTGTCGCAAATGAACCTCCTGCTTTCTTTTGCGGAATTACATTCACTATATCTGCTCCAGGCACTGCTGCTTCCTCCACAACAATAGCTCGGTTTAGATGTTCACAGCACTGCGCCGCTAAATATACACCTTTCTCGTCAAGAGCCTTTTTTATTCCAAGAAAAAGTTCAAGTGCCACATCGACATCCGAGTTGGTTCCTATCCTGCTGCCGACAACCTCACTTGTAGAGCAGCCTATGACCATAATCTGTCCCACCTTAAGTCCGGCGCACTCGCAAAGCTCATGTGCCGCAGCATATGCTTGCTGCCTTATATCTGTTCCCATATCAAACACCTCTCATTTCAGCTTATGCTAATTTACAAAACTCACAAACCTCAGCCTCAATAAGCTTCAAGCTGCTTCTCCAGAAATCAGGATTGGTGACATCGATTCCCATAGTCGCTGCAACATCCTCGATTGAATGACAGCCTGTTGAGGCAAGCATCTTATTATACTTAGGAACGAAGCTGTCGCCCTCCTCCTTATAAAGACTGTAAAGACCGAGTGCAAAAAGATTGCCGAATGCATATGGGAAGTTATAATAGCTAAGCCCTGAACTGTAATAATGCCCCTTGCATACCCACATATAAGGATGCATTGTGTTCTCGTCAAGTCCGTCACCGTAAGACTGTCTCTGAGCATCAAGCATGATTTCCTTCAAGTCGTCTGCCATTAAGAAACGGTTCTTACTCTGCTCGAACACAGCCGACTCAATAAGGAATCTTGAATAGATATCAACTATACACTGTGTCTGCTCCTTTAAATCACTGTCGATAAGGCTTAGCTTCTCCTCGTCACCCGCCTTAGACAGCGCATACTTTCCTAAAAATACTTCATTGAAGGTCGAAGCTGTCTCTGCAAGCTGCATAGGTGCTCCCTGATTAAGTATGTCAACATCCTCAAGCTGTCTGTTGTGGTATGCGTGACCAAGCTCATGTGCAAGCGTGTCGACAGCGCCGAATGTTCCGTCATAGTTAGTCAGTATACGGCTCTGTCTTATGAAGTTGGCATCAGCACAGAAAGCTCCGCCCTCCTTGCCTTTTCTAGGATAGAAGTCAATCCATGAATTCTCAAAAGCTTCCTTCATGAGTGAAGCCATGCCCGGTGTAAATCCCGAAAAACAATTTACAAGATATTCCTTGGCTTCATCAATGCTGTAGCTTTTTTCAGCTTTTCCTATAGGTGCAAAAAGGTCATACCAAGGAAGTCCGTTCTTATGTCCGAGGAGCTCGCCCTTCTTTCTTAAATACTTTCTGAAAACAGGAAGATACTCCTTGATTGCTGTGAGCATGGCATCGAGTGTCTCCTTCTTCATATCGGATTTTGCAAGTGTCATGTCAAGAGCTGACTCATATCCTCTCTTTTCGCATAATGTGTTCACCTGCATCTTGATATTGTTGAGTGCAAACGCAACAGAATCGGCAATTTTCTCATATGCTTTAATTTCAGTCTCATAAGCGCTCTTGCGGACTGCCGCATCATCACTGTAGGCAAGATTTCTTATCTCAGATAAAGTTACCGTCCTGCCTTCGTAGTCAACCTTAAGTGTCGATGTGAGATATGTCTGAAGCTTACCCCATGCAGCACCTCCGGTCATATCAAGCTGTGAGATAATCTCCTCAACCTCGTCACTTAACAGATGCTTTGCATTTTCCTTGGCACTTTTAAGCTTGTATGTGTACTTTGCAATAAGACCGCTCTCCTTTGCAAATGCATCCACATCCGGAATTGATGCGTATAATTTTGATGCCGCCGAAAACGCTGCGCTTCCGGAAGAAAACACCTTGCTAAAACGGTTAGACTGTGCCATTATACTGCCATCGTCTGTGTTGACTGACTCTCTAAGACCGATATAGAGGCTCAATTTACCTGCTAACAGCGTGATATTCTCCTCAAATGACAGTAATTCTTCAACCTTATCCTTAAGCTCCCTATCAGCAGCCTTAACAGCCTTGCCAAAGCTTACAATCTCCTCCTCAAGCGCCTTAAAATCTGCCTCATAGGCATCATCGTCAAAACCCTTATAAATCTCATCGAGTGACCATTCTGTGTTCATAATAATCTCCATTTTCTTTCTATATTGTTATTTTACCTACATTTTCAAAATTCCCCTTCCGGTACATAAGTAATCTCAAATTCCTCAATGTACTAAAAGGGGAAATAATATTTCAATATATTCTTATCCGCAATAACTCACACTGCTTTTCTATAGTTAAGCATAAGCGGATAAGTCTTTTTTATCTTAGAACTCAAACTTCTTCTCAAAGTAAGCCTTTAAGTCTGCGATTGCAACTCTCTCCTGCTCCATTGTGTCACGGTCACGGACTGTAACACAGTTGTCTGTCTCAGAATCGAAATCGTATGTTACGCAGAAAGGTGTACCAATCTCATCCTGTCTTCTGTATCTCTTACCGATATTTCCTCTGTCATCGAACTCACAGTTATAAGTCTTAGAAAGCTCTGCAAATACCTTCTCAGCACCCTCGTTGAGCTTCTTAGAGAGCGGAAGCACACCAACCTTGACAGGAGCGATTGCAGGATGGAAATGAAGAACTGTTCTTACATCGCCCTCTCCAATCTCTTCCTCATCATAAGCAGCGCAGAGGAATGCAAGTGTAACACGGTCAGCACCAAGTGATGGCTCGATAACGTAAGGAATGTACTTCTCCTTAGTCTCGTCATCAAAATATGACATATCCTCACCTGATGTATTCTGATGCTGTGTAAGGTCATAGTCTGTTCTGTCAGCTATACCCCAGAGCTCGCCCCATCCGAATGGGAATAAGAACTCGATATCTGTTGTACCCTTAGAATAGAAGCAGAGCTCCTCAGGAGAATGGTCACGAAGACGCATCTCGTCCTCCTTGATTCCAAGAGAAAGCAGCCAGTCGCGGCAGAAGCCTCTCCAGTACTGGAACCACTCAAGGTCTGTGCCCGGCTTGCAGAAGAACTCAAGCTCCATCTGCTCAAACTCTCTTGTACGGAAAGTAAAGTTACCCGGTGTAATCTCGTTACGGAATGACTTACCAATCTGTCCGATACCGAAAGGAACCTTCTTTCTTGAGGTTCTCTGTACATTCTTAAAGTTTACGAAGATACCCTGTGCTGTCTCCGGTCTTAAATAAACTGTATTCTTCGCATCCTCGGTAACACCCTGAAAAGTCTTGAACATAAGATTGAACTGTCTTATATCTGTAAAGTTATGCTTACCGCATGTAGGACATGCAATATTCTTCTCATCGATGAAATTCTTCATCTGCTCCTGGCTCCATGCATCGACTGAGCCTTCAAGCTCATAATTGTTCTCTGCGCACCAGTCCTCAATAAGCTTGTCAGCTCTGAAGCGCTCATGGCATTCCTTACAATCCATAAGAGGGTCTGCAAAACCACCGAGATGTCCTGATGCAACCCATGTCTGAGGGTTCATAAGGATAGCGCAGTCAACGCCAACATTATATGGGCTCTCCTGAACGAACTTCTTCCACCAAGCCTTCTTTACATTGTTCTTAAGCTCAACACCGAGATTACCATAATCCCATGTATTCGCAAGACCGCCGTAAATCTCTGAACCCGGATATACAAAACCTCTCGCCTTGGCAAGGGCTACAATCTTGTCCATTGTCTTTTCCATAATTATTCTCTCCTTCGCATTATCGCTTATAATACTTTTTTGTGCATGTGCAAAATTTTACAACACATTTAACATAATTGCAAGGCAAAATCATTTATCTACCAGTTCGAGCATATCAAGTGATTTCATTCTCTTATCGAGATATTTCAAAATACAGCATCTCATCACTTCCGTAAGCTCTGCAAGCACTTCATCCTTTACAGTAAATGAATACAATTTCTCACATGATGTTGCCACAATAAACTGCAATGTATATAAAGTTGCCGGCAGGATACGTATTGTATCCTTCTTTCCATGACATGAATGGCACAGCACACCGTTTGATGAAATCGAGAATCCTTCAATATCTTCCGCCGCCCCACAGGATGTACAGCAGAAAAATTCAGGATATTCTCCGTTTATGACAAGCTGCTTTAACTCATAAACTGCCCTGACAAGCTTATCCGGTATACGTTTGTCAAGAAGCGCTCTAAGTGAATGATATATGAGATTGAGCATAGCCGTCTCATCCTCATTTTCTCTGGCAAAATAATCCGCAAACTCAAGAAAATAGTACCCATAGCATGCTCCGACAAGGTCATCGGCAAGCTCGCGGAAGTACGTCTTTATGGCAGCTTTCTCGACAGTATATGAATTTCTTCCCGGATATATGAAAAATGTCCCGAAAGCAAAGCTCTCACAGGCTGCCATCAGAGCATTTCCCGGCTTTCTCGCTCCTCTTGCAAAAGCGCTTATTTTGCCTAGCTCTCTTGTCAACAGCACAACTCTCTTATCATATTCTCCTACCGGTCCCGAAGCTATAACCATTCCTGTCACTTCTATTACTTCTGCCATCTGTAAATACCTAACCTAACATTCTATATGCTGTCATCCGCATATATTCATTATATTTCTGCCTGCGAAGTATCCTTGACTTATAAAATCATCAGCCTTCAATCCTTAAATACGATACTAATATATACCTCTGACATACTATGCCTATTTTTTTAATGCTTTCTCATCGTATCCATAATTCTTCATAAGCAGGTCATTGTCACGCCATTCTTTCTTAACTTTTACCCATAGCTTTAAGTTGACCTGCATATCCATCATGCGCTCTATCTCAAAACGTGCAGCGGAGCCTATTTTCTTTAACATCTCTCCGCCCTTGCCGATGATTATTCCTTTATGCGAATCTCTCTCACATATAATAGTCGCATCGATATCTATGATATTGCTTCCGTCAAGTCTCTCTCTCATGCGCTCTATTGTCACGGCTATTCCGTGAGGAATCTCATCGCTTAAGCATCTTAATGCCTTCTCTCTGATAAGCTCTGCCGCTATCTGCTTCATAGGCTGGTCTGTGACTGTATCTTCATCATAATACATAGGGCCATAAGGCAGATACTTAAAAATCGCATCTACAAGGTCATCCGTATTCTGACCTTTGAGTGCCGACACAGGAACTATCTCATCAAAATTGACAATGTTCCTGTATGCATCGATAAACTTAAGAACCTCTTCCTTCTTGACGGTATCTACCTTATTAATGACAAGAATAACCGGTTTCTTGCAGTTCTTTAAGTTCATCGCAATCTGCTGCTCTCCGGCACCGATATATGTTGTCGGTTCTACAAGCCATAGCACAACATCGACATCATTCATCGTCTGCTTTGCCGCATTTACCATATATTCGCCAAGCTTATTCTTTGCTTTGTGAATTCCAGGTGTATCAAGAAAGATAATCTGTCCTCTCTCTTCCGTATAAACCGTCTGTATCCTGTTTCTTGTTGTCTGCGGCTTGTTGGATGTAATTGCAATCTTCTGTCCTATAAGCCTGTTCATAAGTGTTGATTTGCCAACATTCGGGCGCCCGATGAGCGCCACGAAACCTGTCTTTAATTCAGCCATTTTATCCCTTTCCCTATGCGAGAGGCTCTATAACATCGAACATGTCCTTCGCACCGTTTATCTTATCTTCGTTTCCGACTACACATAAATATCCGTCATCAAGCACAGCTTTTACCATTCCATGAAGTGACCTTATGTCATCCACGGTCGCATTTAAGACTTCGTCTCTCTCCTTCTGAAGCATCTGCTCCGTAAGTCCTCCGATATATGCATCAAATGAAGCTGAGCCTTTTGCTGAAGGTGTCTTTGGAATATCAAGATCTGATATTGTACCTATCACATACTTAGTCATCTCACGTTCATCTGCCTCAAAATTCTCAACATATTCCGGAGCTTTTTCATATATTTCATTGGTTTTTTCAAGATTCGGATCTCTGTAGGATGTGAACGCACCAAGAGAGCTTGCAAATCCTCCGAATGCAGCACCGCAACCGTATGCACCGCCCTTTACACGGATGTTGTTCCACAGATAATCGCTGTTCATCATACTTGAAAGTATTCTCATCGCACCTGTGTACTCCACTCCGGCCTTAGAGTAATCACCAACACGGCACACAAAGTTGACCTGTCCGCTTGTCTTAAGTGCAAGCTTTGTCTTTTTAAGTTCAAGCTTTCTCGACACAACAGGAAGCTCATCCGAAGCCAATGTGTCGACAAGCTCACCTACAAGCCTGCTTATAAGCTCATATCCCTTGTCATCGGCAGTGTATGATACGATGAGATTGCACTTAGTGAATATCTTTTCAGCTGCCTTTTTCATGCCTGCCACAAGTGACTCTTTCTTCTCATCATAATTCTTATACACATCATCGAGGAAGCTGTAGAAGCCTCTTCCCGATATCTGCTTTCTCACTGCTCCGCTCTCGTTTATCTGAGCCGCAAGCTCAGCTACTCCGACTGCATTTCCGGTACTCTGCATTCTCATCTGAATTCCCGCCTTTGTCTCTCCGATAATCTCCTTAAGACGCTTATAATCATCAAATATCGTATGATTCATAATCTCTTCCATAAGCTCTGTCAGTGCTGCAAGGTCGCCGTAAAGAGCCTTTCCCGCAATGTCAAGAGAATAACGATAATCCTTTGAAGGCTTAACAAAAGGTGTAAGTCCTGTGCTTACATTGATTCCGCCGGTTCTTATATCCATAGCATTTGACAGCTCAACAAAGCTATACTTCTCAGTACCGATTGCACCTAATACCTCAGCAAGAAGTCCTGCGTATCCAAGAAGCTCATCATCCACTTTGTCAAGATTAAAGCTGAGTCTTAAATATCCGATTCCGTTCGTGTTAATATTATGGTGTAATACTTTCACACCGCTTATGCTCTTTTGTGTATTGTAAAGCTTAGAAGCCTTCTTTCCTATGTCCTCTCTCTTAAGAAGAGGAATGCTCTCAAGCTCCTCCTTTGTTGACGGCTCACTCTGATAGTCCTTGAGTGCCTTTGTATCATGCACAAGTGCCTTTAGCTGCTCATCAGATAGTGTCTTTTTATACTCTGCAAGCTTCTTTGCTGTAGCTGCCTCTAATTTTGCTGTATATCCGATTTCAGGCTTTAACACAACGACTGAGGAATGAGGATTGTCAAGAAGATATTTTTTGATAAGCTCCTCAAAGTAATCTGTGTCAACCTGCTTCTTAAGGAAATCGTAAGCCTCGCTAAGCTGCATATTATAGAAAGGCTTCTCCTCATCATAGAGCCATGTTCCTAACATATCTATGCCATACATAAGTCCCTTAGGCCATCTTCCGAAATCAGCCTCCCTGTAACGGAACTCATTATAATTGATTCCTGCTCTCAGCGTATCTTTATTGACACCTTCATTTACCAGCTTTTCAAGTGCTTCCCTGATAATTCTTACAAACTCTTCCTCTCTGTCAGGATTGGTATTAGTAGACATTATCGTGACCATCGGCTGTCTGATTGAATTATCGTAAGAACCGCTGACATCCTCACCGATTCCTGCATCTATGAGTGCCTGACGCACCGGTGCTCCCGGCGCATTAAAAAGAGCATATTCAAGAACAGTAAATGCCAGAGCTAACTTCATATCTCCCGACTCGCCGATTGATGCATTATAAGCTAAATAAGTCTTATTCTCCGTTCCTTCTTCCTCTGTCACAGAGTATACGCCTTCAACTCTACCCTGCCTGTCAAACGGCTTCTGATGGGAAATATCCGAATCAACCTTAATCTCATCATAATTTCTTAAATATTCCCTATCAAAATACTCAAGTCTCTCCTCCATGTCACAGTTGCCGTAAACATATATATAGCTGTTCGCAGGATGATACAAGGTCTTATGGAAATTTAAGAACTGCTCATAGCTCAAATCAGGAATGAACTCCGGATCACCGCCTGACTCAGTCGCATAAGGAGTGTCAGGATAGAGTGAATTAAGGCACATGCGGTATACTCTCTGAGTCGGAGACGAGAAAGCACCTTTCATCTCATTGTAGACAACTCCATTGTAAGTAAGAGGTGCGTCAACATTCTCAAGCTCATAATGCCAGCCTTCCTGCTTAAATATCTGCTCTCTTGTATAAATATTAGGATGAAAAACTGCATCCATATACACGTCCGTAAGATTCTTATAATCCACATCATTGCAGCTTGCTATCGGATATATTGTCTTATCAGGAAAAGTCATCGCATTCAAAAATGTGTTAAGTGAACCCTTCACAAGCTCAACGAACGGATCCTTCGCAGGATATTTGTCAGAACCGCAAAGCACCGAATGTTCAAGAATATGCGGTACTCCTGTGCTGTCATCAGGAGGTGTCCTAAACCCTATGCAGAACACTTTATTCTCATCGTCATTAGAAACCATCGCAATTCTGGCTCCTGATTTCTTATGCTTAAATAAATAGCCCTTTGAAGAAATATCTTCAAGATTCTGTTCCATAATAAGCTCGTAAATTTCTTTGTTGTAATTCATGTCTGTCTCCATTCCGGGAACGTATAATTTCTGCTGTCCATCTCAACATAATTAAAAATGATTTCTGCTTTGACATGTGCCGTCCCACACACTTTTTTGCTGTCAAAGCTTAAGCGGCATACCTAGTATTAATTCTACCACCAACACTGTATTCAATGCAAGAAAAAAGAAATCCGGAAGATGGACTGATTCCGGATTTCCATGTTATGATTTTTACTTATAATTACCTTTAATAATCGGTGAAAGCGGCTTATAAATAAATAAAGTCACAACCACGCTCACCATCGCCTTGACAAAAGTAAAAGGCAGATTGAATACCAACAGTGCCGGAAGAAGCGATGTTATACCCGGCAGAATCGCTGTGTACATTCCGATAATTACTTCCATAGGGAATGCGAGCTTGTCATACAGCGGATAAATTATAAAATAATTAGATACAACTCCAACAACAGCCATTATGACAGCACCGCTTATGAGTGCCGCAACAGCGCCCTTCTTTGTCTTGTGCTTCTTATATATGAGTCCTACCGGAACCACAAATGCGACTCCAAGTATAAAATTTGACAGCTCTCCCACCCACATCGTATGTGATATGGCAAGATGCAGCAGATTCTTGAGCAGGCATACTAACACTCCGGACACCGGTCCCATTGAAAGTGCTGCAATGACAGCCGGAAGCTCCGAAAAATCCATTGTCAGAAAACTGGGAACTATTGGAATCTTGAATCCAAACAGATACAAAACATAAGATACCGCTGTAAGCATAGCGGTAACGGTCAGTGCACGAACACTGAGAAAAGACTTCTTATTCATTAATAATCCTCCTAAAGGCATATGCCTTCTTCTTTCATCCGGACTGTACCGTTGGTATGGGAATTGCACCCACTCAGCCGCTGTTGCGGGTCGCAGACTATACTGCCAGTCGAGAATTGCCGCCAAGTATATTATTCATGACAGCTCACTCTGCCCTGAAGGTTGGAGATATTTCTCTAACTTCCAAATGGTATGTGTTGCCAAACATTACATTTGTCCATCTTTAACAGAATATCACGTTAATCTGCACAGGTCAAGAACCATTAATGAATAAACCGTTTTAATATGAGCCGTTTTAACCGGCTTGACGTTATAATAAATATTTGACGACATATGCAGGATGTATTATACTAATGGTACTGGTGTCAAAGCAAGCTCTTATCATTTATAGCATGCATCTGTCATGCAGAATGCAAAATGAGTTTTTCCACACACACCACTCTATTCTAGTAAATTTCATAAGAAAGGCAACCCATGAAAACAGTAATCAGATTTACATCAACGCAGAAGCCTGATGGCAAGGAATACAAGAAGATAACATACTGGAACAGATTTGTAAGGACCAAGATAGAAACGCTTATTTTGATTGCTCTTGTGATAGTAAGCATCTCATGTGCAGCTTACCGTCTGACCACCGGAACCATGGATACATTCTGGGCGATAATATGCATCGTATTTCTCTTCTATCCGTTCCTTATTATAACGCAGTTCAATTCAAGCATACGATATCATCTCAAGCACCGTGACCCGGCCGAGACATCACCTTGTGAATTCTGTCTAATGGAGAACGGCATACTTATTGACGTTCCAGAATGCGATGTACACAGCTTCATCCGCTATGACGAATTCACACATGTATATACCAATGTATTCGGATTCTACATGATGTTCCAGAAGAACAAGGTTCTTGCCATGATACGCCACAGCGATATCCCGCAAGGACGCAGCGATGACTTCGAAGATATGATGTTCTCAGGACTTAACGATTCATGTAAAGTAAGCAAATTCATGTAAAAAAGAAGCGTAAACACATAATCATGTGTCTACGCTTTATTTTTCGCTCATCTGTCTCTTAACCTGTGCTTTAAACAGATTCCACTCATTCTCATAATCTACAAAATACTTAGGACATTCCTTCCCTGTGACATCATAATGTCTTATAACATCTTTATCAGGGTCTAAGCTGTAAAGTATACACAGATACGCCGTAAGCTTAACCATTGAATCGTATGTCTCTTTATTATATGCACCTGTCGCATCAGGATGGCATGTCTCGATTGCTATAGTGTCTTCATTGCGGTCATTTGATGCATAAGAAATCTCATCAAGTGGTACACACTGAATAATCTCACCCTCAAGTCCGACTATAAAATGACTGCTGACGGACGCTTCACCTGTCTTACTGATGTTCTCAAAATAGCTTCTGTTCTGCGCCGCTGTTGTTCCCGGATTACCTACATAGTGTATGACTATGGCATTGACCTTCTTAAGCTCGTCTCCCGGTCTTGAATATTCATTAACAGGAAGCAGGTCTTCAGTAATTGTATCCTTAAATTCATCAGCCCAATCCGGAAGTTCAATCTCCTTAGGCAGTGTCACAAGCATAACCGATGCCCTTGACGATGATTCCTGTTCTGTGCTCTGCACAGTCTCTTGCGCTAAATCACCTCTTCCGATAATCTCATCCCTGGCTATATATACCATAATCATGAGCACCAGAGCTATCATTGATAGCCCCAGCACTCCTGACAAAATCAACATACCTTTCTTCATTCAGGTACTCCTTGGAATTCATTCATACTGTAAATGCCGGTATATCTCTTACTGGTCTACACTGTAGTTAGGGGCTTCCTTTGTGATATGAATATCATGTGGATGGCTCTCCTTAAGTGATGCAGCAGAAATCTTGACGAACTGTCCATGCTCCTTAAGATATGGAATAGTAGGTGCTCCACAGTAACCCATTCCTGAGCGGAGACCTCCCATAAGCTGGAATACTGTATCTTCAAGAAGACCCTTATATGCAACTCGTCCTTCAACACCTTCCGGAACAAGCTTCTTAGCATCTGTCTGGAAGTAACGGTCCTTGCTTCCGTTCTCCATGGCTGCGATAGAACCCATGCCGCGGTATACTTTATACTTACGTCCCTGGAATAACTCGAAATCTCCGGGAGCTTCGTCGCAGCCTGCGAACATGCTTCCCATCATACATACATCAGCTCCGGCTGCGATAGCCTTTGTGAGGTCACCTGAGAACTTGATACCACCGTCTGCGATAACAGGAATGCCATACTGCTTAGCAACCTCATATACATCCATAACTGCTGATATCTGAGGTACACCTATACCTGCGACAACTCTTGTTGTACAGATAGAACCAGGTCCGATACCAACCTTGACTGCGTCAACGCCTGCCTCGATAAGAGCCTTAGCAGCTGCACCTGTCGCAATATTGCCTGCGATAACCTGAAGGTCAGGATACTTAGCCTTAACCATCTTAAGAGTATCAATAATGTTCTTTGAATGACCATGTGCAGAATCAATTACTATACAGTCAACCTTAGCTTCAACAAGAGCATCAACTCTATCCATAATGTTCTTAGTAATACCAACTGCAGCTCCGCAGAGAAGTCTTCCCTGCTCATCCTTAGCTGATAAAGGATACTTAATCTGCTTCTCAATATCCTTGATTGTGATAAGTCCCTTGAGATTAAAATCGTCATCTACAATAGGGAGCTTCTCCTTGCGCGCCTTGGCAAGAATCTTCTTAGCTTCCTCAAGAGTAGTTCCTTCCTTAGCAGTCACAAGACCTTCGCTTGTCATGCACTCGCGAATCTTCTTGTCAAAATCTTCCTCGAACTTGAGGTCACGGTTAGTTATAATACCAACCAGCTTTCTTCCTTCTGTGATAGGAACACCTGAGATACGGAACTTAGCCATTAGCTCGTCAGCATCGCGGAGTGTATGTTCAGGTGATAAATAAAATGGGTCAGTGATGACTCCGTGTTCGGAGCGCTTAACCTTATCAACTTCTTCAGCCTGCGCCTGTATGGACATATTCTTGTGGATTATGCCGATTCCACCCTGTCTTGCCATCGCAATCGCCATTCTGTGTTCGGTAACAGTATCCATACCGGCACTCATAATAGGAACATTCAGTTTAATCTTCTTTGTAAGATTCGTTGATAAATCTACCATATTCGGTGTAACTTCCGAATACTGCGGTACCAGCAGCACATCATCAAAAGTAATGCCATCGCCAATAATCTTACCCATCTTAATTATCCTCGCTTTCTTAGTATTAATTTTATCAATAGTAGCAAATCCAATTTCAAATGTCAACCATACATTTAAAAAATATGAATGGCAAAAACAAGTTCTGCCATTCACATCATTGATTAATCCATATGAAGCTGTCTTGGAATAATATCCCTGAGCTCCTTTAACATTCTCTCGTTAGGCTCAAGCACAAGCTTTACAAGCTCATTGTTGTTAAGAATAACCATAACATACTTCTTATTCTCAGGAATAAGTGAAGAAAAATCCATAACCTTAAGATTCTTGCTGTCATACTCCTTGATATATGCAGAGCCTTCAGGAGCCATAACCTCAGTCTTGGTAAGATCGTACTCGCCCATTCTCTTTCTCTTAGACTTTTTCATAATCTTATCGATATACATAGTCTTTTCAACAAGAGCATACTCCCACTCAACATCATTGTTCTTAAAATAGATATAAGTAAGGAAAATAATAACAGCCACTACAAGCACACCAACATACGGTATGATGATAAGTGCGCATGAAAGAACACATACGATAACAAGAAGTGTCTGTATCACTTTAACATTCTGCGGTGTCTTCCTCTTTACAATCCATTCTGAAAAAAAATCGCCCATTGCAACCTCCTAATGTCTGTGCTTGTCCGCACAGCGTTATCAGATTGATTATACAACAGGCGAATATAAATTACAAGAAGAGCAATCATTATAATTCTGTGAACAAAAGCCTTATAAGAGTGTATGGCATGTTATATTTATACATATCAGCTCTATTGTACGAAGCAAGTTGTTCTAAGAACAATTAAGCTTCTCCCAAAGTCGTGATATGTATAAGTATAACATGCTGTACACAGTCAAGTTTGCAGTGCATGTTTTGACACCCAAATCATATAAAACACAAAAAAGCTCCTGAAAACTCAGAAGCTTAACGTCAGTGCAGTCGGCGGGACTTGAACCCGCACCCAAGCAATATGGACTAGATCCTTAGTCTAGCGCGTATGCCAATTCCGCCACGACTGCATGTTATGTATTTGTTGTTGTAACCAATGTGTGTCACAACAAAATGTATATTATCACATGTCTTTTTAAATTGCAAGTACTTTTTTAAAATTTTTTATATTTTTTGTTTTTTATTTTTTCCTTTTCCTTTTTACTGTTCTCATTTATAATAAAATCAAAAAAGAAACGAGGATATTTATGAGCAACATTCAGATTAAAGTAAAGAAACTCAAACCTAACGCTGTCATGCCGACCCGTGGCACAGAATATGCCGCCGGCGCTGACCTCTATGCCTGCATAGACTCCCCTGTCGTCATCGGCCCACATGAGACAGTCATGATTGGCATAGGACTTGCCATGGAAATTCCGGCCGGATATGCCGGACTTATATATCCTAGAAGCGGCATAGCATCCAAGCGCGGGCTTGCTCCGGCTAATAAAGTAGGAGTTGTTGACCCTGATTATCGCGGCGAATTCATGGTAGCAATGCATAATCACTCCTCAAAGCCTGCTTCCATCGAACCCGGCGAGAGAATAGTACAGCTTGTCATAACCCCTTTCCTTACAGCCGACTTTACGGAGGCGGACGAGCTTTCGGATACTGTACGCGGTGCAGGCGGCTTCGGCTCCACCGGAGTACGCTAAAGCAGCATATTAAAGCTGTAATGTCTGTGCCTGACAATTTTCATTTCATTGTCAGGCACATTCATTACAGCTTTTTAATTATGCCTCAACAAAAAGCGAAAGTACCAATAGTACCAATGGTACCAATAGTACCAATGGTACTAATAGTATCAGTGCTATTTATTGGACTGTATAGGTATGATACACCCTGTCTCTGCCATAGTTCTGTGCGAGATTGACAGCACTGTCCTATCCTGCGACACTCTCTTTAGAGCCTGCAAGACTGTTTTCTCTGTCTTGGCATCAAGATTGGCTGTAATCTCATCAAGCAGAAGAAGCTCAGGCTGCGCTGCCGCTGCCCTTGCTATTGACAGAAGCTGCCACTGTCCCTGCGAGAACAGCCAAGGCGTACATATCGTATCATATCCTTTCTCAAGCTTCATTATTGTATCGTGAAGTCCTGTAAGAGTTGCGGCAGCCTTTACCTGTTCATCAGATATCGACTCATCAAAGAGCGCTATCTGGTCTTTAACCGTTCCCGGCACCATATGGAAGGACTGTTCTACATATCCGAATAATCTCCTCTTTTGTGAATCGTCAATCATCCTTGCCGGAGTTGCGTTTATCAGAACACTTCCGCTTTGAGGCTCATACAAACCGAGAAGGAGCTTAAATATAGTACTCTTTCCTGCTCCTGTTCTTCCTGTGAGCGTTGCCTGCTCACCTTTTTTTATTGCGAAGCTCACATTGTCAAGGACAACATGCTCATCATAGCCAAAAGTCACATTTTTAAGCTCGACTACAGGCTGTGTCTCTGATTCTTTTAACTGTTCATCACTTACACAATTACTTTTATCGTCGTATGTATTTTTTTCCGTGAGTGCAAGAAATTCATTAATCCTATTTATTCCCGCAAGCGCCGACTGTATTGTCTGTATCTCCATGCCAAGACTCTCAACAGGGGAGAAAATCTCAGAAATATAATTGATTACCGCAACCGCAGTACCTGCCGACATTCCGAAAAACATAAGTACATTTGCATTTCCCGAAGCTGACAAAAGCATTACAACCGCCACAACAATAGCATTAAGTATACGTATCACGGGCGAATATACCGCATCATAGAAGTTGGTCTTCTCCATCGCCGCATAGCTCTGTCCAATATATTCATCATACTTTTCTTCCATATAATGTTCCTTCATAAGACAATGTATTGTCCTTATGTTGTGAAGTGTCTCAGGGACATGTCCTGATGCCCTTCCGACAGCTCTTCTGTTTTCAAGCTGGGAGATAAGCATATTTTTCTGAACATATCTTGTGAACACAAAGAGCACAGGCAGTAACAATAAAAGCACTATCGCAAGCCCCATATTCTTGACCCATATTACAACAAGGATACTTATTATCTTACAAGCATCAGCAAACATGCTTATAATTCCCGATGTGAACAGATTTTCCACCGTGTCAACATCCCCGACAAATCTTGAAACCAAATTGCCCGGCTCCTGCCTGTTAAGCTCATCTGCCGGCAGCTTTATAAGCTTTTCCATCAGACTGCTTCTCACCGCATGAGTTATCTTCTGTCCAAACACAGTCAAAAGACCTTCCCTTGCCGACTCCATAACACCGGTAAGCGCAAGCATTGCAAAATATAAGACTGCCATTTGAAACGGAAGAGTTTTTCCGATTGTCAATGTATCGACTATATTTCCAAGTATAAGTGGCGGAAGAAGCGCAAGCACGACAGCTGCGACTACCGATATTACAATACCTGCTAAGAGCAGTGCATGCCCTGTAACAGTATGTAAAATAATTCTTCCAACATATCCGCTCTTTTTGCTTTTTGATGTATCAGGCTTCATCTGTACTGCCTCCATTCTGGTCATTGTACAGTTTCGCATATTCAGAAATCTTCACCATAAGCTCATCGTGAGTTCCGACTACAGCAGCACCATTTTCAAGCCATATAATCTTATCCAGCTCCGGGAACATATACAGCCTGTGCGAGATAAGGAATACTATTTCATCATCCAACATATTCCTGAGATTATCATAAACCTGTTTCTCCGTGTTTCTATCAAGCGCTGAAAACGGGTCATCCAAAATTGTAATTTCTCTCCTGTGACAGACAGTCCTTGAAAGTGCAAGTCTCTGTGCCTGCCCGCCTGACAAGCGCACACCGCCTGTTCCAACCATAGTGTCCGCACCATTTTCCATGGCGGCAACCTCACCGTCAAAGCATACTGTTTTCAAAAGCTTCTGCACATCATATTCATCACCTAAAAGAATATTATTTCTTATAGTGTCTGCGAACAGCTCTGTGTCATGTCCAAGGTATCCGACTATGCCTGCCCGCTCCTTGGCACTAAGCTTTGAAAGCTCTGCCCCATCAACCTTTATACTTCCGTCATATGGATATTCACATAAAAACACCTTGCCAAAGGTTGATTTTCCGCATGCAACAGGTCCTGTGACACCTATCATCTGCCCTGACTCTGCTTCAAAGGAAATGCCCTCAAATATCTTTTCGTTGTACGGTACATCAGGATATCCAAAGCCAAGACTGTCAACTTCAAGCCGTACGGCCTTCTTTTCTGCTGCATATTTTTTAACATCATGCATATCCGACTTACCTATGCTGCCATTGCCAAGCCCATCCGTATCCTTCTCTTGTGTACCTTCAAACTTCATAAGAGGCTTAATTCTATTCCATGATACCTGTGCCTTGTGTACAGCATTAAAAAGCTTGGCTGCTTTTGATGATTTTACCGACAGCTTTGTAAAACACGAAAGGAATGTTGTAAACGCCGCAATATCCCATAATTTCCATCCTGTGCCTAAAACATTCTTTCCGCCAAAATACAAAATCATTATAACTCCAACCATGGAAATCACTCTGTTAAGAGGTGTCATCATCGTGTTCCAGATGTTCGCCTTCACTGCCGACTTCTCATATGCGGACAGCTTCTTCTCATAATCCTTCCTTCTCTCCTCCTCACAGCCAAACACACGGTAAGTTATCGCATTAGATGCCCTGTCAAGTGTCGCATCGCTCAATACACCTGACTGTTTCTTGTATGCCGCACCTGTGCGCTGAACTACAAGCTTCATCTTCTCAGCCACCACATAAGAAATCGGTGGGAATAAAAGACTTATAAGAGCCAGCCTCCAATCGTACCATAAGAGCATTCCCATATATGCCAACATGGCAACACCGGTATCAAAAATCTCCGTCGTGAATTTTCTCATGCCCTCAACGCAGTCATCTACATCAAGAATCGCTTTAGTCATGACATTTCCGACACCTTCCTCATTTATCTCCTGCCTGCTCTTTCTTACAAGGCTTCCGTACAGAACGCGCTTCATTCTTTTGTTGACATTGTTTGCAAATCTTCGCACATAGAAACGCTTGATATACCTCGATGCCTGCACGATTCCTGTGGCTGCAACATACAAAAGCACAAGCATGAGCATATCATAAAAGCCTTTTTTGCCGCCTAAAATGTCAACAAGACATCCTGTCATAAGTCCTTCAAACCAAGGACCTATCAAAAGACCGAAATTGTATATAAGTCCCGACACTGTAACTGCCGCAAGTACTTTCCATTCCGTCTTAAAGTACGAACCTACTCTGTCTGCCCTAAAATTACCTGCATCATTTTTTTCTTTTCTCTTCATAATCTTGTCCTTTACGCAAGAAAAGATGTACTATCAACCAAATAGATGATAGTACATCTTTTCTTTTATGTCAATACAGGAGTCGACGATATTCGCAATCCGCTTTCGCTTCCTGCTCACATAAAACTCCCATTAGATATTGATATTATTTTGCAATAATCTCCATAAGCTTATTGCTTCTCTCAATAAATGCGCTCATGCGCTCCGGCTTTAACGGAGCATGTGCAAGCTCTGCAAGGTCATATAACTGCTCGCAGAAAAGAGCTGTGTTCTCTCCTTCAGGGTTGTTCTCAACATACTGTACAAGCGGATGTTTAGCATTCAAAACAAGAGTCTGTCCCTCCTGACCGAACATAGAAGGATTCATTCCATACATGCCATACATCTTCATCATATCCTGCATACGCTTAGAATCTTCCGACACAGTAATCATTGAAGCTATCGAGTCGTTCTTTAACTTTTCAAGCTTAACTGCAAGCTTATCGTTGCCAAGAGCCTTCTTAAATACATCAGAGAGCTTGTCCTCTCTCTCCTTGAGAGCCTTAGCTTCGTCCTCTGTCTGCTCTTCCTTAAATGTCTCTGTAAGGTCTGAATCAATGCTTAAGAACTTAACGCCTTCATTCTTCTGCTCAAGATGATTTATGAATGCGGAATCGATATTATGTGTAAGAATAACGGCATCTAAGCCTGCTTCCTTAAACATCTTAATATACTGTCCCTGCTCTGTCTCGTTCTTGACATAGAATACAGTATTCTCATGCTTTTCTTTGTTCTCCTCAAGACACTCAGGAAGTGTAAGATACTTGCCGTCAAGATTCTTAAACAGAATATAATCCTTCATCTTCTCGAAGAACTTATCATCCTTCAGGCAGCCGTACTTGATGAATGGATTTATGTCATCCCAATACTTCTCATAGCTTTCTTTCTCTGTCTTGCACATACCGGAAAGCTTATCGGCAACCTTCTTGGTGATATAATCTGAAATCTTCTTTACAAATCCATCATTCTGAAGAGCACTTCTTGATACATTAAGAGGAAGGTCAGGACAGTCGATAACACCCTTTAAGAGCATAAGGAACTCAGGAATAACTTCCTTGATATTGTCGGCGATGAATACCTGATTGTTGTAAAGCTTGATTGTTCCTTCTATTGTATCATACTCGGTGTTTAACTTAGGGAAGTATAATATGCCCTTTAAGTTAAACGGATAATCCATATTGAGGTGAATCCAGAAAAGAGGCTCCTTGTAATCCTTAAATACCTTGCGGTAGAACTCCTTGTACTGTTCATCTGTGCAGTCATTAGGATGCTTTGTCCAAAGAGGTGTTGTATCGTTGATCGGAACAGGTCTCTTAACAATCTTAAGCTTCTTAGAAGCAGGAACAGTCTCAACTGTTTCCTTTGTTCCGTCTTCCTTCTCAATCTCCTCTGTCTTAGCTTCCTCAACGATTGTCTCGACAACCTTATCTGTGTCAAGAAGCTCATCCTCAGCTATAGTCTGATACTGCTCTCCTGCATCCGCATTCTCAACATATATCTCAACCGGCATGAAGGAACAATACTTCTCAATGACTTCCTTCGCACGATACTCATTGGCAAATTCATTGCACTCTTCCGATAAATAGAGAGTAATCTCAGTACCTCTTGTTGTCTTAGTACCCTCCTCCATATCATATTCTGTTCCGCCGTCACATTCCCAGTGAACAGGCTTAGCTCCGTCCTGATATGAAAGTGTATCTATTGTGACACGGTCGGCAACCATGAATGCTGAGTAGAAACCAAGTCCGAAATGTCCGATAATCTGATCCTCATTAGCCTTATCCTTATACTTCTCAAGGAATGCCTCAGCACCTGAGAAAGCTATCTGGCAGATGTATTCATTGACTTCGTCAGCAGTCATACCAAGACCATTATCAATAAACCTGATAGTCTTATCCTTGGCGCTTACGATAACCTTTACCTGATACTTGTTATCCTCCGTAGCGGTAAATTCACCCATAAGCTCAAGCTTCTTAAGCTTCGTTATGGCATCACAGCCGTTAGAGATGAGCTCTCTGTAGAATATATCGTGGTCGGAATATAACCACTTCTTAATTATAGGGAAAATATTGTCACTGTTAATTGATAAACTACCATGTGTATTAGCCATTTTAAAACCTCCATATACATAAAATAATATAATTATGGTGCAAATGAGAAATAAATCCGATTGACACCCACACCACATCATCCGCATATTCTTCATGCAACAGCTATATAGTAATACCTGATTTTGTAAATGTCAACAATTTTTAGCACTCATTTGGTGTGACTGCTAGTAATTTAATACTTTTTTTATTTTTAATACATATATTCACTTGTTGAATATAAAATTTTGCATTATACTGTAAATATATTTATTAAAAAGGAACTATATAATGAACAAAGACTTAGAATTTATAGACATTAACTTAGATGACAAAACAAGCTCTAAATCATCCCGCTTTGGTACACATAAAAATACCGGCACTCATTTTTCGGATGACAGTCACGATAATATCGAAAAAGAATATATGGATGAGACAGATAAATCCGATGCCGATATAACAAATCTGCCACCTTCAAGCGACAATCCCGGAAAACGAAAAAGCCATATGCTTATCCGCGAAATTCTCAGCTATGTATTTATAATAGCAGCAGCTTTTATTATAGCAATGCTTGCCAACAGCTATCTTATTGTCAACGCACGGATCCCATCCGGTTCCATGATACCGACAATCACCAAAGGCAACAGAATTATCGGAAACAGGCTTGCATATATTAAGTCTGAGCCAAGACGCGGTGACATTGTAGTTTTTTATTACCCTGATGACGAGAGCCAGAAATTCATAAAGCGAATTATCGGCCTTCCGGGTGAGACTATCTATATTGCAGACGGAATAGTATACATTGACGGTCAGCCGCTTGACGAGAGTGCCTACTTGACTGTTGAGACATACGGCGTGAGCGGGCCGTTCACAATACCGGAGAACTGCTATTTTATGATGGGCGACAATCGAAACAGCTCTAACGACTCACGCTTTTGGACCAACCATTTTGTGAGCCGTGATAAAATCATAGCAAAGGCTCTGTTCTGTTATTATCCTTCAATACATCTGATAAAATAATATCGCAAGCACCTTGTCGATGCCACAGAGTCCGGCAATGCAAAAAGAGTCCGGCATATTTGTAAGCTGCTAAACAGCTTATTATATGTCGGGCTCTTTTTATTAAGGTTCGGGGGG
This sequence comes from uncultured Eubacteriales bacterium, assembly GCA_900545175.1. Lineage (GTDB taxonomy): Bacteria > Bacillota > Clostridia > Lachnospirales > Lachnospiraceae > CAG-882. Next base: position 29,985 of record UQYF01000026.1, read on the forward strand.
CAAAACATGCTCTTAGAACATCTTGCTTCGTACAATGAAGAGATATGCATAAATATAACTTGTTATGCACTCATAAACTGAATTTGCATGTTTTGACCGCCGGACTACTGATTACTGCTATTATTACTGCCAAGCTTCTCCCACGCCCTCTCATCAAGCAATAAGCTTACTCCTTTTGAAAACTCACCAAGATATTCATCGAACATTTCACTCTTTCTTCTCTGGATTATGCTTTCCGCCTGACTTTCTGACCTGCCTGCAACATTATCATCAATGCAGTATATCAGATATGAACCATTATTACAGTTAACTATATCGCTTATCTGACCTGAATCGAGGTTAAATGCTGCCTCCTCAAAGCTCTTTTCAAGCTCACCGCGCCCTATCTCAGCCGAATATTCTGCGCTGTCACTATACTTTACAGCCAATGCCGCAAAATCTGCCCCTTCTTCGTATTCAGCGGCAGCTTTTTCAAGCTTTTCCTGCTGCCCGTCAGAATCGTCTGACGCTGCCTCATAGATATATTGGATTTTTATTATCCGTGCTTCGTCCATGCTTATCTGTGTATCTACATCCCTTGTAAGTTCATCATACACCTTATCAGAAAGCTGCATCATAATGAAGAGGTCGTTAAGCTCATCCTTATTAATGTAGTCAATATCTCCGGCATACTCCAAGTAATAAGCTTCCGCCTTATGTTCACAAGCACTGCGCTCCTGTTCACTAAGCTCTATATGCTTTTCTTTTGCAAGCATATTCACAAGCACCAGTCTTAATGACATATCAAGAACAAGATTATCAATATATTCTCCAAAAGGTACATTATTGACTTCCATATTCCATATGCTAGAAGTAAGTGCGCTTTCATAACCGCTTCTTACAGATTCAAGCAGCAGACGCACCTGCCCAACCGTAATTCCAATGTCTCCTCCCGAGAGCATATACTCACCATCAACACCTGTAGACAGCTTTACTATATAATCATTTATGGTAATCTCCGGCATATCGGCACTGCATCCGCACAGCAGCAAAACAGCAATGCTGAAAAATATAAGACATTTTTTAACCTTCAACATAGAGATATCTTCCATCAGGCAGCACGAACACTTCAAGAGCATCCGCTGCATCTTCCATCTCTTCATCATCAATTCCTTCTTCACGCCAGAAGGCACGAAGCTCCTTCTCAGAGTTAAATACCTGTGCAAAACAGTCCTCTAAGAACTCCATAGCCTCATCCACTGTCTCAGCAACCGGCTCGTCAAAAAGCTTTCCCTGCTCCTTTAAAAATACTTCCGCACACATTTCATCAATCTCGTTCATATTTAATTAACCTCCGTTTTATTTTAAGATATTATCCACTACATAACTATGCATTTATTGTCGAGAATACGCTTGATACTGTCCTCAACACATTTTGTCTCATATCTTGCATGCTCTTTAACTTTATCGACTGCCTGCTTCATCACAACAGGATGTCCTACTGCCTGAAACATCTCGATATCGTTAAAATTATCACCAAATGCAATGCATTCATCCTTCTCAATATGCATGAGCTTCTGTATCGTCCTTATAGCGCTTCCCTTGTTCACTCCCTGTGCTGTGTAATCAAGCCACTGCTTACCTGAGACACAGGACTGTGCACGACCCTTAAAGGCATTTAAAAAATAATCCTCCGTATTTTCGATTCCTGTCGGGTCATAGACAGATATTTTCACATATTCTTCGCATATATGCTCTAAGTCATCGACAAGACAGATATCATTTCTGACAACATCCCGCATCCTGACAAGGTAGGCATCCGTCTTAGGTTTAAGGTAGGAAGTCCTCTCACCCGACACAAGCACCTCACACTGTTTAATACCTGTAATAGCTCTTATAATCTCTCTGCCAAGAGCAGTATCCATAGGTGTCTTGTCAAGAAGCTTATCCTTATAAATTATGACAGAACCGTTCTCGCATATATACATCATGTCATCTGCCACTTCCCCAAAAAGTCTCCTAAGATTCGGATATTGTCTGCCGCTTGCTGCACAAAAAATAATACCTTCATCTCTTAAATCCTTTATAAGAGGAATCAGCTTATCCGACACCTTCTGTGCTCCGTTAAGCAGAAGTGTACCATCTAAATCACTTGCAATAAATTTTATTCTCTTTCTTTCCATCAATAAAAATCCACCTGTATTGCCATTTTAATCTATCATCCGCAATAATCTGCCCTGCTGCGGTCAACACCTTAAGAAAAAATGCACTCTCTCATAATTCTTCCGACAGGAAGTCCTACAACATTATTATAATCTCCATCGATTTTTATAATAAATTCCGCAAAAAGTCCCTGAATTGCATATGCTCCTGCTTTATCCATAGACTCACCTGTATCAACATATCTATCAATCTGCTCGTCAGTCATATGTGCAACATACACTTTCGTCTCCTCAACAAATGTTCTCGTCTGTGCAATCCCTTCCTTGAGATATACCATCGACACTCCTGTATAGACACTGTGCTGTTTTCCTTCAAGAAGCTTAATCATTCTGACTGCATCAGCCTTATCCTTGGGCTTTCCAAGAATCTCATTCTGATATGCAACTATAGTATCTGCACCTATGACAAGAATATTGCTCCCATCGCCGTCTTCATTTTTGACTTCCGATATAGAATCCATAGCCGCCTTATACACAAGATCCCTTGCCTTCTGGGATGACAGCTCCATAACTATCTCCCACGGAATCTTTCTGGTTATTGTCTCCTCAACATGACTTGGCATAACCTCAAATTCAAGCCCCATCTGCTTAAGCAGCTCTCTTCTCCTTGGCGATGCCGATGCAAGTATAATCCTGTCCATATCACGAATCGTCTTCATCTGACATGTCCTCCAAAACATCCATAATTACCGTTTTATGTTCTCGTAAAAGATTATAATGCATCCTCGCATAGCCGTCAAGAAACACAATGACCAAATAAAGCACCGTGAATCTTTTGTTCCACGGTGCTTTAGCATTTCCTTATCGATTTGACTATCCGTCAGGCATTTTCTTTGAGCTCATCATCGCTGAAATTCACATCTATCCCTCTCGGTTCAACCGGTGTTGAGAACACAATCTGCGTGCTTGTCCTTCCGAATTTCTGCAGCTGCCCGATAAAAGTGTCAAGTTCCTGAGTGCTCGGAAAAGTAACCTTTAAAAGCATTGAAAAATCTCCAGTGACACAGTTGCATTCAACCACATTAGGGCAGGATTTCACAAAAGGATAAAATTCCGGCTTCTGAGTCGGCATTACATCAAGATTGATGAACGCTGTTATATGATATCCGAGCTTAAAAGGATTTACCTTTGCTTCATAACCTGATATAATCTGCTCCTTCTCAAGTCTCTCAATTCTTGCCGAAACGGCAGGTGACGATAAAAATACATGTTCTGCAAGTGCCTTTAATGGCATTCTCGCATTCTTCTGTAATAATGTGATTATCTTCTTATCAATTCTATCCATAGTTCTCTCCATTTCCGCATACGCTGTTTAAAATAAAAAAGACAATATTCCTATCGGCTTAATAAAAATAAGCATGAATAGTAAATATTGTCTCCTTTGACATCTGATATTAATTTTATTAACTTGCATACATCATACATTACATTTTTTAAAATATCAAGGCTTTTTTATTATTTTTTTAATGAAAATGATTATTCTTTCAATACATGCTTTCACTTTGCCTTTTTAATTTAATCATCTTTATTGCATTGCTTTTTTGTTCTGTATATGATATTTTGTATTTGTTCAGAATCGGGCATATTTCATAGAAAATTGTGAACATTATATAAAATAATATGGCATCACATAGCAGATGCAGAAAGAGGAGCATATGTCTAATAAGAATAATAATGAGGATTACATGAATGAATTTGAGGAAGGAACAGTCACACTATCCCTCGATGACGGAAGAGATGTCGAGTGCGGTATTGTAGCTGTATTCCCTGTAGGCGAGCAGGATTACATTGCACTCTTACCTCTTGATGACAACGAGGCTGCCGAGGGAGAAGTATATCTCTACCAGTATTTCGAGGATGATAATGGTGAACCGTCACTCGGCAACATAGAGGACGATGAGGAATATGAGCGCGTAGCCGATGCATTTGACGAGCTCATGGATGAGGATGAATATGCAGAGCTTTTAGCTGATGATGACGAAGAGTAAGCTATTACCGCTTATCCATAAAACATTATCCCGAATAATTTGTACCGGAACGGTTCCATCTATAACCGCTCCGTTCAGATGTGAGGCCTCCGGAAACGGGGGCTTTTGCATTATATTTTGACTTAGCAGGCATATAAAGACCCGACTCGATGAGAAACCTGCTCACATCAAGCATTTTGTTATATTTTTCACATGCACTGTATATGTACAGTCTGCTCTTTGCTCTCGTCATAGCTACATAGAACATTCTGCGCTCTTCCTCAATATCCTCATCAAGTATAGCTTTCTTATGAGGGCACACACCTTCATTGGCATCTATTATAAATACGATGTCAAATTCAAGTCCCTTTGAGCTGTGCATAGTAGTCAATGTCACTCTCGGTACGCTCTTATCGGGAACTTCATGTACCCTCTGCCTGTATTCACTGACCGCTTCATCCCATTCAGCAAATGTGTTATATTCTCTTGCGCTCTCATGTATGTCATTCAGTACATCGAACAGCTCATCAGCCTGAATATGGTGGTTTATGGCATATTCTGAAATATATTCATCATATCCGATTCCACGTCTTATGTAATTAACCGCAGCATAAGGATTAAGCTTAGCGACCATTGCAAGATCATCCTTGAGCTTTTGTATGCGCTCGACCATCCACTGCTTGTCCTCATAGTAAGCGCACAGCTTATCAAGGTCTATCTCCTCGTCTGTAAGATAATCCCTTCCTATATAACGCTTAGGCTTATTGCACACCGATATAAAATCTGCTCTGTTGGCAGTTCCGACCGCCAGCCTTATATATGCAAAAATATCCTTTGCAATCCAGTGCTCGAACATATCCGGCAGCTTATCTCTTATCTGAAACGGAATGCCATTCTCCATAAGCCGTCTTACAAGCGACCCTATCCCCGCCGATGTTCTATACAGCACAGCAATGTCGCTGTAGCTTTTCTTTTCGTTATGCACAAGCTCTTTTATCTGTTCACACACACCTGCATACTCATCAATAAAATCCTTGGTCTGCCTTACAATAACTGCTCCACCGCTGTTCTTATTAGTTTTTATTACCTTTTTGTATCTCTTATTATTGAATCTTATTACATCTGCGGCAGCATTTACAATCTCAGGTTCAGAACGATAGTTGATATCCAACAGCACTCTTACGGCATTCCTGTAGTCCTTCTCAAAGTTCAGCATGATATCAGGTTTAGAACCGCGGAATCCATATATACTCTGGTCGTCATCACCAACGATAAACAGATTATTCTCCGGTGCCGCAAGAAGTCTTACCGTATCATATTGTATCTTATTAATATCCTGAAACTCATCAATCAGAATATACTTAAACTTGCCCTGCCACGCCGCTAAAATATCTTTTCTTGCCGTCAAAAGCTCATATGTATAACACAGCATATCTTCAAAATCTATCTTCCTGCTGTTTTTAAGCTTCATCATATACTCGTCATAAATGCTTCTGAAAACATCTGTCGGGCAGTTAGTCGAATAATAATTCTCAATATCTATCCTGTCTGACTTGACACGGCCTATCTCGCCAAGCACATTTCCGACAAACTCCCTCTCATCCTCAATGTCAAGCTCATGCCTTGAAACGGCAGCCTTTACTATCGAATATCGCTCTTCTTCCTTAATTATATTAGAAGCGGACAGATTGTAGGCATGCTTCAAAATAGTAAAAAAAACTGCATGAAATGTTCCAAATGTAACATTTCTGCCCATTCCATCTTCCATAAGTGCATAAAAACGTTCCTGCATCTCCTGCGCCGCTGCTTTAGTGAATGTAATCACAAGAATATTCATCGGATTTACACCCTGTTCAATCAGGTGCTTTACACGCCTTGTAATCACTGTTGTTTTGCCTGAACCCGGCCCTGCAAGCACAAGCATTGGCCCATCCATATGATTGATTGCTGTATTTTGTGCATCGTTTGACTGCATTTTAACCCCCGCATAATCCGTAATATGATATGATGGGCAAAAGGTATTTTGCCCCTCATTTGATATCCTCGAATTGCTCCGCTGTAAAACAG
>UQYF01000027.1 GCA_900545175.1 uncultured Eubacteriales bacterium
ATTCAAGTATGAAGTGTGACCAGAAAACAATTGATTTGCTGTTTGATTCATACTTGGATATTTTAGGTTGGGGGGCACATCATTTTCCAGATGGATGCATAATTGAAGATAATACAATAGTTGATTGTTTTCAAAAATGTGAGGATATATTAAAAGAAAAAACGGTTAGTGAGAGATTGATAAATCAACTGAACTATTATAGAATCCTGTACGAATGCTATAATAGATATGTAGATGATGGAAGAAAAAGAAAATATGAAGATTATCTAAATGAAGCTAATATACATTTTTTGTATAGCAGAGCATTTTACTATGAGAAATAAACTAAGTCATAGAGGTGAAACTTTCAGTTTGATGGAGTGACAAATTGGAATTTATATGGGGGCAACATGATAGCTGTAAGTACAGATAAAGGCAATCTTTCTTTCCAATCAGTAGACGATGTATTAAAATTCGTACAAACATCAGCACAAGAAAATATTGAACTATGGATTAGCGGAAAGCAGCCATATCCCTGTATATCTGTGTGCATTAGCGGAGAATATGCAGCTATCAATTATTTTCAAAATGATACAGGTGATATGTGGCTGTCTTATAATGAGGAAAATCAAGAAGATGTTACTTTTATGGCTGCTGGAGAAGAATGGGAACCAGATGTCAATGCAGTCATCAGTATAAACAGTGCGTTTTCTTGCATTAGGGAATTTTGTGCTACTTATGAACGACCTTGTTGTATTCAGTGGCAAGAGTTATAACTTCCAATTTGTGGGGATAGGATTTATAATGGCGAGGTATAATATCGTGAAAAATATAAGAAAGCGAAAAATAATTATACTTGTGGTGCTTCTGATTTTAATTATGGTCAGTTGTGTAATTTGGGGAAATCTGTCGGTAGAAACAAACCATTTAACAGTAACATCTAAAGACTTGCCTGAAGCGTTTGACAATTTTTCTATTGCCCATATTTCGGATTTGCATAATGCGGAATATGGGAAGAATAATGAAAAGTTAATTGATATATTAAAAGCAGAAAGCCCAAATATAATCGTAATTACTGGGGATTTGATAGATTCCAACCATACAAATATTGAAGTTGCAATATCTTTTGCTCAACAAGCCGTAAAAATCGCTCCTTGCTATTTTGTTACAGGCAATCATGAAGCATGGGTCGGCTCACAATATGAAGAATTAAGGACATCATTAGAAAATGCAGGAGTTACCGTTCTTCAAGATGAAGCCATCGAATTGAACTATGGTGATGAGTGTATTCAGCTAATAGGCTTAAATGACCCTGATTTTTCGGAACGGGACAGTTTTTTATCGGAAAGTATTTTGGAAACAAAACTTTCGCAGGTAAATATTAGCAATGGATTTACTATACTTTTGTCGCATAGACCCGAGTGTTTTAATGTCTATCAAAATAAAGATATTGATTTAGTATTGTCGGGGCACGCCCACGGCGGACAATTCCGATTGCCATTTTTGGGAGGAGTTATTGCTCCGAACCAAGGACTTTTCCCGAAATATGACGCAGGCATCTATACAGAGAATGGAACAACTATGATTGTGAGCAGAGGTATTGGAAACAGTATTATTCCGGTGCGAATCAACAATCGACCGGAAATAGTTATCATAGAGTTGAACTGCGGATGAATAAGTCTATATCCTGATTTTACATGTTAGTATCAGGAGCACAAAAGGAAATTGTGAGAATATATAAATTCAAATTGACCAACAGAAAGAGGTGATTACATGGAAATTTTATATGAATTGTCGTGGCTGTGGGAAACGCTGGGAATTGCACTTGGAGTTGCTGCTGTCTGCGTGGCTTGTACCGCACTGGTCTGCAAGACTGCGAAGAAGAAACTCAGTAAAAAGCTGCTGGCAGTCATAGGAGCGGTGGCATTTGTTGCTGCAATTCTGGCGGTTATTCTGGCTGCCCGGACACCGATGCCGCTTTGAGAGGTGGCAGTACAGCAAGCGATGCTTGCAGTATGCAGCAGTATAAGTTTGAAAATAGAATTTTCAAACTATTTATTGGTGGCAATACAGCAAGCAATGCTTGCTGTATGCATGGGTGTAAAAATAGTATTTGTTTTATTCGGAAAAGCTCCAACAGATTGTTGAAGAAAATGGGGAAACAATTTAAAAATAGAAATAAGAGGAAAATCAAATGAGAATATTCAACAGTACCCCAAGGGATGACAATTTCAGAATGCCGGGTGAGTTTGAGAGACATCAGGGCTGCATTATGATATGGCCGGTAAGACCCGGCTCATGGATATACGGCGGTAAGGCTGCGAAGAAGGTATTCGCTAAGATTGCGGCAATAATTGCACAGAGTGAGCATGTCTATATGCTTGCCGACCATGAGCATCTTAAAGAAGCTCATGAGCACCTGAAGGAAGCATATGAGCACCTAAAGGAAGCTCATGAGCATCTAAAAGAAGCTCAGGAGCAGAAAAATCCTAAGGATATGGAGGCGGATTTTTCAGAAACCCGGCAGTATAAAGAAGTGCACCATATGCTTGAATGGCAGGTTACATGTGCGGGCAAAGGAATAGAGGTTGTTGAGCTTGAGTCCGATGACGCATGGGCGCGCGATGTGGCACCGACCTTTGTGAAAAATGCAGACGGCATCGTGAGAGGCATCAACTGGAGCTTTAACGCATGGGGCGGTGATTATGACGGGCTGTATGCAGATTGGACGAAGGATAATCTGGTTGCAAAGCGCTTTCTTGAGTATGCGGGCTTTGACTGTTATGATGCAGAGCCGTTTGTGCTGGAGGGTGGTTCGATACATTCGGACGGCGATGGAACCATGCTGGTTACGGAGAGCTGTCTGTGCAGTCCGGGAAGAAATCCGAAGCTTGGCAAGGCGCAGATTGAGGAAAAGCTGAAGCAGTACTGTAATGTGGAAAAGGTGGTATGGCTTCCGTGCGGGATATATCAGGATGAGACTAATGAGCATGTCGATAATGTATGTGCTTTTGTGCGTCCGGGTGAGGTTGTGCTCGCGTGGACGGACAAGGAGGACGACCCACAGTATGAGATGAGCAAAAAATGCCTTGAGGTCTTAGATAGCGAGACGGACGCAAAGGGAAGGCATTTCAAGGTGCATAAGCTTTATATACCTGAAAAGCCGGTGTGCATAACCGAGGAGGAGCTTGCCGGCTTTGAGTTCGAGCCGGGCGAGGATGAGAGAAGTGCGGGTGAGCGGCTTGCAGCCTCCTATGTGAATTTCTATATCTCAAACGGTGCGATTGTGCTGCCACAATTCGGAGATGTGAACGATGAGAAGGCGGTTGCGGTACTTAAGGAAGCCTTCCCTGACAGAAATATCGTCCCGGTGTACGCACGCGATATAATTGTAGGAGGAGGAAACATACATTGCATTACACAGCAGATACCGGCTCAGGAGGTTAATGAATAGGTGCATACAGGGAGTATGCCGGATGCTGTAATAATAGTATTCGGAGCAGGTTATTTTGAGGAATTGGAGGTAAAATAATATGACAAAGCTTGATAATTTTGTTGACATGATGACGGGACATTTTGATAATAAGGAACAGTTTGGGATGATGCAGGCGGCGGGGATAATATATCCTTATGCGGAGCATGTAAATACTGTCTGTAATGACAAAATAAAAAATCTTCCTGAGGATTTCAATGGGAAATTTGTTGTTGAAGAAAGTTATTATGAAACCAATGGAAAACGTCATGCATCACCACATCTTTTCCTTATTACGGAGACTGAGGACGGGATACTTCTTTCCTCCTATGAAATTCCGGAGGGTGAAGATAAGGGGACATTTTCGTATGCCTCTATGAGAAATGTTGATTACGCTGAATTGAAAAAATCTGAAAAGTTTACCCCGGCACTTTACCATGAACGAGCCGGAAGCTGGGAGGGAGGCAGCATAAGCAGCTTCTCGCCGGTCATGACCTTCAAGCTTTGGGAAAGATTTTCCGAGAGTTGTCTGGAGGTATCTGAAAGCATGGAGGTTAACGGAAAGAGAACTTTCGGATATGATGAACCGATTATTTATAAGAGGGTGTAATATTATGATATCAGTGGCAAAGGGTAAGAAGTCCGATGCAAGCTTGCCTGCATGAGAATTTTTGACATTGTGGCACGCAGAAACATGAATGTAATGCAGACAGCAGAGGAAGAGCACCCTGCAGTGAAGAAAGGAGAAATATGAGAACCGTAAAATACGCAGGAATACAGATGTCCTGCACCGGAAGTGTGCAGGAAAATATTGAGAAGGCGGAGCGTCTTGTGAGGGAGGCTGCGGCGGACGGAGCGCAGATTATCCTGCTTCCGGAGCTTTTTGAGAATTGGTATTTTTGTCAGGAGAGAAATTACGAGTCATATAAGCTTGCCAAGCCTCTTATGGAGAACGATGCCGTCCTGCATTTTCAGAAGGTGGCAAAGGAGCTTGCAGTTGTGCTGCCGATAAGCTTCTATGAGAGGGATATAAATGTGTACTATAATTCCGTTGCCGTGATAGATGCGGACGGAAGCATACTTGGTGTATACAGAAAGACACATATTCCGGATGACCATTACTATCAGGAAAAGTTCTATTTCACACCTGGAGATACCGGCTTTAAGGTGTGGGATACGAAATATGCGAGAATTGGAGTCGGGATATGCTGGGATCAGTGGTTCCCGGAGACTGCGAGGGGAATGGCGGTACAGGGGGCGGAGCTATTATTTTATCCGACCGCTATAGGCAGCGAGCCGATACTTGACTGTGACAGCATGCCGCATTGGAGACGCTGCATGCAGGGACATGCCGCCTGCAATATTGTGCCCGTGGTCGCCGCGAACAGGTACGGGCTTGAGAGCGTGGCACCGTCTAAGGACAACGGCGGTCAGAAATCAGAACTGCTTTTTTATGGATCGTCCTTTGTCACTGATGAGACAGGTGAGCTGGTCTGTCAGGCGTCGAGGGATAAGGAGGAGATTGTATACGGACAGTCAGACCTTGATGCGGTACGCAATATGCGTGACAGCTGGGGGCTTTTCAGAGACAGGAGACCGGAAATTTATAAAATGTTAGTTGACCGAGCTCTTTAGAGCGAGGGATGCTTCTTGTCCGAAGGGCAAGAAGATGGAACAGAGAAAGAGTTTAACAACTCGGTATTTGACTTATTAATTAATAAATAGTATATTTTTAACGTATGTCGCGTGAATAGGAAAAAGCTGTTGGCCTGAATGTGTAGACGGCTTTTTCTTATAAGATATGTAACTTGTTACATCCGTTATCTGATGTAAATTGAGCTGTTTGTGCTGCAGACCTCACAAGCAGGTTTTATTTTTTCAAAACAGATTTATACTCAAACGCAGGACATGTAAATGCTGTGTTGGATATAGGTTGATTGACTTTTGTATAAGGATATTGTCTGCGGAAATGGAGAGAAGAATGCTTCAATTAAAAAATATTGTCAAGGACTATGTGAGCGGCGATACAACAGTGAAGGCGCTTAAAGGAATTGACATTACTTTCAGGGACAGCGAGTTCGTGTCCATACTTGGACAATCCGGCTGTGGAAAGACAACATTGCTCAATATCATAGGCGGTCTTGACCAGTATACAAGCGGTGATTTGATTATCAATGGAAAATCTACCAAAAAGTATAAGGATTCCGACTGGGATACTTACCGCAATCACACTATCGGCTTTGTATTTCAGAGCTATAATCTGATTCCTCATCAGTCGGTTCTTTCAAATGTTGAGCTTGCGCTCACGCTTTCAGGTGTGTCGAAGGCTGAGAGAAGAAAAAGAGCCATAGAGGTGCTTGAAAAGGTAGGGCTTGGAGACCAGATACACAAGAAGCCAAACCAGATGTCCGGCGGACAGATGCAGAGAGTTGCCATTGCAAGAGCACTTGTAAATAATCCGGATATCCTGCTCGCAGACGAACCGACAGGTGCGCTTGATTCAGCTACAAGCATCCAGATTATGGAGCTGTTAAAGGAGATATCCAAGGACAGGCTTATAATTATGGTAACTCACAACCCGGAGCTTGCCGAAAAGTATTCATCGAGGATTGTAAGACTGTTAGATGGCAAGGTTACAGATGACACTATGCCTTATGAGCAGACGGACAGCAGAGTTACCGAGAACAGCACGTCTAAGAGAGAAAAGAAAAAGAAAGGCACATCCATGTCATATATGACAGCTTTATCGCTGAGTGCCAATAATCTCATGACCAAAAAAGGAAGAACTCTTCTGACAGCGTTTGCTGGCAGCATCGGTATCATCGGAATAGCACTTATCCTCGCACTTTCAAGTGGTTTTCAGAGCTATATAAAGAGAGTTGAGGAGGATACTCTTTCCTCATATCCTATAGCTATCGAGGAGGAGCAGGTCGATTACTCAAGCATGATGAGCGCATTTATGGGACAGAATGTGACAGATGCAGCGGAGAAAGAGGATGGAAAAATATATTCCAATAACATTATCAGTGAAATGTTAAACTCCATGATGTCACAGGTTCAGGTAAATAATCTTGCTGATTTTAAGAAGTTTATTGAGGATGAGAATAATGGCTTTGGTGAGCTTGTAAGCGATATACAGTACGGTTATTCGACAACTCTCAATATATACAAGGAAGATACTTCCGATGGCATTGTTCAGGTAAATCCAAGCACTGTGTTAGATACTATCGGAATGGGACAGCTTGCGGGAATGTCAGGCTCTTCGATGATGGGCTCATCAATGATGGGCGGTTCATGGGATGTATGGAGTGAGCTTATCGGAAATCAGACTCTCCTCGAATCGCAGTATGATGTTATTGCAGGAAGATGGCCGTCAGCATACAATGAGATAGTTCTTATTGTGGATGAGAACAACGAAATAAGCGATTATGCCCTGTACGCACTTGGTCTTAAGGATCAGAAGGAAGTAGCTGACACTATGACACGTCTTGCTAAGGGTGAGGAGGTTGTAAGCTATAAGTCTGAATACACATATGAAGATATCCTTGATTTGAGATACAGACTGGTAGTAAACACAGATTTTTACAGCTATGATGATGAGAATGGAACCTATACTGATGTGAGGGAGGATGAGGACAGCTATAAGAAAGCCATTGCAGATGGTATACAGCTTCAGGTTGTAGGTATTTTAAGACCGGATCCTGATGCCGTAACAGGTGCGGTGAGTGGTTCGGTAGGTTACACAAGCGCACTTATGGAGTATGTCATCAATCAGATTAATGCATCGGATATTGTAAAGAAGCAGGCAGCAGACCATGACACAGATGTAATTATAGGAAAGCCATTTACCAAGGATGGTGAAGAGGTTGAGATGGAGAACACCTTTGACATTACAACGCTTACACCTGAGCAGCAGGCATATCTTGCAGCACTGTCACAGGAAGAGTTAGAGGCACTTATGGCATCCTATATGCAGCCGGCAACCTCATCTGCAACCTACGATGACAATATGGAAGCGTTTGGTGTCGCTGACCTTGAAAAACCAAGCTCGATTATGATTTATCCGGTTGATTTTGCTTCAAAGGATGCGATATCAGATAAGATATCTGAATATAATGATATGGTTCGTGCGGATGGAAGAGAGGAAGCAGTGATTAATTATACGGATTACATTGGACTTATGATGTCATCTGTCAGCACGATTATAAATGCAATTTCGTATGTGCTTATAGCTTTTGTTGCGATATCGCTTGTTGTATCTTCCATAATGATTGGTATTATCACATACATCTCGGTTCTTGAGAGAACAAAAGAGATAGGTATATTGAGAAGTATCGGTGCATCAAAGCATGATATCTCAATGGTATTTAATGCCGAGACACTCATTGTCGGTTTTGTCTCAGGTGCGATGGGAATTGTTGTGACACTTCTTCTCATAATTCCGATAAATGCTGTCATAAAGAATCTCTCGGGCATCTCAAATGTAGCCGGACTTCCTTGGATGGCAGCACTTATACTTGTGCTCATAAGCATGGCACTTACATTTATTGCCGGGCTTATACCTGCTAAGATGGCGGCAAAGAAGGATCCGGTTGTGGCGCTTAGAAGTGAGTAAGACGCATTGATGTATACCATGTTATATTTATACATATCAGCTCTATTGAACGAAGCAAGGTGCTCTAAGGACTCTCAATTCTTATTATCAAGAAAGTCTTTCAGCTTATCGATATTGCTTCCGGCACTGCTTAAGGTACGTTTGCGTTTTAAGGCGGCGATTATTTTTTCGTAGTCGGCGTCCTCGCGGCGCTTTTTTTCAGCCGGGTCTGTCGGTATACCGTTTAAGCGGTACATTCGTAGGCTGAAGGTTCTTAGTGTGTCATAGTATCCGAGGAGAATACGGAAGTCCACATTCTTATTGTTAAATTCGAGTGTGCCATCGAACAGGTCTCCGATTTCACGGCTTGGCACAATCTCGACCACCTCATTGAATTTGGAATACAGACTTGTGTCAACCTTGTCATCAGGTTCAAGCTTCACGACAATGAGCTTGTCGGCACCGACACTGGTCATGGGAAATACAGGAACATTGTCGGATAGACCGCCGTCACGGTACACATTTCCATGGATAATTTCCGGTGGGTAGATATATGGCATTGCTGATGATGCGAGCAGGAATTTCTTTGCGTCATCAGGAGTGACTTCACTAAGGCTTATATATTCAGCCTGCGGTTTATCGTTCAGACATTCGATGCAGTCGGAATTGTATTTTGACACACAGACATATGCGGGAATGTGCGATGAAGCGAGTTCGTCAAGCTTTAGATATTGGTCTATGATACCTATGAGTCCATCGCGCGAGCACAGCCCATTTGTGAGTGTTCGTTTGACAAGTGTGTCAAGAGGACCTATGATGGTATCTAAATTGATATCTAAAAACTGCTTTGGCATGATGGAAGTCCATATTGTCTTGGCAGTATCAAAGTCATTAAGTGAGATGAGGGCGGCATTGAGAGCGCCGACGGATGAACCTGATACAGCTATTAGATTTTTCTCAAGCTTTATCTTGCGCAGAGCTTCCCACACACCTAGCTGGTAGGCTCCTTTAGCACCGCCGCCGGCGAGTGTGAGCGCCCATTTTTCGCCGGAGAAATCATCGTTGGTGATAACAGGAGCGTTGATATCTTCAAGAGTTATCCTGTGATTGTCTGTAGAGCTGTGTGAAGGCTTGGAGTTGTCCGGGTTATTGCGTTCTGACAGAGGATTATCCGTTAATTTTACAGAGAAAGTGTCTGTTACGGATGTAACAGCCTTATGACCTGTCATCTCTTCCCATATTTTCTGCCTTGTATCGTTCTGTATTTGAATTTCATTGTCTACTTCAGCTTCTAGCTGCTTTAACTTGGCTGATAAATCAATCTCATTCATCTATTATCCTCTCCTTAAAACAAATTAAGAAATTCCGTTGAAATTAGCTGCATCATATGATTACGGTGTAAAGACATAACGACTTATTAAAGGCGTATGTCGCATTAGGCTTTTGTCATCCTAAAAGTGTATATTGTGTTAGATTTTGTATTCGTAATACATGGATATTATGCAATGGGAAATATTTTATTTGGCTGTAAATTATAATTTTGATATACCTTTTTTTATAAGCTTGACTCCGATTAATGACATGAACATGATTCCGATACTTATTCCAAGTGCCGTTTCTATGGTTGTCACAAAATATTTTTCAAAAAGTGCTGTGTTGTTACTGATAACTGCCGACATAGTGTAGAAGAGTCCGCCGCCCGGAATCATTGGCATGACAGATGGAATGAGAAATACAGTCGTCGGGGCCTTTTTTGTGCGGGCGAGTATCTCGGAGTATAATGTGGCAAATGCGGAGGCGAGCATGTTGGTAATGAAAGCATTTGCAGTAAACTGTGATGCGAGGATGTAGATTATCCATGCAAGCGAACCTCCGGCTGAGGCGAATAAAAGCTTGTCGCGTCTTATGTTAAAAAGTATCGAGTAACCGCCGGCACCAAGCCCTGCGGCTATTACCTGTATTATATATTTTTGAAGCATAGAATTCCTCTTTCCTATATACATATGTCAATGTATAAATAAGTTAAGCCCGACAATGGAGGTCGCAAATCCAAGAGCTATGGATATTGCAAGAATTACTGCCTCGATAAGCCGCAGCAGTCCTGACATTATATCGCCACATAGGATATCGCGCAGAGAGTTGGTCATCTGTGTTCCCGGAATATATAACATTACAAGTCCGATAAATACTTTGTCGAGATTGTCTATAAAGCCTGTAAGACCTATAAAGCGTGCGAGAACTCCGAGCAGAAATGTGCAGAAAAAATTGTACATTAACATATTGATTCTTAGCGGTCTTATTTTCATGTCAAGCACATAGGCAATGGTTGACAGAAGTCCTGCTATAAGCCCATCGCAGAGTGAACCTCCGAAAAAGACAGCGAATGCGACGCTTGATAGGATGTATCCGAATAGTGATATATACCATGGAAAATTGCGTGCTTTCCTGATGTCCGATATCTCTTCCTCAATATTATTATATGCCGGAGTGTTAGAGCATATATAGCGGGAAATAGCATTCAAGTGTTCAAGCTTGTCAAGATTGTTGCTGTAAGAGTGGATACGTCTTGTCTGTGTGTCATGTGTGCCGTCAGGCAGTCTTATTGTGGCAGACAGATATGATGTTATGGAGAACACATCAACCTTAGTGCAGCCGTATGCAAGGCATATTCTTCTTATTGTATCTTCAACGCGGTTAGCTTCGGCACCGCATATTATCATCTTTTCACCCATATCCATTGAGAGTGTGAGCAGCTGTTCGCCGGTCATGTCTGATTTTAGCTGTGTCTCATTTTCCATAAAAAATCCGTTTCTGTGCTTTAAGCACGATAGAGTCAGGCAGTTAAAAGTGTGTTTTCATTATATATTATGATATGAGGGTCAAAAGGTATTTTGCCCCTCATTTGATATCCTCGAATTGCTCCGCTGTAAAACAGCTCCCGCAATTCTAAAACATTCGGAATCCGCTGATTTACTGCGTAAATCGCTGCTTCCTCATGTTTTGCGGGTCCTAAGTTCAAAAGCCTAATCGTGCAAGCACGAACGGCTTTTTGACCTTTTGACCCTGATATCATATTCTATGCCGCACATATATAAACTGCCATAATGAATATAACACAACAGCCTTTAAAAATCAAAATAAATGTGGTACAGTTAGATGGTAGCACAGACAGTGAAAACATATAAAAATATAAAGAGAGGAATATGATTTTATGAATAAGATTGCAAGCTTTACTGTAAATCACATAGACCTTCTGACAGGTATCTATGTATCAAGGAGGGACAGACTTTGTGAGCAGGTCTTAACAACCTTTGACCTTAGATTTACAAGACCGAATGTTGAGCCTGTTATGGATACAGCAGGCATTCACACTATTGAGCATCTTGGTGCGACATTTTTGAGAAATAATGAAGAGTGGAAGGACAGAACGATTTATTTCGGACCTATGGGATGTAGAACAGGCTTCTATGTTATCTTTGCGGGCGATTTAGAGTCAGAAGATATAGTTGGAGTTATAAGGGACATGATTGATTTCATAATCAATTTTTCGGACAAAGAGTGCGATATACCGGGATATTCACCTAGAGACTGCGGAAACTACCTCGACAATAATGTCATGGAAGCTAAGACATACGCACGCAAGTTCAAGGCAGAAGTGTTAGATAATATCAGTCCTGAAAGACTTGTATATCCAGAATAAAAAATGCAGCCTTTAATAATGGATATTATAGGCTGCATTGATGTAATGTAAAATTAAGTTATCAGGTTATGTTTAGCTGAGCTTTAAAAGTGAGTCGATATGGCTTAGCAGAAGTTCGATAGCTGATGTGTTCTGACCGCCGCGTGGAATTATGATATCTGCATATTTCTTAGATGGCTCTATGTATGCTTCGTGCATCGGCTTTACCGTGTCATGGTACTGTGTGAGTATTGACTCTACAGTACGCGCACGCTCTGCCATATCACGCTTGATACGTCTCATAAGGCGCTCATCAGCATCGGTATCTACAAAAATCTTCAAATCCATCTCATCGCGGAGAGCTTTGTTTTCGAGGATAAGGATTCCTTCAACGATGATAACCTTTTTAGGCTCTACAAGTGTTACAGCCTGGCTTCTGTTGTGGATTGAGTAGTCATAGATCGGAACTTCAACAGGTATGCCTTTTTTGAGCATACGCACATGTTCAACCATCATGTCAGTCTCAAAAGAGTCAGGATGGTCGTAGTTTAACTTAGAACGCTCCTCATAGTTGAGGTCATTGTGAGCCTTGTAGTAACTGTCATGGCTTAGCACAGCGAGATTGTCACCGAAGTGTTCACGAATTATATTGACAATAGTGGTTTTTCCGGACGCACTGCCGCCGGCAACGCCGATAACTTTAATGTTGGATGTATTTGAAACAGACATACTGCACCTCTCAAGTATTTTAATTTTATTTATTGTACAATAAAATATTTCAGGGTGCAACTTATTATTTTTCACCGCTATAGGGCGGAATGGAGGGTCAGCATGAACAAAAATGATTTTGCACTCACAGCTCCGATGGGATGGAACAGCTATGATTATTACGACACAACAGTCACACAGCTTGATGTCACATCGAATGCTGATTATATGGCAAAGAATCTTAAGCATTATGGCTGGGAGTACATTGTTGTGGATATTGAATGGTATTCAAATGATGCAGGGACAAGAAGAAAGGAATACCAATATATTCCGTTCGGTGATATTCAGATGGACGAGTATGGAAGGCTGCAGCCGTCACCTAAGAGATTCCCTTCATCGGCAGACGGAAGCGGCTTTAAATGGCTTGCGGACTATATACATGAGAAGGGTCTGAAGTTTGGAATACATATAATGAGAGGTATTCCAAGGGAGGCAGCGCACAGACATCTGCCTATATATGGAAGTGAATACACAGCAGATGAGGCAGCGGACGCTTATTCAATATGCTGCTGGAATCCTGACATGTATGGTGTTAAGGATAATGCCGCAGGCAGGGCATATTATGACTCACTCATAGCGATGTACGCTGAGTGGGGCGTAGATTTTATAAAGTGTGACGATATATGTGACAGCCGGATGTATAGAGAGCCTGCATATTTTTCGGGATGGCATGAGACTCGTATGATTCATGAGGCTATTTTAAAATGTGGCAGACCGATTGTGTTAAGTCTTTCACCGGGTCCGGCACATATTGACAAAGCATGGCATTACAGTGAATACGCCAACATGTGGAGAATAACCGATGACTTCTGGGATAACTGGGATGCACTGAAGAATATGTTCACAAAATGCGAGCAGTGGCAGGATCATGTTAAGAGCGGCTGCTATCCTGACTGTGATATGCTTCCGTTAAGATTTATCGGAAAGGGCTTCGGAGAGGTGAGGAAAACCAATTTTACTGAGGATGAGCAGCGCACCATGATGCTGCTTTGGTGCATGTTCGGCTCGCCTCTCATGCTTGGCTGTGAGCTTACGCAGCTTGATGTATCTACATATTCGATTATCACAAATACCAAGGTGCTTGGATTATTAGGTGAGGGCAGGCATGGCAGACAGCTTGCACACAATGACAGCTTTGCCATGTGGATAAATGAACCAGTAAGCGACAAGGCGGTGGATAAGACAAGCTATATAGCATTGTTTAATCTTTCTGACGAAAAGAAGACCTTTAAGGTTGATTTATCCGGGTATGCTGTGGATTCTGACAGAGTGCTTGAATATGAAATAAGACCACATGCTTGTGTGATGACTGAACTGTAAAATATTATGATATCAGGGTCAAAAGGTCAAAAAGCCGTTCGTGCTTGCACGATTAGGCTTTTGAACTTGGAACCCGCAAAACATGAGGAAGCAGCGATTTACGCAGTAAATCAGCGGATTCCGAATGTTTTAGAATTGCGGGAGCTGTTTTACAGCGGAGCAATTCGAGGATATGATATGTATAAGAATTATTTATAATCGGAGGCATGCAGATGCTCACATATAATATGGAGGACAAAAAAGAGCTGCCTTTATATGATTATCTGTACAGATGTATAAAAAATGATATACTTTCAGGAAGAATACCTGCCGGTGATAAGCTTCCTTCTAAGAGAGGTCTTGCAAAGCATCTCAATGTAAGTGTGATTACGGTTGAGAATGCATATGCACAGCTTTTTTTGGAGGGATATATAACAAGCTTTGAAAAAAAAGGCTATTTTGTAAATGATACCGGACAGGCTCCGCAGGCGAGCTGCCTTATAAGACCTAAGCCTGAGGAAGAGTTCGAGTATGCCTATTTTGCAGATTTGAAATCTAACAGGATAAGAAGAAACAGATTTCCTTTTTCAACATGGGCTAAGCTTCTTCGTGACACGTTGGCGGACAGACCGGAACAGCTTCTAAAGACGGTTCCGTATAATGGAGTGTATGAGCTAAGACTTGCTCTTGCACAATTTTTGCATGAATTTCGAGGAATGCAGGTGCTGCCATCACAGATTATCATATGCTCGGGCACTGAGAGTATGTACGCAAAACTGTTCTGTCTTCTGCCTGATGCAGCGTGGGCAGTGGAAAATGTAGGCAGCAGGAAGATAACAGGACTTTATGACATGTACCATGCAAAATGGAAGCCGGTGTCGAGGGATGAGTATGGTGTAGATATGACAAGCCTTTATGAGAGCGGCTGCAACGTAGTGCATGTCACACCTGCACAGCATTTTCCTGTTGGAACTGTTATGCCTGTTAAGAGAAGGACACAGCTTCTTGAGTGGGCTAAAAGGCAGGATTATTATATAATCGAGGACGATTATGACAGCGAGTTCTGGTATCAGGGCAGACCTGCGCCAACACTCTACAGCATGGATGGAAACGGAAGGGTTATATATTTTAATACATTTTCAAAGACACTGATTCCGTCTCTTCGCATAAGCTATATGGTATTGCCTTATGAGCTTGCAATGCGCTACAGCAAAGGCTTAAGCTTCTATTCGGGAACAGTTCCGAGCATGGAGCAGTATGCGCTTGCAAGATTTATATCGGAGGGGTATTTTGAGCGCCATATAAATCATATGCGTAACTACTTTAAGTCGCAGAGAGGAAAACTTTTTGAGGCGGTGAAAAATTCGCCCATGGCACAGATTTCTAAGATTCATGAAATAAGTTCGGGGACGTATTTTCTCTTAGAACTTAGTACGGAAATATCCGATAAGAAGCTAGTGGAGAGAATAAGACAGAAGGATATAAATGTGGCATGTACATCGGAATATATGCCGGAGGTATGTGCTGACACGCACACGCTTATTATCAATTACTGCGGTGTGTATGCTGAGCGCATTGAGGATACGATTACAAGAATATGGGAGGCAGTGAAAGAGTGATGAAAATATCATTGGATGGATTGTGGGACGTTAAATTAGCTGATGGCACACAGGGGCAGATGGTGCTTCCGGGAACCTTAGATGAGAATAATATTGGACATAAAGACTGCGGTGCGAACCAGTGGCATCCGGATGCGGCACTTGGAAATGCTGACGGCGAAGTGGACAAGGATGCGCCTATCGCAACAAGATTTACAAGGCGGCATACCTATGAAGGGGAAGCATTTATAAGCCGCAGGATTAATATAGATGAATATGAAAATGACAGGCTGTTTGTAAAAGTGGAGCGCGCAAGAGCACTCAGATTATTGGTGGATGGCATTGAATGCAGGGCTTTTATTAATGGGACACTAAGCACTCCGTATATATTCGAGCTTACCGGTATTTCATCAGGAGAGCATGATTTTACATTCGTGTCAGATAACAGCTATCCGGGTATGCCCAAGGATGCTATATGCTATTCATCGGCAGCAACGGATGAGACTCAGACTAACTGGAATGGTCTTATCGGAGAGCTGTGTATGTATACTAAGCCGCAGGACTTTATTGCGGCAGTGAGAGTCTATCCGCATAAAAAGGCTGATACGAATAGGAATAGTGTTCAGAATGTTGAGATGATTGGTACGCAAAGGATACAAAAAGTATATGAAAAACAGGCAGGAAGCGATTTCTGTATTGATGTGCAGGTGGATGTCGCATCCGGGCATGGACAGGCCGGGCATATTGAACTAAGGTCTGAAGCACTTTTACACAATGAAATAATTGAATTGACGGATTGTGACATATTGCAGGAGAATGAGGGCACTTTAAATCAGGACTGTGAAAATGCAGGATATAAGTTTGGAGATATAAAAACATATAAAATAAGAACATATAAATTCACAGGGCTTGAGCTGAAGGATGATATCAGGCTGTGGGATGAAGGCGAGGGAAGCTTATATGAGCTTACTGCTTCATTGGAGCTTACGCAGAGTACAGATGAGTGCTTTGTAAGCTTCGGAGTGAGAGACTTTGGCGATGATGGCAGAGGGCGTCTTGCATTAAACGGCAGGACAATTTTCTTAAGAAGTGAAGCTAACTGTGCTGAGTATCCCGAAACAGGGCATTCTCCGATGACGGTCAGGGAGTGGAGGGATATACTTGGCAGGTATAAAAGCTATGGAGTTAACTGTGTCCGTTTTCACTCGCATTGCGAGCCAGAGGCAGCTTTTACCGCAGCAGATGAGCTTGGAATGTTATTACAGCCGGAGCTTTCAAACTGGAATCCTAAGGATGCCTTTGAGACGGATGAGAGTTATGAGTACTATAAAGCTGAGCTTACAGGAATAATAAAGACGCTTGCAAACCATCCGTCCTTTGTGATGCTGACTCTTGGAAATGAGCTTCAGGCAAAGGAAAAGGGTGGCAAGAGGATGCGCAGGCTTGTACAGCTTGCAAAGAAGCTTGATGATACAAGAATGTATGCTGACGGCTCGAATACGTTCTATGGTGAGCGTGGATGTGACGAAGCAAGTGATTTCTATACTTCGCAGAGCTGCCATGAGGTTGTGATACGCGGAACCTTTTCAGGCATGAGAGGTTATATCAATGAGAGCTATCCATCGGCTGACCATGATTACAATGCTGCGATGGAGAAGATAAGAGAGCAGTACAAAAAGCCTGTATTCAGCTTTGAGGTGGGTCAGTTCGAGGTATTGCCGGATTTTGACGAGCTTGATAAATTCATGGGTGTGTCGGAGCCTGTAAATCTTGAGCTTATAAAAAAACGTGTGGAGGAGAGAGGACTCCTTAAAAATTGGAAGGAGTATGTCGAAGCGACAGGAGAGCTTTCAAGACTTGCATACCGCGAGGAGATCGAGGCTGCGATGCGTACAAGGAAGCTGTCAGGTATATCTCTTCTGGGATTACAGGATTTTCCGGGGCAGGGAACAGCACTTGTCGGAATGATGAACTCTCATCTTGAACCTAAGCCTTTTTCATTTGCCAAACCGGAGCGTTTTTCGGAATTTTTCAAGGAGAGCATGCCGCTTGTAAGATTACAAAAATATACCTATGAAGCAGGGGAAAGGCTTACAGCCAGTGTAGAGATGGCTAATTTTGGAAAGAGTGCGGTTGAAGGTGAGGCTCAATTTTCAATAGACCTTAGAAGCTGTGCTTCGGATAGACATGGATGCGGCAGGCATATTTTAGCTGGAAGTCTTGGAACGGTATCATGTCCGGCAGGTGAATACACGGATGTAGGTACGATAGATATTTCTCTTGATTTTATCGATAAGTCATCTGCACTTACATTTACTGTGGATATAGGAGGCTGTACAAGCTCATATCCGTTGTGGGTATATGCAAAAGCAGCACCAAAATGTCCTGAAAATGTTTATGAGACGAGAGTATTTGATGATAGGACAAGGGAGATACTAAGAAAGGGCGGGCGAGTATTTTTAGCACCTGACGCTGACAAGGAGAGTATGCCGGTATCAATAAAGACACAGTTTACAACTGATTTCTGGTCGGTGGGAACCTTTGCTGAGCAGGAGGGCGGAATGGGTCAGCTTATAGATGCCTTACATCCTGTATTTAGGAATTTTCCGACAGATAAGCATACCGACTGGCAGTGGTGGATTATGGCTGTCAAGCGTGCCATAATACTTCCAAGAACAATGAAAGCAATAGTCACTGAGATGGACAGCTATGCATTTCTTCGACCTATGGCACAGCTTATTGAATTTAACTGCATGGGAGGAAAAGTGCTTTTGTCAACTATGGAGCTTCATAAGAGCCAGATGTACCCTGAAGCGAGAGCACTTTTAAATTCGATATATGAATATATGGCCGGAGATGAATTTGCACCACAGCAGGAGCTTACAGAAGAAGAAATAACACTTGACCTAAAGTTAGGTTTATGAAGTATAATCAAAAATTGCATGATTTTGTAAAATATATTGCGGTTTGACAAAATCTGTACCGCAGATAGATAATTGCACCGGTTGAATGAAATATTCATGTATGTGTGATTATTGCAGATAATAATATGCATCAGGAGGAAGAAAATAAAATGCAGGAATTTACACAGCAGACATTTACACAGGAGCGTGCTCTTTTTCATACAGTCGAAGCTAAGATAAGCGATTCGGTGTTCGATGTTGGAGAGTCACCTCTTAAGGAGTGTAGGAAGCTCGATATAGACACAACACTTTTCAGATATAAGTATCCTTTATGGTACTGTAAGGATATAAGTCTTAAAAACTGTACACTTTTTGACATGGCAAGAGCCGGAATATGGTACACGGACAATATAAGCATTGAGGATACGGTCATCGAGGCTCCGAAAAATATCAGAAAGGCAGATGGAGTCACACTTAAGAATGTATCTTTTCCGAATGCCGCAGAGACACTCTGGAATTGCAACAATGTTACGATGGAGAACGTGTTCGCAAAGGGAGATTATTTTGCATTTAATACCAACAATATCAAGGCAGATAATTTCACACTTGTAGGAAATTATTCGTTTGATGGAACTAAGAACATGGAAATCCGCAATTCCAAGCTTCTTTCTAAGGATGCTTTTTGGAATACAGAGAATGTGACTGTATACGATTCATTCATATCCGGCGAGTACCTTGGCTGGAATGCGAAGAACTTAACTCTTATCAACTGTACAATCGAGAGCCTTCAGGGCATGTGCTATATTGACAATCTTGTTATGAAGAACTGTAAGCTCATCAATACAACACTTGCCTTTGAGTATTCAAGTGTTGACGCTGAGATAACGAGCGGCATAACAAGCGTGCTAAACCCATCATCAGGAACGATTAAGGCTGACTACATCGACAATCTTATCATACAGAAGGATTATATTGATGAAGGCAGGACTAAGATTGTATGCGGTGATATCAGAAATAAGACGGATGAGATTGCGTGGTAGGGATTCTTATAATGTAATTTAGAAAAGAGGTTTGGCATGAAAGAAGAATACAGACGAGCTTTTGATACGGCTGTTGACAGACGTGGGACACATTCTCTTAAGTGGGATGTGAAGGATAATGAGCTTCCGATGTGGGTTGCGGACATGGATTTTAAGACTGCACCGGCGATTATCGAGGCTTTAAAAAAGAGAGTCGAGCATGGAGTGTTTGGCTATTCCATAATACCGGATGAGTGGAACGAAGCATACTGCGAGTGGTGGGAGAAAAGGCATAATTTTCATATTGAGAAGGATTGGCTTATATTCTCGACAGGTGTTGTACCTATTTTATCAAGTGTGGTAAGAAAGCTGACGACACCGGGGGAGAATGTGCTGATTCAGACTCCTGTTTACAATATTTTCTTCAATTCCATAGTAAATAATGGGCGGAATGTATTGCAGTGTCCGTTAAGCTATGAAAACGGTGAGTATTCTATTGATTTTGAGAAGTTAGAGGAAGCTATGGCGCAGCCCCAGACTACGATGATGATATTCTGCAATCCTCACAATCCTGTGGGAAAGATATGGGACAGAGAGACACTGGCACATGTCGGTGAGCTTGCAAAGAAGCATCATGTTATAGTAGTATCTGATGAGATACACTGCGACATAACTGACCCGGATAAGGGATACATTCCATTTGCGTCCGCTTCGGACACATGCCGTGAGATAAGCATTACCTGTGTTGCACCGACTAAGGCCTTTAACATGGCGGGCTTGCAGACGGCAGCAGCTATTGTGCCGGACCCATTCCTGCGTCATAAGGTTAACCGTGGACTGAACACTGACGAGGTGGCAGAGCCGAACGCATTTGCAATATGGGCAGCAGTCGCAGCCTTTAGAGATGGCGGTGAATGGCTTGATGCACTAAGAGAGTATATTTATGAAAATAAGCAGAGAGTGACACAGTTCATAGAAACAGAGCTTCCAAAGATAAAGCTCATACATTCTGAGGCAACGTATCTTCTCTGGCTTGACTGTTCGGCGGTATGCGACAATTCGGAGGAGCTTGCCGACAGCATAAGAGAGCGCACAGGGCTCTATCTCTCGGACGGAGTGCAGTATGGAAGAACGGGAGAGAAGTTCTTAAGGCTCAATATAGCATGTCCTAGAGAAAGACTTGAGGACGGACTTAAGAGACTTAAAGATGGGATAGAAGGATATAGAAAGTAAAACATTCGTAATTCACACATTTTTCTTTGGAAAATGGCTGCCTGCTCATGTTTTTGACGGGTCACAATGTCAAAAATCATTATGCAGGGCAAGCCTTCTGCCCCTGATATATAATAAGATATAAGAAAACCATGGGTATGGGTCAGCTGCTTACTGTAGCAGCTAATCCCATATCCATGGTTTTCTTATAAGATAATTTTACTTATTGGAACTGTTCTTGTTAAGCACAATAGAGTTCACGGCTTCGATAAGGCTGACAGTCTGGCTTCTTGGAACAAGTGCGACAGACTTGCCATCTATGGCAGCTAAGCATGTGCTTCCGTCATATCTGTACAGCTTTATGGTTGTCTGAGGGAAAGCATCGTTGTCAAGATAGAGAGTGATACCTATCTCTTCCTTCTGTGCGGCTTCCTCATCGGTAAAGCTGTCGACAGAGGCTAAAAGCTCTCTTGTGTCAAAGGGTTTGCCAAGATAGTAGTCGGCACTGCAGTTAAGTCCTTCTATGCGGTCATCAAGTAAAGTCCTTGCAGTGAGCATCAGGATAGGCATTCCTTTTTTGACGGTGCGAAGTCTTTTGGCAACTTCACAGCCGCTCATCGCAGGCAGCATCACATCAAGGATTATCAGGTCATATATACCTAAAAGTGCATATTCGAGTCCTGCTTCGCCATCAAATGCGGCATCCGTATCATAGCCATGGGAATTTAACAGCGAGCGCAGTGAACTGGAAAGCAGAGGCTCATCCTCTATAATAAGAATTTTCATATTGTCTCATTGTGGTGAAATTATTGATTATGGGAGCATAGCAGGGTTTATATTTATGTTCTGATTCGAATGTCAAAACATGCCAATTTACTTTAAGAGTGTATAACATGTTGTATTTATACATATCAGCTCTAGTGTACGAAGTAAGGTGTTCTAAGGACTCTGATATATGCTTTCTATCCGCACGCCACCGAAGAAAAGCATACATCCTTGTATGCATTGCTTCTAAAGCAGCATCCATGCTGCTTTTGGCTGGGAAACTAGCAGAGTCCTGAGAACAACTAAGCTTCTCCCAAAGTCATGATATGTATAAATACAACATGTTATACACAATTAAGTTTACAGAGCATGTTTTGACACCCGAATCATATTCCGGAATAGCTCTCTTTCGCTCATTATATCATCAGAAATTGTGTTTTGAAGGGTGTTCACATTTTTCAGATTTTGGTGTGTATTCCGGGTTATGATATGTGCTGATGACGCATAAATCACATTTGAGGTTGTCATTATTGAAGTTTACATCTATAATGTATTTATTACTTTAATATGTCAGAGTGCCGGAAAGTGTGCCGGCGCAGAGATGGAGAGGGACATGGCAGGAGCTGTTGAGAGAAGATTACATATAAAAAATAATAAGACTGCGGATATAAATCCGGGAATGTTCGGTGTATTTTACGAGGACATCAATTATTGCTGTGATGGTGGTATAAGCGCACAGCAGCTTGAAAATGCGGCATTTGAGTTCGTTGAGGCATTGGGCTATAAGGACAATTATTCGACTAAGTATGACGGCCTGTATGGGTGGATTGCTTATCCGACAAAAGGTGATGGAGCTGTATTGTCGATAAGCAGTGACAAGCCTGTGTCAGAAGCGGCACCGCATTATCTTGTATTTGAACCAAAAAAGGGGCAGTGCGGTTTTGCGAACAAGGCTTATGACGGAATCTATATCCGCAGGGGCATGAAATACCATGTGAGTGCTTATCTTAAGAGTGACAGTTATGACGGAGCTGTCAGAGTGAGAATCGGAAGTCAGACATGCATGCTTACAGGATGCGTGACAGGTGAGTGGGTCAGATATGAGGCAGCGTTTGAGGCGCGGGAAGAGGAGAGATTTGAACCCTTTGTGGTTGAGTTAGATGAGGCAAAAATATCTGACGGATGTACATTGTGTGCTGATTTTTTCTCATTCATAGCGGACGATGCCGTGTGTGGAGTGTTCAGAAAAGACATTGTAGAGCTGTTAAAGAGCATGAAGCCGGGATTTATGCGTTTTCCGGGTGGGTGCATTGTAGAAGGCAATGAGCTTAGCAATAGGTATCAGTGGAAGCATACAGTCGGAAGACGTGAGGACAGGGTGCGTACATGGAACCGCTGGGCTGTTCATGGCAATGAGGAGAAGCCTTTTTTTGCGGGCATATTCAGCCATTATAATCAGAGCTATGATATAGGCTATTACGAGTATTTTCTGCTTTGTGAGTACATAGGAGCAAAGCCTCTTCCGGTTCAGAATGTTGGTCTTGCCTGCCAGTACCAGTCAACGCAGAAGGTAAGGCTTGAATCAGATGAATTCAGGGAGTATGTTCAGGACGTGTTAGACCTTATAGAGTTTGCAAACGGCTCTGCCGATACGAAGTGGGGTGGATTAAGAGCCAAGATGGGACATCCTGAGAGCTTTAACCTTGAGATGATTGGAATAGGAAATGAACAGTGGGAGACAAAGGAGTCAGAATTTTTTAAGCGCTATAGTCTTTTTGAGCAGGCAGTCCATGAAAAATATCCTGATATAAAGCTCATAGGTTCGGCAGGTCCTGATGTCAAATCGGACTATTATACAAAGGCATGGGACTTTTATCGCAATAAAGGACAGGAGAATTTTGTCTATGCGGTTGATGAGCACTACTATTGCTCGCCGGAATGGTTCTTGGAAAATGCTCGCTTTTATGATAAATATCCAAGAAACGTCAAGGTATTCGCAGGAGAATATGCGGCTCATGTTCAAAAGCAGGCTATGGACAGCTCTAAAAATACACTTGGGGCAGCGCTTTGCGAGGCTGCATTCCTTACAGGAGTTGAGAAAAATGCCGATGTAGTTGTGCTCGCATCATATGCACCTCTTTTTGCAAGACTTGGCTATGCACAGTGGACACCTGACATGATATGGTTCAATGATGCAGAATGTTTCCCAAGCCCAAGCTTTCTTGTACAGAAAATGTATTCAAGGAACATGGGCGATTATGTGGTTGAAAATAAGATGGATGATGAGCTGTTTTTGGCAGATTCACGTTATAAAAATATTTTCCACACGGTATCATATGATACTGCGGAAAATGAACTTATTGTAAAGCTTGTAAATCCGTGGGACTTTGACTGTGTTGTGACTCTGGATATGGATGGCTTCAAGCCAGATTATGGAAAAGTTCACTGTATTATAATGGGTGAAGCGGAGAATGAAGCCTATAACAGCATGAATTGCAGGGATAATGTGAAAGCTTACGAGTTCAACATAGAAGCTGCTTTCAATGGGAAAGTGCCGGATATAGGAAAGTTCAGCCTAAGAGCGCATACCTTCAGCATATTCAGAATCAGATGTTCATAGAATAGCGGGATTTTTTAATATTATAATATTACATGGTCGCATGCTGAACTCATTGAGCATATGAATATCATGTTTATAAAAAAGAGAAAACAATTACCTTTGGATGATGGAAAACTTTTTTGTCCTGTGTTTGGTACAAACCAAGTACAGGATGGAGATATGAAGCGTTTTTTATGAGCAAGAAGTGAAAACGGATTGCGAATGCCATTGATTGCAGTATGACAAGTAATGCCTGCAGTATGCAGTGTTATGGCTATTTGAAAGTGAAACCTTAAAGCTTCTAATTAGTTGAAGTATTATAAGTGCTGCTTGCAGTATGCATGAAATAAAAATATAAAAACAGGAGACAAAATGAACTTACGGGAATATCTAAAAAATAACAGACTTGCGGCGGATGGCGCCTTTGGAACTTACTATGCGGATAAATATGGCTCGGATGAACTTCCGGAGGCGGCGAATATACTGCACCCTGACAGAGTTATCGCAATTCATACAGAATATATAAATTCCGGGGCACGCTACATAAGGACTAATACATATGCATCTAACAGCAGCCTGCTGTCCGATGATGAAAATAAGGTCAAAGAAAATATAACAGCAGCCGTGCAGCTTGCACAGGAAGCAGTAAAAAGCAGTGGTGTCAGGCAAATCTATATAGCAGGTGATATAGGACCTATACCTGATGGGATGGGCTTTGCAAAAAATGTTAAAGATAAGGAATATATGCGCCTTGCTTCCATTATGCTTGAACAGGGAGTTGATGCGGTTCACTTTGAGACATTTGCGGATTATGAGGACATTCTGCCTGCAATCAAGTATCTTAGAGAAAGTTCAAGTGATATTTTCATAAGTATCTGCTTTAGTGTGAATCAGTATGGCTACAGCGCAGCCGGACTCAGCGCTAAAAGGCTTATTGAGGATGCGGCAAAGCTTGATGTTGATGCTGTCGGGCTTAACTGTGGCGTTGGTTCGGGACATATGTCACAGCTTATCGATGGACTGGGGCTTTCTAAGAATAAGTTTTTTTTGGCACTTCCTAATGCCGGTTATCCGGATTTTACAAGAAATCATATGCATTTTGGCGGCGCACCTGCATATTTTGCCGGAAAGATGGCGCAGATTGCAAAAAAAGGCGTGGATATTGTAGGCGGCTGCTGTGGAACAAAACCTGAATCTATAGAAAAAATGTGCACAGAGCTTGAAAAGCTTCCAAGATACGAGAAAAAGACACCTGATGAGCACACAGATGAGTCAAAGCAGGCAAAAATGAGAGGCTTTTTGTATGACGATAACGGCAATATAAAGAAAAAGAAGTTCATAGCTGTTGAACTTGCACCGCCCTTTAATGCCAATGATGAGAAGCTGCTTGAATCGGCGCATGCACTTGTTGGAATGGGTGTGGATGTGCTGACATTTCCGGATTCTCCTTCCGGGCGTACAAGAGTTGATTCAGTCCTGATGGCTGGCAAAGTAAGACGTGAGACAGGAATGGATGTCATGCCGCATATATGCTGCCGTGATAAGAATGCGGTTGCGATGCGCTCACTGTTCATGGGTTCAAGAATCAATGACATCTATAATATGCTTATTATAACAGGTGATCCTCTTCCGTCCATGGTGCGAGAGACTGTAAAGTCAGTGTTCAATTTTGACTCTGTAGGGCTTATGAAGATAGCTCAGGAGATGAATGAGGAAGTATTTGCAGACAGTCCTCTGTGCTACGGAGGAGCGATTAACCAGGGAAGAAATAACATAGATGTTGAACTTGGACGTGTAAGAAAGAAGATGGCGGCAGGAGCGCAGTTCTTTCTAACGCAGCCTGTATTCTGTGAGGAGGACGTGCTGCGCCTAAGATATATAAAAAAGGAGACAGGTGCGAGGATACTCTGCGGTATAATGCCTCTTATCAGCCGGAAAAATGCCCTCTTTATGAAAAATGAGATTGCCGGTGTGAATGTTCCGGATGAGCTTGTGGAGCGTTATCCGGAAAATGCAGGCAGGCGTGAAGGCGAGGCTGTAGGAATTGAACTTGCAAGGCAGATGATTGCCATGACACAGGATTTTGCTGACGGATATTACTTTGAGTTTCCGTTTAACAGGACTTATATGCTGAAGGAAATATTGAAATAAATTGAACTTGCAAATAAGATTTATATAAAGTTCAACGTAGATATTGAAAAGTTCAATGTTTGGTGGTATAGTGGAAAAGGTTACAGCATTATGAGAAAATAATAATGCTGGTTCCGAAGGTTTTAGAATTGTGGAAGCTGTTTTAAAGTGGAGCAATTCGCAGATATCAAATGAGTGGCAGAATATCTTTTAATCTTTATAACATAGTATTTGATTAGAGATGTTTTGTGGTGTTTGTTATTGAGCGAAAACAGACAGGGCATAATGCCCTTTATCGGCAGCTTACTTAGATGTGGAGGTTTTATATGTCAGGAATTGCACAGAGACTAAAAGAGGCGATGGAGGCCAAGGGGTTAAAGCAGGTTGATGTGATCAGGCTTGCACAACCTATTGGCCGTGAATGTGGTGTGCACATCGGGAAGAGCCATATTAGCCAGTACCTCAGCGGAAAGAGCGAGCCGAGGAAGGATATTTTAAGTGTTCTTGCAAAGACACTCGGTGTTGATGAGAAGTGGCTTGCGGGAACCGAGCCTGAGGTGAAGAAAGCTAAGGCTGATACCGAAAAATCAGTGTACGATATAAAAAGTTCAGATAAAGCATATTCAGATAAAATGGGAGATAATGTTATGAGACAGTTTTCAAAATCATCGAAGCTTGACAATGTATTATATGATGTGAGAGGTCCTGTTGTCGAGGAAGCTAATCGTATGGCAGACGCAGGAATGCATATTTTAAAGCTCAATATCGGAAATCCGGCACCGTTTGGTTTCAGGGCACCGGAGGAGGTTGTCTACGATATGAGACAACAGTTAACAGACTGCGAGGGCTATTCCGACTCGAAGGGACTATTTTCTGCAAGAAAAGCTATCATGCAGTATGCGCAGCTTAAGAATATTCCGAATGTTGAAATCAATGATATTTATACAGGAAACGGAGTCAGTGAGCTTATCAATCTCAGTATGCAGGCACTCTTAGATGACGGCGATGAGATTTTGATTCCTTCACCGGATTATCCGCTCTGGACAGCAACAGCGACGCTTGCAGGAGGCAAGGTTGTCCATTATCTGTGTGATGAGCAGTCTGACTGGAACCCGGATATCGATGATATTAAGAAGAAAGTTAATTCAAAGACAAAAGCTATTGTAATAATAAATCCTAACAATCCTACCGGCGCGCTCTATCCGAAGGAAGTTTTAGAGCAGATAGTACAGATTGCCAGAGAAAACCAGCTCATTATTTTTTCGGATGAGATATATGACAGGCTTGTAATGGATGACGGAGAGCATATTTCAATAGCGTCACTTGCACCTGATGTATTCTGCGTAACTTTCAGTGGACTTTCAAAGTCCCACATGATAGCAGGCTTCAGAGTAGGCTGGATGATATTAAGCGGTAACAAAGCGATTGCAAAGGATTATATTGAAGGCATCAATATGCTTTCCAATATGCGTCTTTGTTCAAATGTTCCGGCACAGTCAATAGTTCAGACAGCACTCGGCGGCTACCAGAGTGTCAAGAATTATATTGTTCCGGGTGGACGTATCTATGAACAGAGAGAGTTCATGTATAAGGCTATAAATGATATTCCGGGACTCAGCGTTGTGAAGCCTAAGGCTGCATTTTACTCATTCCCGAAGATTGATACAAAGAAGTTCAATATTACGAATGACGAGAAGTTTGCATATGATTTCTTAAAGGAGAAGAGAGTTCTCATAGTTCACGGAGGCGGTTTCAACTGGAAGGAGCCTGACCACTTCCGTATAGTATATCTTCCGAGAGTTGAGGTGCTTGAGGAGGCATTTGGAAAGCTCGGAGATTTCCTTGAGACTTATCATCAGTAGGCAGCCGGATTGTCTTGTCTATAAAAATTAATTTGGAGGGCACATGAAGAGGGAAAAAAGTTCAGGAAATAAAGTGAGAAAAATTATAAGGTGCATTTCCATGATTTTATTTCTCTGTGTGCTCATTCTGCCGCAGGCTTCATGGCTGATACTCAAATTGGTATATAAAAACAATACCGGTGTTATGGAGCAGCTCGATTATGACCTTGGTGAGAACAGAGAGCTTACAGCTTTTCCAAGTGGAGCAGGTATCGGAAATATAACATCTGAACTTGAAGCCTATTATAATGACCATGCACCGTATAGAAGTATTCTTATTTCGATTAACAGACATATTAATTCTAAGCTTGAACGGGCGTACACCTTAAATGTACAGCCCGTTCTTGTTGCGCTTGCAGATAAAAAAAGTGTGTCATCAGGTGGAAAATACAGTGAGGCTGAAAAATCAAATGAGGGTATGAAAGAGCCTGAAAACACAGGGATGGGGAATGCTTCAGGCAGCACGCAAGGGAATAAGGGCAGCGAAGGTATGCCGGACGGTTCACAGGGAAATGTGGAAAGTGGAGATATGCCGGGCAGCACGCAGGAGAATATAAACAGTGAGAATGTATCGGGCAATATGAATGGCGGAAATGCGTTGGATGATAAGCAGAATAATAAGGGCAGCGAAATAGTATCAGGCAATACACAGGAAAATATGGGCAGCGAAAACGTATCAGATAGTGTTTCAGGTAGTGGCAGCGGTGAAAAAGATTCGGATAATGCTTCAGAAATTAAGACTGCTGAGGATACATTAGAAAATATGACTACCGTTGACGTGAGTAAGGATAATATTGACACAGAAAATAAGACCGGAGAAAGTGATGATGCAGCATTGAATCAGCCATATTTTCCGGCGAGAGAGATGAACGGAACAATATTTGGCAGAGATGACTGGATGTTCTGCAATTATGATAATAGCATCGGATATTACTGCGGAAGCAATCTGATGAGTGAACAGCAGATGGCGGACAGATTAAGCCTTATGCAGAGGCTACAGCAGATTTGTGACAGCCGTGGTATAAAATTACAGTTCATGATTGCACCGAACAAGGAGCAGGTCTATTCGGAGTTCATGCCAACGTACACTATTGAAAACAGCTATAAAAAGGTTCAAAGATTTGTGGACTATGCAAGACAAAATTCATCAATAAAAATCATTTATCCATTGGAGGAACTTCGTGCGGCAAAAAAAATAATGAGCACATATTATAAATATGATACACATTGGAATCACTATGGAAGCTTCATTGCGACACAGGCACTTTACAAAGCTATGGGACTGGCATATGTTTCGCCCGACAGCGTAAGCTATACGGATGGAAGCTGCATATGGGGGCTTGTCATTACAGCGGGGCTTAGCTGGCAGGATTACGAGAGAGATTATGACCACATTCCTGATTACAAGCCTGAGGTTGAGCTTTTTAACACGGAAGGTGAGATTGATTTTATCCACACGGAAAAGAGCGCAGTCTACAGGACAGATTCGACAGCGGCGGATGACAGCAGATTTGTGATGATTGGAGATTCATTCAGACTCTACATGATGCCATATCTTGAACGTGATTTTGCACACGTAAGTATAGCACATCGCGATAATGTTAATGATTTATGCGATGATATAAGGCAGGCGGACATTTTAGTTGTAGAATGTGTTGAAAGGCTTGATGACAGCCTTAATGGGACGATACTTGAACTTATTAGCATACTTGAAAATTAGCTGTTCGGAATTATATGTATATTTTATTTGATTTCAAAACGTAGTTTTACCGGACACTTTAAATCTATTCGTATATTCAAAATGGAGGCAACGTGAAAAATACAGATTTATATCTGATTTTTCACATAGCTATTTGTGCCGCAGGCATCACAAATAGCATCTATTGAGAGCCAAATCTGATATTTGGCTCGAAATTCCTTCGGCACATTGTGCCTGCGGAATGGGGATTAATATGAATATTGTAGTAGCAATCGATTCGTTAAAGGGCAGTCTGAGTTCATTAGAGGCAGGTGCGGCTGTATCGGAAGGTATTCACAGGGCGATGAAGGATGCGAATGTAGTTGTCCGTCCTCTGGCTGACGGTGGAGAAGGTACAGTGGAGGCGCTGGCACTTGGAATGAATGGACGGATTGAGAAGGTTATGGTTACAGGACCGCTTGGAGCTAAGGTGGAAGCCGCTTACGGAATCGTAGATGCGGCAAAGACAGCAATCATAGAAATGTCGGCAGCAGCCGGAATTACATTGTTGGATGAAAAGGAAAGAAATCCGTTAGACACGACTACCTTTGGGGTTGGTGAGCTGATATGTGATGCCATAGCAAAAGGATGTCGTAATTTTATCGTAGGCATTGGAGGGAGTGCGACAAATGACGGTGGTATAGGAATGTTAAATGCTTTAGGTTATGAATTTCTAGATGCCGATGGCAGGCAGGTTCCATTTGGTGCGAAAGGATTGGCTTTGCTTGAAAAGATATCCGATGAGCACGTTATACCTGTGCTTAAGGAATGCCACTTTAAAGTAGCATGTGATGTGACGAACACTTTATGTGGTGAACAAGGCTGCAGTGCAGTTTTCGGACCTCAAAAGGGTGCAACGCCGGATATGATTGTACAGATGGATGAGTGGCTTGCACACTATGCGAAGCTTACCGGCGAAAAGTATCCGAAGGCAGATATGAATCAGACCGGAACAGGTGCAGCGGGAGGACTTGGTTTTGCTTTTCTTTCATACACTGATGCGGTATTAGAGCCGGGAGTAAAAATTATTCTTGATGAGACAAGACTGGAGAATTATATAAAAAATGCTGATATTGTTGTCACAGGCGAGGGAAGATTAGACAGCCAGACGGTTATGGGAAAAGCGCCGATAGGAGTGGCTGCCATTGCAAAAAAATATGGCAAACCTGTTATAGCATTTTCAGGGTGCGTTACCGATGATGCGGTGCTTAGCAATGAACATGGCATAGATGCATTCTTTCCGATACTGCGGACGGTGACTACACTTGACGAGGCAATGAACTCGGAAAATGCGGGGAGAAATATGATTTTGACAGCTGAGCAGGTGTTCAGGCTTATAAAAATGTGCCATTTGTCAAGGATATAGTGTAGATTTTAATTGGTGCCCAAAACTGATTTTTTCCTAAATAGAGGAATTCTTAAGCATAATGCCCGAAGTTAATGTGACATCAAACATGCCTATGGGCTTGTATTTAAGTATATTGAAACAATTTGTAATACCGTTAGGATTTACATAAACTGCGGCTATATGTCTCTTAATAATCCTGCAAAAATGTATGAGAGAGTATATTTTCTGCAGCCGGCTGAATTTGCATAAATTCTCATTTTCTAACTAAAACTTAATTCTGCCGCACCCACCGCTTTGTAATCTGCCAGAGTTGTCAAAGCTCCTTCTTTCCTGCTTTATTTTATATCTGAATTATATCTAAGAGTAACCACCAAATTTAAAAGCCCCTTGCTAATCCACACCTTTTATTGTATGATAAGAATAATGCTAAGCTATATAAGCTTTTAAATAAGCATTAATAGAGTCATAAAAAATACAGGAGGAAATACCATGAGCAGAGAAATGGTAGTCGTTATTGACTTTGGCGGTCAATACAACCAGTTGGTTGCAAGACGTGTCAGAGAATGTAATGTATACTGTGAGATATACTCATACAAGACGGATATCGAGAAGATTAAGGCCATGAATCCGAAGGGCATTATTCTTACAGGTGGTCCTAACAGCTGCTACGAACCCGGCGCTCCGACATGCACCGAAGAGCTCTTTAATCTCGGTGTTCCGGTGCTTGGTCTGTGCTACGGCGCACAGCTTATGATGCATGTTCTCGGTGGCAAGGTTGAAAAAGCGCCTGTGCGCGAATATGGCAAGACAGAGGTTTTTGTCGATACAACATCACCTTTATTCAAGGGAGTCGGAAGTCAGGCAGACAATGTAGCCGGAATTACATGTGACGACCACAAGAGTAATACTAATGTAACATCCTGTTGGATGAGCCATTTTGATTATATATCCAAAATAGCTCCGGGCTTCAGAATTGTCGCACATACAGCAGACTGTCCTGTCGCAGCAGCTCAGAATGAGTCTAAGAATCTCTATGCAATCCAGTTCCACCCGGAAGTACTTCATACTCTTGAAGGAACCAAGATGCTTGAAAACTACGTTAAGGGTGTATGTGGTTGTGCCGGTGACTGGAAGATGGATTCCTTCGTTGAGAATACTATCAAAGACATCCGCAAAAAAGTAGGTGATGGCAAAGTATTGCTTGCACTCTCAGGCGGTGTTGATTCCTCAGTTGCAGCCGGTCTTCTTTCAAGAGCAATCGGAAAGCAGCTCACCTGCGTATTCGTAGACCATGGTCTTTTACGCAAAAATGAGGGCGATGAAGTTGAAGCTGTATTCGGTTCTAACGGACAGTTCGATCTTAACTTTATCAGAGTTAATGCACAGGAGCGCTATTACAATAAGCTTGCAGGCGTGACAGAACCTGAGCGCAAGCGTAAAATTATAGGTGAAGAGTTCATACGAGTATTCGAAGAGGAAGCGAAGAAAATCGGTGCTGTTGACTTCCTTGCACAGGGAACAATCTATCCTGATGTTGTTGAGTCAGGTCTTGGCGGCGAGTCAGCAGTAATCAAATCGCACCACAATGTCGGTGGTCTTCCTGATTTTGTTGATTTCAAGGAAATTATTGAACCGCTCCGTGACCTTTTCAAGGATGAAGTCCGCAAAGCCGGTCTTGAACTTGGCATTCCTGAGCGCCTTGTATTCCGTCAGCCATTCCCAGGTCCGGGACTTGGAATCAGAATTATCGGTGAAGTCAATGCCGAAAAAGTCCGCATTGTTCAGGATGCTGATGCAATCTACCGCGAGGAAGTTGACAAAGCTGTCGAAGCTTACAAGAGTGAGCATGGCACAGCTCCGGCATGGATGCCTAATCAGTACTTTGCAGCGCTTACTAACATGCGTTCAGTCGGTGTTATGGGTGATGAGCGTACCTATGATTATGCCGTTGCACTTCGCGCAGTGAACACAATAGATTTCATGACTGCCGAGTCAGCACAGATTCCATTTGAAGTGCTTCAGACTGTAATGAGCAGAATTATAAATGAAGTCAGAGGAGTCAATCGAGTATTCTATGACTTGACAAGTAAACCACCTGGGACGATTGAGTTTGAATAGAGAAAAAACGCTCAGAATGACCGAAAACACTGGATTTACAGGAAGCGTGGTTGCAAATTGGTTGCAAAAAAGTGTTATCAATTTGTTATCAGAATGATTTTAATGTGTAGATAGGGAATGCCGCAGAGGAATCTGCGGCATTTGTTGTAGGTAGATGATATCATGGAATAAATAAGATTAGTGTGCTAGAATGAAGTTATAAGTAAAATGATAGAAAGGAAACTTGATATGTCAATAATTTCGATTAACGCGCGAAGCAGTATCAGAATTAGAGGAACGAAGGTGGTATATTTTGATCCGTTTAAGATTGCGGAGGAGAGACATGACGCAGATTTTATTTTTGTGACGCATGAGCATTATGACCATTTTTCACCGGAAGATATTAGAAAAGTTTCTAAAGAGCAGACGATATTAGTTGCACCATATAGTATGAAACAGGTTGTATGTGAACAAGTCGGTAAAATGGTAAGTTGTGTAGAGTATGTTAACGCTGAGGAGTCTGGAACCGAATTAAATCGAGAGGACATTTTGATAAAATGGGTACCAGCGTATAATATTAACAAGCCATTTCATACAAGGGAAATGGGATGGGTAGGATATGTTGTAACCCTTGATGGTGAGACATATTTCGTGACAGGAGATACTGATGCGAATGAAGATAACATAGATGTGCAGTGTGATATTTTGCTTGTGCCTTGCGGCGGAAAATATACTTTTGACGTTAAGGAAGCTGCTGAGTTTACACAAAAGATTAAACCTAAAAAGGTTATATCGACTCATTACACGGATGTAATTGGAGAGTCTGAGGTTGGGGATAGATTCAAAAGAGCAACCATGGAATTGTCGCAAGATATTGAGATTGAAGTAATGTTATAAGAACGAATTTAATAAAGAGTTTTAAATGTAGGAGTGAACATATATGATACGTGGCATTGCCATTATGGGATTGAACGGGTGCGGAAAATCTACACTTGCACATACTATTGCAAAAAGGCTTGATTTTTATGAGATGGATGTAGAAGATTATTATTTTCCGGAACAAAAGAACTCTCGCCAAGCTGTTCTGGAACAACAATATGATGTTAAATGTGAGTATAAAGGGGAACTTCCGTATTCTATGCCACGCTCAGCAAAAGAAGTGCAGGAAATGATCCGTAATGACATAGAAAAGCATCCGCAGTTTGTTATTTCTGGCGTAACAATGAATTGGGATGAGGATATATTGTCTGTGATAGATGTAGCATTTATTCTTGAGGTTCCTGCGGAGGAACGGGTGAAGCGGGTACAACATCGGGAAGAGGTTAGGTTTGGTTCACGTGTTATGTCTGGCGGAGATATGTATGAGCAGCAAAAGGCATTTAGAGAAATTATTGGTAATAGAAGCAACGAACGGGTTGAAGAAAGTGCCAATAGGTTGCATTGTAAGAAAGTGAGATTAGATGGTACGAAAAGCATTGAAGATAGTATCGGTCGTATTATGTGTGTATTAGAGGAAATTGGTATAGGGTGAGTGCCGCAGAGTGTATCTGCGGCATTTCTTGCAGTTAGAAGGATGTAAAAAAAGCAAAAACGGAAAGGTTTTTCGGAAAAGTCGCGTTATTATATAAGTGTAGCTACAAAAAAACGGAAAGGAGTGTAAGCGTGTACAGAGAAATAATACAAGATAGTATTGACTATATTGAAGAAAACATCAAATGTGATATTTCGGCAGCGGAATTGAGCGAAAAAGCCGGATTTTCATTGTTCCACTATTATAGATTGTTTCAGACTGCAGTTGGAATGCCTGTAATGCAGTATATATTAAGGCGCAGATTGCTGAATGCCATTTATGACATAGAATGTGGAAATAAAATGATTGATGTGGCATTGTTATATGGTTTTGAAACCCATGCCGGTTTTTACAAAGCATTTGCACGTGAATTTGGATGTACACCTGCACAGTACTTGAAACTGCATAGGGTGAAAAAGCCTTATAGAATCAATATTGTTAAGGAGGAACATGTAATGGTTACACATAAAAAAGCGACAAGTATTTTAAAGAAGTGGGGATTGGAGAATGAAACCATTTCTGATATTTACTACGGAGGAAGCGGTAACAGGAATGAGAATGCTTTCTATATTGGCAAGGACTATGTTTTAAAATTTTCAGCAAACTTGGGTAAACTTAAGAATCACATTACCATTTCGAAAGCATTGGAAAATGCGGGATTGTTTGCAGCGACACCGGTGAAAACTTTGGAAGGAGAGGAATATATCGCAGATGGAGAGCTATATTTTTGCTTATCAAAACGCTTGGAAGGTCAGCAGATAAAGATTAACAACATGTATGAAGATGATTTGGTAGGGAATGCTCGTTTCGTAGGCGAAGTGATAGGGCAGCTCAGTAAAGCATTGGAAAATGTGGAGGTATTGGTGAAAGATGCCAATATCTATGAGAGTGTCAAAAACTGGGCGATTCCGCAACTAAGAGGAAAGATTAATGTATCGGAAGAGGTTTTTGCGGATTATGTAGAAAACTTTGGAAAGATATTGGAGAATCTTCCTGTACAAGTGATTCACAGGGACCCTAATCCCGGAAATATCATTGTAGCTGAAGGTAAATGGGGATTCATTGACTTTGAATTGAGCGAAAGAAATATCAGAATTTTTGACCCTTGCTATGCGGCAACAGCTATTCTGTCAGAAAGTTTTGAGTTTGGAAATGAATCCAAATTAGCGAAGTGGATTCAGATATATAAAAACATCATCTACGGATATGATGATGTAGTAAAACTTGCAGCTGCAGAGAAAAAAGCAGTGCCGTATGTGGTTTTGTCCAATCAGTTGATTGCACTTGCCTGGTTTGAAGGGAAGGAAAAGTACCAAGAAATATTTGAAATCAACAA
The DNA here is from genome assembly GCA_900545175.1 of uncultured Eubacteriales bacterium. GTDB lineage: Bacteria > Bacillota > Clostridia > Lachnospirales > Lachnospiraceae > CAG-882. The sequence goes on from UQYF01000027.1 coordinate 36,008, forward strand.
AAAGATGACGGAATGGCTTGTGTCTGTATGGAGAGAGTTAAGTGTCGAGTGAGAATACGATTTATAATCGATTGTTCTTGAAATGAGTTGGATATTGTATTAATGCGAGACCGTTTCAAGTTTTGTGTAAACGTTAAAAACTGATATAAGATTTGTGA
>UQYF01000028.1 GCA_900545175.1 uncultured Eubacteriales bacterium
ACCCATGGTGTCAGGGGTTCAAATCCCTTTCTCGCTACTAACTAAGGACTGGAGGATTCCAGTCTTTTTTTGCAAACACAGAAATGGAAGTACGAAGCTTATGTATAAGTATGAGAGAATTATTTACTGGTCTGAAACAGACCGGTGTTTTCTTGCAGTTGTTCCGGAACTTCCCGGATGTATGGCGGACGGAGAAACCGCACAGCAGGCGTTAGATAATGTAGAAACTGTTATGAGTGAATGGATAGAGACAGCTAAGGAATTGGGAAGGAAAATTCCGAAAGCAGAAGGATATTTATTATATGCACATAGACAGAATATAACACAGCGGTCATAGAAGCCGTTGAAGCAGCATCATATAATGACATAAATTGGAAAAAATTAACATGCCGGGAGTCTCGTACTTCCGGCTTTAGCTTTACATTATTTGCATTGATTTTTCTTGACAAAAAGGTCAGACCGATTGTACCATTTTAGATATATAAAAGAATATTTTAGCAATAAAATTGCTTGGAAAGAGGTAATTATGAGAGTAGGGATGGGATATGATGTTCATAGACTGGTTGAGAACCGCGATTTGATTATAGGAGGAGTAAAGATTCCATATGAAAAGGGTCTTTTGGGACATTCGGATGCGGATGTGCTTCTTCACGCAATTATGGATGCATTGTTAGGAGCGGCGGCTCTTGGCGATATAGGAAAGCATTTCCCTGATAGTGATCCTGGGTATAAGGGAGCGGACAGCCTTGTGCTTCTAAAGAAGGTAGGTGAGCTTTTGTCGGAAGAAGGCTACGTTATCGAGAATATCGACAGTACAATCATTGCACAGAAGCCTAAGATGGTACCGCATATTGAACAGATGAGAAAGAACATAGCAGATGCATTAGGGCTTGATATAAGCCGTGTAAATGTCAAGGCAACCACTGAGGAGGGACTTGGATTTACAGGAACAGGTGAAGGAATTTCATCGCAGGCTGTTGCACTTATAATGTCTGTGGAAAATTATATTTACGACAATATAGCCAGAGGACAGTTTATCTCCAGCGATAATACTTCGGGAAATGCTGACGGCTGTACAGGATGCGGCGGATGCAGCAGACGATAAAAAAAGATTGACAAAAAGCCTTCCTTTGCATATTCTAATAATATATGCAAACCTATTTGCATACGAAAAGGGATTTGTATAAGCAAATAAATATGCATATGCAATAAATTTGCATAAGCAAAAAGATTAATAGATTTAACAGCATAGAATGTGCTTTATGTTCACATAATAATATAAAGATGCTAAGAAGGAAAAGAGTAGCAGGTTACTTGTTGTCACAGAGAGAAGAACTCATTGTATGATGAAGCTGGAAGTTCTTTACACGGAGCATGCGAAGTGCGTTCCTGAGCATGGCAGGGGAAGAAAAGTATCCTGTCACGGATGACTCCGTTAACAGTCACTAAGATGGGAGGCGTATGCCTTCTAAGTAGAGTGGAACCGCGATAACCTTGCCTCTATAAACGATTTGATTTATAGAGACAGGGTTTTATTTTTCTTTTTCATAGTATTATGGGAATGACAAGTACGCGGCATTTCGGTATCGGATGGGCAAAATTTATTGCGCACAGAAAATGCGATTTGTTGTGCGGTTTTTGGCATGTATGTGTGGAATTTTAAGTAGCTGCAATAAGCTATACATAAGCATATTTTAAAAGGAGAAGCTAATGTTTGACACTATTAAGCAGGAGATTGCAATAATACGTGACAGGGATCCGGCAATCAAGTCGGATATGGAGGTCTTTTTATATCCTTCATTCAAGGCTATTCTTAAGTACAGGAAAGCTCATAAGCTTTATGAAAAAAAACATTATTTTCTGGCGCGTCTGATATCACAGCGTGCGGCAAGGAAGACAGGAATAGAGATTCATCCCGGTGCAACAATCGGGCATGGGCTTTTTATAGATCATGGGCATGGAGTTGTGATAGGAGAGACTGCAATAGTCGGGAACAATGTCACACTGTATCAGGGTGTGACACTTGGAGGTACGGGAAAGCAGAAAGGCAAGAGACATCCGACAATAGAGGACAATGTGATGGTTGGCTGTGGGGCAAAGGTGCTCGGAGATATAACGATCGGAGCCAATTCGATGATTGGTGCAGGCTCGGTTGTGTTAAACGATGTGCCGCCTAATTCTACAGTGGTGGGAGTTCCGGGACGTGTTGTAAAGCGCGATAACGTAAGGATACCGAGCGCTGACCTTGATCAGGTACATCTGCCTGACCCTGTCATGAATGATATACAGCAGTTGAAAGATACAGTCGCAAGGCTGGCAAAACATATGGAGGAATAGATTACAATGGAAAACAGAATTCGTTTTTTTAACACTCTGACAAGAAACGTGGAGCTTTTTGTTCCGAATGAGGACGGAAAGGTTAAGATGTACACATGCGGGCCTACAGTTTACCATTATGCTCATATAGGAAATCTGAGAAGCTATATAATGGAGGATATACTTGAGAAGACACTCCGCTATGTAGGATATGATGTAAAGAGAGTTATGAATATCACTGATGTAGGACATCTTTCAAGCGATGCCGATACAGGTGAAGATAAGATGCTAAAGGGTGCAAAAAGAGAGCACAAGACAGTCATGGAGATTGCAAAGTTCTATACGGATGCATTTTTATCTGACTGCAATAAGTTAAATATCAAGATACCGGATGTTGTTGAACCGGCTACTAACTGCATAGATGAGTTTATCCATATGGTAAGCGTTCTGCTCGATAAAGGATATGCTTATGTTGCAGGCGATAATGTGTACTTTGATACTTCAAAGCTTAAGGATTATTATGTTTTTTCAAGCCAGAGCGAGAAGGAGCTTATGGTCGGTGTGCGCGATGATGTGAGTGAAGATACCAACAAGAGAAACAAAGCGGATTTTGTTCTGTGGTTTACAAAGTCGAAATTTGACAATCAGGAGCTTAAGTGGGATAGTCCATGGGGCGTAGGTTATCCGGGCTGGCATATCGAGTGCTCATGCATAAGCATGAAGCATCTTGGCGAGTATATGGATATTCATTGTGGCGGAGTAGATAACATTTTCCCACATCACACTAATGAGATTGCACAGAGTGAGTCTTATCTTGGACATAAGTGGTGCAACTACTGGTTCCATGTACATCACTTAAATGACAAGACAGGAAAGATGAGTAAATCTGCCGGAAATATTCTCACTGTGTCCGTGCTCGAAGAGAATGGCTATGATCCGCTTGTATACAGAATGTTCTGCTTACAGTCACATTATCGCAAGCCACTTGAATTCTCCTATGAGATTATGGACAATGTTGCTGCAGCATATAATAAGCTTGTAAAGAAAATCGGCACTTTAAAGGATGAAGGAGAAGTTGACAAGGAAGCATTTGACAAGTTCAAAGAGAGCTTTATAGCTGCATTGGCAAATGATATCAATACTTCAAGTGCGCTTACAGTTGTGTATGATGTATTAAGAGCTGACATTGGTGATAAGACGAAGCTGGAACTTATAAAGAGCTTTGACGAAGTGCTGTCACTCAATCTTACGAGGGAATGTAAGAAGGCTTCCGACACTGCCGATGTGGATGATGAACTCACACAGTTTGTCCTTGCAAAGATTGAGGAGCGCAAAGCTGCTAAGAAGGAGAAGGATTTTGCTAAGGCTGATGCAATCCGCGAAGAGCTTCTTTTAAAAGGCATTGTGATAAAGGATACAAGAGAAGGTACAGTTTGGGAGAAAGCATAATGGACAGATTAATCCGTGAAGTGTTTGAGTTAAAGAGTGTAGATGCGGACAGCTATTCACCTCTTACGCTTGCATATATTGGCGATTGTGTGTATGAGTTGACAATCAGGACACTTCTTGTAAATAAAGGAAATGCACCTGTGAACAAGCTCAACAAGAAAGCGAGCGAGCTTGCAAAGGCACCTACACAGTCAAGGATGATAAGTATGCTTGTAGAAAATGAACTGCTCACGGAGGCTGAGCTGGCTGTATACAGGAGAGGAAGAAACGCTAAGTCCTTTTCTACAGCCAAGAATGCTACTGTGAGCGATTACCGCAGGGCTACAGGCTTTGAAGCACTTATCGGCTGGCTGTATCTAAAGGGTGAGAGTGAGCGCGCATTGGAGATAATTAAGCTTGCATTTGATAAGCTTGAGCTTATTTGATTAGGAAAGGAAAATTTGATGAGATACGAAGAATATACGATAGAGGGGCGCAATGCCGTCATAGAGGCATTCCGTTCGGGAAAGACCATAGATAAGCTATATGTGTTAGACGGCTGTCAGGATGGACCTGTCAAGACGATAGTGCGTGAAGCAAAAAAAGGCGACACAATCATCAATTTTGTCACCAAGGAGAGACTTGATGAGATGAGCCGTACAGGGCATCATCAGGGAGTGATTGCAAAGGCGGCAGCTTATGAATATGCAGAGGTTTCTGATATTTTAGATGCCGCAAAAGCTAAAGGAGAACCTCCTTTTATCATTTTACTTGACGGAATTGAAGATCCGCATAATCTTGGAGCAATCATAAGAACGGCAAATCTTGCGGGTGCACATGGAGTGATAATACCTAAGCGCCGCGCCGTAGGTCTTACTGCTGTCGTGGCAAAAACAAGCGCAGGCGCCATAAATTATACACCTGTAGCAAAAGTGACTAATCTTGCTTCGACAATAGATGAGCTTAAAAAGGAAGGAATGTGGTTCGTGTGTGCTGACATGGATGGCGAGCTTATGTACAGACAGAATCTCACAGGTCCTATCGGACTGATAATCGGTAATGAAGGTGAGGGCGTGAGCCGTCTCATAAAAGAAAAATGTGATTTTATCACATCAATTCCTATGAAGGGAGATATAGATTCTCTCAATGCATCTGTTGCGGCAGGTGTTCTCTCATATGAGATTGTTCGTCAGAGAATGATGGCAAAATAGACATTACAAGTTCTTGAAAATGGGGATGCTGCCATATGGAAAAGAAGAACTATAAAGAATTTTCGGATGAATTGTTAGTTAAGATGGCGCGGACAGGTGATGACGGAGCGGAGGAGTTCCTTTTAAAAAAGTACAAGGATTTTGTCCGCTCCAAGGCAAGAACTTATTTTCTTGTCGGAGGCGACAGCGATGATCTGATACAGGAAGGGATGATAGGGTTATATAATGCGATAGGGCATTATGATGAGAGCAAGGCATCATCCTTTATGACATATGCTGCAATCTGTATAAATAATAAGCTCATCTCTGCTGTCTCGGCTGACGCAAGAAAGAAGAATGCGCCGCTTAACGGATATGTTTCGATATATAGCATGATAACGGACGAAACAGGTGAGGAGGCATCACTCTCAGATGTTATTCCCGATACTGAAAATATCAACCCGGAGTCTATAATCCTCAATGAAGAGCAGGAGAACCTTACCGTAAATCACATGCTGGGAAAGCTTAGCAAGCTTGAAAAGGAGATACTTTCATACTATATTGAAGGAATGAGCTACTCGGAAATAGCACAGATTATAGGAAGACCAGAAAAATCCGTTGACAATGCAATTCAGAGGATAAGAGCTAAGATGGTGAGGCACAACAAAAAATCACTTTGAAATAATACCTTGACAAAGATTTGAAAATTTGATATCATATGAATTCGGGTGATGCTTATGCGTCTGCCCATTTATGTTGCTACTATGGCTCAGTCGGTAGAGCGTCGCCTTGGTAAGGCGGAGGTCACGGGTTCGATTCCCGTTAGTAGCTTATGCGCAGGAGGGTATAGCCAAGTGCTATACCCTTTTTCTGTGTGTTCAATGTGCATCATTAACTGCCAAGCAGCATTTTGCACAAAATACCAATTAAATATGAGGAGAAAAAGATTATGTATCTCAAACCAAAGCTGATAACCTGTATGAAAAATTACAGCTTGTCACAGTTTACCAAGGATGTCATTTCTGGTATTATAGTCGCAATCATTGCATTGCCGCTGTCTATCGCACTCGCACTTGCGTCCGGTGTAGGACCGGAGCAGGGACTCTACACTGCAATAGTTGCAGGTTTTGTCATTTCGCTTCTTGGAGGAAGCCGTGTTCAGATTGCCGGACCTACTGCTGCATTTGCATCGATAGTTGCGGGTATTGTCGCAAGAAATGGTATGGAAGGACTTGCACTCGCCACGATTCTTGCAGGTATAATTTTGATACTTATGGGTGTATTTAAGTTAGGCGCACTCATTAAATTTATTCCTTTTACGATTACTACCGGTTTTACACTTGGTATTGCCGTGACAATCGCCATTGGACAGATTAAGGATTTTCTTGGACTGACATTTGTAAATGCTCCTATAGAGACTATGGATAAGCTCTTTGAAGTATTCAGATGTATAGGAACGTTTAACTGGCAGGCGTTTGTTGTCGGACTTGTGTGTTTGGCGATACTTATATTCTGGCCTAAGAAGTTAGAGAAGATTCCGGCTTCGCTTATCGCTGTGGTTGTGGGGGCAGCCATGGTGGCACTTCTTAAGATGGATGTAAAGACAATAGGTGACTTATATGATATATCTTCAGCGCCGCCTAAGTTCACACTTCCTGTATTTTCTTTTGAGAAGATGTCGGCTGTCGCATCGGATGCTTTCACGATAGCAATTCTCGCTGCTATTGAGTCACTCCTTTCATGTGTTGTTGCAGATGGAATGATTGGAAGCAAGCATAACTCTAATATGGAGCTTGTTGCACAGGGAGCAGGAAACATTGCTTCGGCATTTTTCGGCGGCATCCCGGCAACAGGAGCTATTGCAAGAACCGCTGCCAATATAAAAAATGGCGGACGTACACCGATTGCGGGTATGGTTCACGCAGTTGTGCTTTTACTTATACTTGTTTCGCTTATGCCTCTTGCAAAGCTTATACCTATGCCTGCCATAGCTGCGATTCTTTTCATGGTAGCATATAATATGAGCGGCTGGAGAACTTTTGCCCATCTTGTAAAGACTTCTCCTAAGAGCGATACAATAGTTCTTTTTGTTACATTTATATTCACTGTTGTGTTTGACCTTGTAGTTGCTATCGGTGTGGGACTTGCACTTGCATGCGTGCTCTTCATGAAGAGAATGTCGGAAGTTACGGATGTTCATGGCTGGCTTTATCTTGATGAGGAGAACAGAACTTCTGATAATGCTGATAACCTTCACTTTAAGAATGTGCCAAAGGGTGTTCAGGTATTTGAGATTACCGGTCCTATGTTCTTTGCTGCAACAGAGAAGTTTGGAAATGTACTTTTTGATAAATCTACCAAGGTTCTGATAATAAGAATGAGAAGTGTTCCTGCAATAGATGCAACAGGAATACAGGCAATCGAGAAAATCATTGCAAGATGTAAGAAAAACGGAACGAAAGTTATCTTTTCACATGTAAATGAACAGCCTATGAAGATATTCAGAAAATCAGGTATATATGATGAACTCGGAGAAGAGTCTTTCTGTGCCAATATAGATGATGCACTCTTAGAGAGCGAAGAGCTTATAAAAAGATAAATATGCTTGACAGACGCTTCACATACGATATATAATTTGTATGAAGCGTACCATTATGCATAGTACGCAACTGTGAATGTCACAGTTGCGTATTTTTTGATAATATGATAGATATTTTAGATTTAAATGGATGTTTGAGGGTTTATTGATCAGAATCTGACAACGAGAGGTGTTTTATATGTTCCAGATTGATATTATGTCGCGTATTCCTGTGTATGAGCAGCTTATACGCCAGACGGAAAAGTTCATATTGCTCGGTGTTCTAAGGGAGGGCGACAAGCTTCCTAGTGTAAGGCAGCTTTCAGCCGAATTGTCAATTAACCCGAATACGATCCAGAAGGCATTTACCGAGTTAGATAGAAGAGGTATAATATTTTCAGTGAATGGCAGAGGCAATTTTGTTTCGGACAAGGCATTGAAGGCACTAGAAGTATCAAGGCGCTCCGCATTCAGTGAGATAAAGGAACAGATTAAGGATTTTGCTCTTGCGGGAATATCGAGGGAAGAGCTGCATGAATATATAGACGAGATTTATAATGAGATGGGGGACAAAGCATGATTGAGGCGAAGAATATAAGTAAGAGCTTTGACGGATTTTGCGCACTTGACAATATAAGCTGTGTAATCCCTGACGGCTGTATATATGGACTTGTGGGAACTAACGGTGCCGGCAAGTCCACGCTCCTTAGAATTATGACAGGTGTTTATAAGCAGGATGCCGGAAAAATGACATTTGATGGGCAGCCTGTATATGAAAATCCATTTGTTAAGAGAGGCATAGTTTATGTGCCTGACGAGCTGTATTTTCTTCCGGGAGCTAACCTAAACCGTATGTCGAAGTTGTATAGGGCGGCATATCTGGATTTTGATATGAACAGGTTCATAAAGCTTACGGATGACCTTAAGCTTGACAGAAAAAAGAGCATTGCAACATTTTCTAAGGGAATGAAAAGGCAGGCAGCAATCATACTTGCTCTTGCATGCTGTCCGAAATATATGTTTTTTGATGAGACATTTGACGGACTTGATCCGGTTATGAGAAATTTAATAAAGGCAATAATATGTCAGGATGTGGAGGAGAGGGACGCTGTTGCGGTGATTACTTCACATTCTCTAAGAGAGCTTGAAGACACATGTGACCAGCTTGCTCTTTTGCACAGAGGAGGGCTTGTAATTGAAAGTGAGATTTCGAATCTTAAAACCAATATGTTTAAGGTTCAGACAGCATTTCTTGATAATTATGATAGAAGCAGGTTTGACGGAATTGATATTCTTCATTTTGTTAAGAGAGGCTCTGTGTCTAACATAATAGCTAAAGGCGACAGGGAAGAGATTGTTGCGCGTTTTAATGCACTTCATCCGGTCATTTTAGATATTCTTCCGCTTACGCTTGAGGAAGTATTTACATATGAGGTTGAAGCTTTAGGATACGACTTCTCGGCAATATTTGATGGGGAGGTGGACTAGATGAAAGCTGACAATAAGTTTTTTAGCAGACGGCTTATGGGTGAGGCGATGCGTCAGGTTAAGCTTCCGGGAATAATAGGTGTGCTTTTAGTTTCGGGAATAGCATTTTTTTCTGCCATAATAAAGCTGTTTGAGGTGCGTGAGAACTACAGTGCCATAGTATTATATAATTTTATGGATTTAAATCCATACATAATGCTTGTCATGTACATATTTGCTCCACTTATGGTTATGATGCTTTTTGGCTTTATGAACAGAAGGAAGGCAAGTGACTTCTATCACTCGCTGGCATATTCAAGGTTGTGTATGTACATAAGCTTTCTGATGGCAGTTATTGTGTGGTGTGTCATCATTATGGCATCAGGAAGTCTTGTGACAGCAGGAATTACAGCGTTTTCACATAACATCAGGCTTGACGCCGGGACTGCTGTTTTGACTGTTTTAAGTGCGATTGCAGGATGTGTGCTGACTATGAGTGTTACGATGCTTGCAATGACACTTACAGGAACATACCTCACCAACGTGATTACGGCATTTTTGATTTTATTTGTGCCTAGAGGGATAATGCTTGTATGCAGCAGACTTTTTAGAGCGGCAATACCTTTTGTTGTTCTTTCAGGAAATACATTTATGGGAAATGGGAGCAACATTCCTTTTGCATTTATTGAGGAAGTATTCGGATACAGTCAATCGAATGATGTTTTAGATATGTCTAAATCCATAATTCCGGCAGTTTATTCCATAGTACTTGGAATTATCTATACAGCTATAGGTGCATTCTGCTTTGTGAGAAGAAAGAGTGAAAATGCAACTCAGGCCTCAATTAACCGTGGACTGCAGTCAGTTCTAAGAATGCTGCCTGCGATAGTGATATCGCTTGTGGCTGTGTCAGAGCTGTTCGATGCACATACATCCGGCAGTGCAATGAGTGATTCAGCCGTATTTATTACAGTTATGGCATATGTTGCCGCTGTGGCTGCATATTTTCTATATGAGATTATCACAACAAGGCATATAAGGAAAATATACAGGACAATCCCGGGACTGCTTGTCGTTTTTGCAGTCAATCTTGTGTTATATTTTTCTTTGAGATTTTCATATGATTACCATATATCGCAGTCTCCGGATGCACAGGAGCTTGAATATGTTGTGGTTCATGGACCGGAGAATAATGTAATCTGGAAGGATACGGATGACGAGAAACTGTATTCCGAGGCGGCAAGGAGTGTTGCAAGCGACTGTCTTAAAGATACACTGAGTTTATGGAATTATAAAAGGACAGACTCAAAGGGCTTTTATAGTCAGTTCTACACCGGGAGCATAGTTGTTGAATATCACTATGCAGATGGCAAGAGCATTACGAGAAAAGTGATTGTCAATGAAAGCAGATATGCACAGCTTCAGAGGGCACTCACAAATGAGAACGGCTTTGCGGACAATTTTGGCAAAAGTGTGTTTGATGACAATAATATCAGATATTATGTAGGCAGCCTTGATGCAGATTCTGATGCGGCAAAAAATGTATATAATGTATTTATTGCAGAACTTAAGACAAAAGGTATTTCAAAGCTGTTTGAGATTATAGATGACAGAAACAGCAATGACGGCCTTTTTCAGATAAGTTTTATTAGTCGTGACGGTGGAAGATATTCGACAGCATATATAGGACTTGATATGCCACTGACTCTTACCGCGTACATTAATGTGCTTAATGAGCAATATACCGGCAATGAGTGCGAACGGTTTGTAAGCATGCTCAAGGAAGTAAAGGAAAATTCCTCAAATGAGCAGTATGATGATGGTGTATATCTTAGTGCTAACATGGATTTTAATTTGTATACAGTGTCAACAGATGGAAGCTATGAGAGAATCAACACAAATTGCTATGTATATGAAAATGAGAGCTATATGTCAATATCAACAGATAAGTGTATGGAATATATATCAGAGCTGGGCACCAGACTACAGGCAGGAAATGTGAGCCCATCGGATATAAAGCCGGGTTTGATGCTTTTATGCGTTCAGTATTATGAAGATAGATATGTTGATATGGTTGATTATAGCGGTGTTGATTATAGTGTGTCTTATACCAGCAATGTAATGCAGAGTGATGTTGATTATGGCTGGTATATTGTAGATGAAGTTACAGCACAGCTTATTAGAAATATTTCCAAGGAAGAGAATATTGATATTGAAAAATAAAATACTCTTTCATATATTGTAATTTTATGTTAGAATATGGTCGAATGCGAATAATATATTTGCAGGCGGCCATTTTTTTGCAATTTTGCAATAATTTTTAAAAATGACAGATTTGAGCGTCATTTTGGTGGTGTAAATATCATGGATTGCATGTAGGCGGATTACAGAGCTTATGATGTTTAGGCTTATCAAGCTGAAATATTAAATGGATTTTATAGCAAAGGAGAGGTTTCAATGATAGATAAAAGGAAAAATGTTGTATTTGATGATACACCAAGGCAGTGTCCGGAATGTGGTGGCAAATATGTTTTTCAGGGGGCAGGAAGATATGTGTGTGAAAATTGTGGACATGAGACATACGATGACTTCGGAAAAATAAAGGCATTTATTGATGAACATGGGCCGACTCCCGGAATTGTGATAGCGGAAGCAACAGGTGTCTCAATAGCTAAGATTAACAGATTTTTGAGACAAGGAAGAATTGAGATTCCTGATGGTTCAGGACAATATATTCCATGCGAAAGATGCGGAGAACCGATAAGATATGGAAGATTCTGTCCTGCATGTGCCGCTTTTCTTACAAAAAATCTGTCAGCAGTTCTTACGAATGCAGATGTTGGCGAAAAGCCTAAAAAGACAATGCAGGGCAAGATGCATACGGAATTGTTTTTAAAGAAGAGGTGATAGGAAATGAACAGATTTGGAATTAAGCTTAAAGGAATTGTAAAGAAAGAAGACAAGTTCCTCATATTGCAGAAATGGTATGATGACAGAATAACAGAGCCGTATCAGTGGGAGTTTGTCGATGGTGCTTTAGAGTATGGAGCGGCACCTGATACATATGTAAAACAGATGGTGAGCGATGCAACCGGACTTGAGGTCGAGATTGACAGCATACCATATACATGGAGCTATTCACTTGGTGATATGCAGATTGTCGGTATAGCATATATATGCCATGTGGATTCGGATATGGTTATTCTTTCGGAAGCTGTCAGTGATTTTAAGTGGGTTAGTGCATCAGAGCTTGCAGGTTATATAGATAATAAGTCTGTTTTGGAAGATTTGAGAAAGACCGGAATTATATAGGAGGATATCATGATAAATAAGCTTATAAATAATATCAAAAGAACAAATGCACCTATTGTGGTAGGACTTGACCCAATGCTTAGTTATATACCTGAGCAGGTTCAGAAGAAAGCTTTTGCAGAATACGGAGAGACTTTAGAAGGCGCAGCGGAAGCTATATGGCAGTTTAACAAAGAGATAATTGATAACACATATGATATAATTCCTGCTGTAAAGCCACAGATTGCAATGTATGAGCAGTTCGGAATTCCGGGACTTGAGGCATTTTCCCGCACTGTAAAGTATGCAAAGGAGAAGAAGCTTGTTGTCATCGGTGATGTTAAGCGCGGCGATATCGGTTCAACGTCAGCAGCATACGCTGTTGCGCACCTTGGAAAAGTGAATGTAGGAACAAAGACTTACAGCGCTTTTGACGAAGATTTTGCAACAGTCAATCCATATCTTGGCTCGGACGGAATTAAGCCTTTTATCGATGTATGCAAGGAAGAGAAGAAAGGAATCTTTATTCTTGTCAAGACTTCTAATCCATCAAGCGGAGAGTTTCAGGACAGAATTATTGATGGCAGACCGCTTTATGAGTGGGTAGGACAGAAGGTTGCAGAGTGGGGCGCTGACTGCATGGGCGATGGTTACAGTTATGTAGGAGCAGTTGTAGGTGCAACATATCCGGAGATGGGAAGAACATTAAGAAAGGTTATGCCTAAGAGCTTTATCCTTGTCCCGGGTTACGGAGCACAGGGCGGCAAAGGTGCAGACCTTGTTGATTTCTTTAATGAAGATGGACTTGGAGCTATTGTAAACAGTTCAAGAGGTATAATTGCAGCCTATAAGAATGAAAAGTATGCTTCGTATGGTGCAGAGAATTTTGGCGATGCGTCAAGAGCTGCAGTTATAGATATGGTTTCTGATATAAACGGTGCTTTAGCACAGAAATAACATGGAACAATTATTTAAGCAGCCATAAGATGGCAGCATGGAGGATTATGATGTCTAAGTACACAGAGCAGGCGAAGGTAGTTCGTCAGGAGATTCTTCAGGATGGCATTTACAGCCTTATTCTTGAGACAGATAAGATAGCAGAGGAAGCACGTCCGGGTCAATTTATTTCATTGTATACACATGATGGCTCTAAGCTGCTTCCAAGACCGATAAGTATATGTGAGGTAGATGGAAATACATTAAGACTTGTGTATCGTGTCGTTGGCTTCGGAACAGGGGAATTTTCCGGATACACGCGGGGAGATACGGTGAAGATTATAGGACCACTCGGGAACGGCTTCACAATCAAAGACAGGAAGCCTGTACTTGTCGCCGGTGGAATAGGTGTTCCGCCGATGCTTGAGCTTGCCAAAGGAATACATGCCATATATCCGGATATGAAAATCACAGCAGTGCTTGGATATCGTGACAGCAATACGTTTCTTGTTGATGATATCAAAAAATATGCGGATGTTATCATTGCAACAGATGATGGAAGCCTTGGAGTACATGGAAATGTAATTGATGCTATTAAGCAGAACAAGGTGGAAGCACAGATTTTTTATGCCTGTGGGCCTACACCGATGCTGCGGGGGCTTAAGGCTTATGCACAGGAAAACGACATAGAAGCACAGCTTTCACTTGAGGAGAAGATGGCATGCGGTATAGGTGCCTGCCTTGCCTGTGTATGTAAGACGAAGAATATTGATGAACATTCACATGTTCACAATGCGAGAATATGTAAGGATGGACCGGTGTTCGATTCGAGGGAGGTGGAGCTGTGATGGATATATGTACTACAGTAAATATTGCGGGTGTTGAGTTTAAGAATCCTGTTATGACAGCTTCTGGAACCTTTGGTTCAGGAGTTGAATATGGTGAATTTGTGGATTTGAACAAGCTGGGCGCAGTTGTTACTAAGGGAGTTGCAAATGTACCATGGCCTGGAAATCCTACACCTAGGATTGCAGAGACTTATGGCGGAATGATTAATGCAATAGGGCTTCAGAATCCGGGCATAGATGTGTTCTGCAAAAGAGACATTCCTTTTTTAAAAGAATACGACACAAAGATTATTGTAAATGTATGCGGCAGGACAGAGGAGGATTATGTTGAAGTTGTTGACAGGCTTGCAGATGAGCCTGTTGACATGCTTGAGATTAATATATCATGTCCGAATGTCAAGGAGGGCGGAATTGCCTTTGGACAGAATCCGGACAGTGTAGAGCATATAACCTCTGTGTTGAAGAAGCATGCAAAGCAGCCGATTATTATGAAGCTAAGCCCTAATGTGACTGACATTACAGTGATGGCAAAGGCAGCACAGGCAGGAGGAGCAGATGCAATATCTCTTATCAATACGCTGACAGGAATGAAGATTGATGTAAATAAGAGAACCTTTGCGGTTGCAAATAAGACAGGAGGTCTTTCAGGACCTGCAATAAAGCCGGTTGCTGTAAGAATGGTATATCAGGCTGCACATGCAGTTGAGATACCTGTTATCGGAATGGGCGGAATTATGAATGCGGAGGATGCATTAGAGTTCATTATGGCAGGAGCGTCAGCAGTTTCTATAGGAACTGCCAATTTTCACAATCCGTATACGACAATAGAAGTTGTTGATGGGATAAGAGCCTATATGGAAAAAAATAAAATAGATGATATTAAGGAGCTTATAGGCTGCGTACGATAGAATATTTTTGCTGAAGGATTTTTGAAGACAGAGTAAATATTTGATTAATGAGAGCTTTTTGAAGGGAGTAAGATTTTGAACTGGGTATTGATAGCTGTTATAGCAGTGTTGGCAGTGTCTACTATAGTTGGAATGTATAGAGGCATAATCAAAATGATTTTTTCTGTGGTGTCGCTTGTCGGAACCACGATAGTGGTTTTTATGCTTCTTCCTCTTGTGACAGGTACGATTAAGGATAATACAAGTATATATGAGAATATACAGCATATGGTAGAGGAAAAGCTTGTTACATTGGATGAGTCTTTTACTTATCAGAGCGATGACGAGATAATTGACAACTTGGATTTTCCGGACGTTATTAAGGAGATGCTGCATGAGAACAATACGATTTCAAAATACACGGAGCTTGGTGTAAATAGTGTCCGTGATTATCTGATAAGCTATATATCGGATTTGATATTCAATGTCATAGCATTTCTGATAAGCTTTATTATAGTTTTTATATTGTTCAGAGTGTTGTTCGGCTTTATTTCGGTGATTGCGAAGCTCCCTGTTATCAGACAGGTGAATAAAATAACAGGTGCATGTGCCGGCTTTATAATCGGGCTTGTGGTTATATGGCTTGCCTTTGCAGTAATTACCGTTTTTGGAAGCTCATCACTTGCAAAAGAAGTCTTTGCAGCTGTCAATGATAATGCATTTCTGACATTTATTTACGACAAAAATATTATTATGAAATACGTCAGGATTATCATGCGTTAAGTGATTGAAAATGTATAATGTGTGTGATACACTGAAATGGATAGAGATTGTTTAATACAAAATAAAGTTATGCCTGTATGGGCAGCAGAATGGAGATAAGTATGGAACAGTACAAGGAAGAGTTTATCGGTTTTATGGTTGACAGCGGCGTGCTCCGCTTTGGTGATTTTACACTTAAGAGTGGAAGAAAATCACCATTTTTTATGAATGCAGGCGGATATGTTACCGGAACACAGCTTATGAAGCTGGGAGAGTATTATGCGAAGGCTATTCATGACAATTACGGAACAGATTTTGATATTCTTTTTGGACCGGCTTACAAGGGAATACCTCTTAGTGTTGCAACTACGATTGCTTTTTCGAAGCTCTATGGCAAGGATATCAAGTACTGCTCTAACCGTAAAGAGATAAAGGATCATGGTGATACAGGAATACTCCTTGGAAGCCCTATCAAGGATGGCGATAGGGTTGTCATCATTGAGGATGTCACTACATCAGGCAAATCAATCGAGGAGACTTTCCCTATAATAATGGAGCAGGGAAAGGTTGAGATTCTTGGTCTTATGGTCTCTCTTAACCGTATGGAGAGAGGAAAGGGCGACAAGAGCGCACTTGTCGAGATTAAGGAGAAATATGGCTTCGATGCTAATGCTATTGTATCAATGGCTGAGGTAGTCGAGTTCCTGTATAACAGACCATACAATGGACAGATTGTTATTGATGATGATATAAAGTCAAGAATTGATGCATATTATGAGACATATGGTGTAAAATAGCATTTTAAGAAATGGAGATTTGTATGAGTGAAAAGCTATATAAGAGAGTAAAAGGTTCCGGAGCTGCTGCGATAACTACCGGAATAATTACAGTGGTTGCCGGAGTTGTGTGCGGCATTCTCATGATTGTCACAGGTGCGAAGCTTCTTGCAGCAAAATCGGATACACTTTTCTAAGATATAAGTCAGTACTCCAAGCGAAGCTTGTAGTACGCAAAGGGAATAAGTTTGAAAGATAGACTTTCAAACTACTTATTAATAGCAGTATTGCAAGCGATGCTTGCAATATGCACGGGGAATAAGTTTGAAAGATAGACTTTCAAACTACTTATTAATAGCAGTATTGCAAGCGATGCTTGCAATATGCACAGGGAATAAATATGAAAAAGAATAAGCTTCGTTTTTCCTATAAGGAATATACAATCGGAGGAGTGCTATCATCTGTGTTGGCTTGTATTTCGCTTTTTGTGTTAGGACACAGTATATTACTGTCGTTTAATGCACGCGGCGAAGGGACAATGCGGGTAGGTGCATATGGATTTTTGTCACTTGTTCTATCCTTGTTTGGATTAGTATTTGGAATTTTAAGCTATAAGGAGCAGGATAAGCGTTACGGAATTTCTTTTTTTGGTACATTTACCAATGGTATTATTATTGTTTTACTGATACTATTTATACTTGTCGGAATTTAAAAATTACATATAAAGGAGTACAACTACAATGGCAAAAGTAGGTATTGTTATGGGAAGTGATTCAGACCTTCCGGTTATGACTAAGGCTGCACAGATGCTTGAAAAATTTGGGATTGATTACGAGATTACGATTATTTCGGCTCACAGAATGCCGGATGTATTTTTCGACTATGCTTCTAAGGCAGAGGAGAAGGGAATCAAGTGTATTATAGCAGGAGCAGGCGGAGCAGCACATCTTCCGGGAATGTGTGCAGCGATATTCCCACTTCCTGTTATAGGTGTTCCGATTCACACTAAGTCTCTCGGAGGAGTAGATTCGCTTTATTCTATAGTACAGATGCCAAGCGGTATTCCTGTGGCAACAGTTGCCATAGATGGAGGTGCCAACGCAGGTATTCTTGCTGCTAAGATTCTTGCAGCGTCCGACCCTGAACTTCTTTGCAAGATTAAAGCTTATAAGGAAGAGTTAAAAGCAGGTGTTATGGCTAAGAAGGAAAAGATTGAGAAGACAGGATATGAAGGCTATAATGCATAAATAAGTGCTATTAAGCGTTTGAAATGCAATTTACAACATCATAATACAATAATGGAGGAAAGAAAAATGGATTACAAGAATTCCGGAGTAGATATTGAAGCAGGATATAAGTCTGTAGAGCTTATGAAGGAGTATGTAAAAGGGACAATGAGGCCGGAAGTGTTAGGCGGTCTTGGAGGTTTCTCAGGAGCATTCTCATTAAAGGCAATTAAGGATATGGAAGATCCTGTTTTGTTATCTGGAACAGACGGTTGCGGTACTAAGGTTAAACTTGCCATTATTATGGACAAGCATGACACAATCGGTATTGATGCGGTTGCTATGTGTGTAAATGATGTTGCATGTGCAGGTGGTGAACCATTATTTTTCTTAGACTATATAGCTTGTGGCAAGAACTATCCGGAGAAGATTGCAATGATTGTCAAGGGAGTTGCAGAAGGCTGTAAGATGTCAGAGTGTGCACTTATCGGTGGTGAGACAGCAGAGCATCCGGGACTTATGCCGGAAGAGGATTATGATTTAGCAGGTTTCTCTGTAGGTGTAATTGACCGCAAGGATATGATTACGGGACAGGATATCAAGGACGGCGATACACTTGTAGCTATAGCATCTTCGGGAGTTCATTCTAACGGTTTTTCACTTGTTCGTAAAGTATTCGAGAAGGAGCTTACGAAGAAAGGTCTTAATACATATTATGATGAACTTGGAAAGACGCTTGGAGAGGCACTCCTTGAGCCTACAAGAATATATGTAAAGGCACTCAAGTCTGTAAAGAATGCATGTGTTAAGATTAAGGGATGCAGCCATATCACAGGTGGCGGCTTCTATGAGAATATTCCAAGAATGCTTCCTGATGGAATCAGGGCAGAAGTTAATAAGGACAGTTACGATGTCCCTGCAATCTTCAAGCTGCTTGCTAAGAAGGGAAATATTGAAGAGCATATGATGTATAACACATTCAATATGGGTGTTGGAATGGTTCTTGCTGTTGATCCTGCTGATGCCGAAAAGACGATGGCAGCTATCAATGCGTCCGGCGAGAAGGCATTTATCATCGGAAAGGCTGTTGCAGGCGAGAAGGGAGTTACCATATGCTAAGGATTGCGGTGCTTGTATCCGGCGGTGGAACTAATCTTCAGGCTATTATTGACAGTATAAATTCAGGAAAGATACATAACACAGAAATAGCAGTTGTAATAAGCAATAACCGTAAAGCATACGCACTTGAAAGAGCGAGGAACAATAATATTCCTGCCGAGTGCATATCTCCTAAAAGCTTTGCAGACAGGGAAGAATTTCACAGAGCGCTTCTTGCGGCAGTGGATTCATATAAGGTTGACCTTATTGTGCTTGCAGGATTTCTTGTTGCCATTCCTGAGATTATGGTGAAGGCATATAATAACAGAATCATAAATATACATCCATCACTCATACCTTCATTCTGCGGAAAAGGTCATTATGGACTTCATGTCCATGAAGCGGCTTTAAGCAGAGGTGTTAAAGTTACAGGTGCAACTGTTCATTTTGTGGATGACGGAACGGATACAGGACCTATAATTTTGCAGAAGCCGGTTATGATAGAGCAGGACGATACACCGGAGACACTTCAAAGACGTGTTATGGAGCAGGCAGAGTGGATTATTCTGCCTCAGGCGATTGACTTGATAGCACAGGGCAAGGTTTTAGTTGTTGACGGTAAGACAGTCATTCAGAAGTAATAATTCATTCTCTTAAATAAAAGCAATATACATGCTGTCCATACAAGCGGTATCGGGCAGCATTGTTAAAAGAAAGGGACAGTTATGAGAATTCTTATTGTTGGAAGCGGTGGAAGAGAGCATGCAATCGCGTGGAAATGTGCACAGAGTAAGAGAGTTGACAAGATATTCTGTGCTCCCGGTAATGCAGGAATCGGGCAGATAGCTGAATGTGTTCCTATTACGGCTATGGAGTTTGACAAGCTTGTCGCATTTGCAAAGGAGCAGAAGATAGACCTCACAATCGTTGGTATGGATGACCCTCTTGTAGGAGGAATCGTCGATGCATTCGAGGCAGCAGGACTTCGTGTGTTCGGGCCTAGAAAGAATGCAGCTATCCTTGAAGGCTCTAAGGCATTTTCAAAGGATCTTATGAAAAAGTATAATATACCTACGGCAGCGTATGAGACCTTCAATACTCCTGAGGCGGCACTTGAGTACCTTGAGACAGCAGAGTATCCTACAGTTCTTAAGGCTGATGGACTTGCTCTTGGAAAGGGTGTGCTTATCTGCAATACCAAGGAGGAGGCTGAGGAAGGCGTCAAGACACTCATGCTTGACAAGCAGTTCGGCTCCGCAGGTGACAGAATAGTCATAGAAGAATTTATGACAGGACGTGAAGTTTCGGTTCTCTCGTTTGTCGATGGAGATACAATCAAGATTATGACCTCGGCACAGGATCACAAGCGCGCCAAGGATGGCGACAAGGGGCTTAACACAGGCGGAATGGGAACCTTCTCACCAAGTCCGTTCTATACGGCTGAGGTTGACGAGTTCTGTAAGAAGTATATATATCAGGCAACTGTTGATGCTATGAAGGCTGAAGGAAGACAGTTCAAGGGTATTATTTTCTTCGGACTTATGCTCACACCGAAGGGACCGCGTGTGCTTGAGTACAATGCGCGCTTCGGAGACCCTGAGACACAGGTTGTGCTTCCGAGAATGAAGAACGATATTATTGATGTGTTCGAGGCATGCATTGATGGCACACTTGATAAAGTTGAACTTGAATTTGAGGACAATGCAGCAGTGTGTGTTGTGCTTGCATCTGACGGATATCCGGAAAAGTATGAGAAAGGCAAGCTTATCACAGGTCTTGAAGCATTTGACAACAATCCGGGATATTACTGCTTCCATGCCGGAACCAAGCTCACGGATGAGGGCTTCGTGACTAACGGCGGAAGAGTTCTTGGTGTTACTGCAACAGGCCCTGACCTTAAGACGGCAAGAGCCAATGCGTATAAGGCTACGGAATGGGTTTCATTTGAGAATAAGTATATGAGACATGACATCGGTAAGGCGATTGATGAGGCATAATAGGGAGCTGTCATTACAGCAATAATGGATATGACAGATAGCAGGTTATTTATGTGACATGAAGGGCGGAGTGTTCAACTCCGCCTTTTGTACAATATGGAGAAAAATATGGACAAAATCAATATCTTAGTCGCTGATGACGATGTTGAGATAATATATATAATAAGAAAAATCCTTGCAGAGGAAGGTTTCAATGTGCTTGAGGCTTACAATGGTGAGGAAGCTCTTTCGCTCCTTTCATCCCAAAGCGTCCGGCTTGTGATACTTGACATTATGATGCCTAAGATGAACGGACTTCTTGCCACGATGAAGATAAGGGAGAAAAGCAATGTACCGATACTTATTCTGTCGGCAAAGGGGGAGGAGAGCGACAGGGTTATAGGTCTCACCACAGGGGCGGATGACTATCTTGTGAAGCCGTTTATGAGGGCAGAGCTTGTGGCACGGGTCAATTCGCTTTTAAGGCGCTATATGAGGCTTGGCTCCATAGCGGAGGTTAAGCCGGAATCGGTGTTAGCCTACCATGAGCTTGAGCTTGACACAGAGGCAAAGCGCTTCAGCGTGCGGGGAAGTGAGGTGAAGCTTACACCTACTGAGCTTAAGATTGTGACACTTCTTATGAAAAATCCGGGCAGGATTTTTAACGCGAAGGAGATATATGAGCGGGTGTGGGACAGTGACGCTTACGCGGCTGAAAATACGGTAATGATTCATATAAGCCGCATAAGAAGCAAGATTGAGATTAACCCGGCGAAGCCGGAATACATAAAGGTGGTGTGGGGAATTGGCTATAAGCTTGAGAGAGAATAAGACAGCAGGCAGAGCTTTGCTAATTGCCGCGGCGGTGTTTCTTACCGGAGCGGTATATTTTCTCACGGCGTTTTGTGAGTGGGAGCAGGTGAGCTTTAACTGGAGCTATGATTATGGGTACTGCCTGCCGGTGGGGCTTGGTTTTATAGTCCTTTTTATTCTAAGCTTCACGCTTGCGGGCAGCCTTTTTAAACATGCGAAAAGCAGTATGATGATGGAATTCAGAGCCCTGATTATGGCTCTGTCACTGATGACGGTCTTGTTGTGGATATACATTTATTACAACTGTGCCGGAGGATGGTATCATATTGATTTTATCAATGTAAATATAGAATTGAATCTTAAAAGAAGATTTGCCATGTATATGCTGTGGTTTCTGTGCATGCCGGCGGTTTATGTACTGCTTCTTATGCTGCAGGGATTTGCTGCACAGATACGCGAGGGTGTACTGTTAAAGAGCAGCCTTGTCTATAGGATTGCACATAAGCGAGGCAGGACAGAGAACATGAGAAGCATGGCGTGGTTATATATGCTTATCGCCTTTGAATGTATGTTGCCGCTGGCACCGGTGCTTCTTGGAATAGGGATAGGGCTTATATATATGGTAGATTACAAGCTTGCACCACTTATGATATGCCTGCTTGTCCTGTTTTACTTCGCCGCCTTTATGACAGCGTATTATCTGCTGATTAACGGAAAACAGTCCATGGTAAGAAACGCCGACAATGCAATGCGGGATGCGGTCGAGCGGGCGGTTGCGGGAGAGAAGCTCAAGGTGGAGCTCATCACCAATGTGTCGCATGACCTCAGAACTCCGATGACTTCGATAGTGGGCTATGGTGAGATGCTTGAGGGCATGGAGCTTTCGGACGAGGCAGATGAGTGCGTAAGGAAATTAAACCACAAATCGAGGTATCTTTTGTCGATGCTTGAGGATGTGTTTGATATGTCAAAGATGGCGACCGGGAACGCGGCGCTCAATATGGAGGAGCTCAACCTTGTGATGCTCTTAAACCAGACCATAGCAGAGTGCGATGACAGGCTTGAGAAGTCGGGAAGAAAATTATGTGTGGATATCGACAGCGACAGTGTGCTTGTGAGGACGGATGGGAGCAGAATACACAGGGTATTTTCCAATCTCCTTGACAACGCGGTTAAATATTCGCTTGCCGGAACCAGAATATTTGTCACAATGAAAACGTATGATGACAGAGTCTCTGTAGAAATTATGAACACTTCGTCATACGAGATGAATTTTACGCCGGAGAGGATAACACAGAGGTTCGTGCGCGGAAACAGCGAGCGCACAGGCGAGGGGAGCGGAATAGGACTTGCCATCGCAAAGACATACACTGAGGGTGTGGGCGGCAGCTTTGACATAAGGCTGAAGGGCGATTCCTTCAGCGCGGTTGTGACCCTCCCGCTAGAGCATTAGGGCATATTAGCACTTGAAAGAAAACTGAAAGATTTTCTAATAATTTATGAAAGTATTGTAATTTACCATGATATCAACTTAAATTCAGGGGGAAGATATAATGTTAAATTTTTTATTCTCATTTTTACTGCCTTTTCTGGTGGTCATAGCCGGGCTTGCGCTGAGAGGGGCAATGCCGTTCGGCGATGGCAGTCTTTTGGCGATAGATGCGTGGGGACAGTATTATCCCATGCTGTGCGCGATGAAGGAGGCAATAAAAAGCGGGGAATTGTTCTGGTCATACAAAGGACTGCTGGGTTTTAATCTGTGGGCGCAGAATGCATATTACACCAACAGTGTATTGTGGCTGCCGCTATATCTGCTTCCGGACAGGCTGATGCTTGCCGGGATAAATATATCAGCTGCAATCAGAATAGGGCTTGCAGGGCTTACCTGTTCCATATATCTGTCCGGATGTACCACTAAAAAGAAACCGCGCGGCATGGATGTGAAGCTGCCGGTGTTTTCGGCAGCCTACGCGCTGTCGGCGTACACGCTGGCTTTCATTAACCAGTTCATGTGGATGGACGCGGTGATATGCCTCCCGCTCGTCATAAAAGGTATTGATAACATACGCTCAAAAAAAGCCGGAATACTCTATACTGCTGCGCTCTCATACACAATCATATCCAATTTTTACATCGGATATATGGTATGCCTGTTTTCTGTGGTATACTTTGTCGGCGGTGTCATCGGGGAGAGAATGTCACGGGGACAGTTGTGGGAAAAAATAATGAGATTCCTGCTCTATTCGCTGATTGCCGGGGCGGTGAGTGCTGTGTACACATTGCCGGCTTACTATGCGATTAGAAATACGGCAGCTTCGGGGGCGGACTTTGGCGGCAAAATAGAGTTATACCATCCGGTTACGGAGGTGCTGGCGGGCTTTCTGCCGTTTCGCGAGATTTCCCTTGTGTATGGCGTTCCGAACATATACTGCGGGGCTGTGTGTATTGCGTTGTGCATATTATCTTTTTTTATACAGAAAAATATAAGAAAAAGAATCTGCATTATTTCAGGCTGCATTTTCTTCTATTTATCACTCAACTGTAATATTCTTGATTATGTGTGGCACGGCATTCACTATCCGAACCAGCTTCCGGGAAGGTGGAGCTTCTGCCTGATTTTTCTTATTGTTAAGCAGGCGTATGTCTGCTGTGGTGAGCTTGAAAAATTGTGCAGGGAAAAGAATGAGTCGCGGGCTGTGAAAAAGCAGCAGAAGCCCGCGCGTGCCGGACATCGCCCGCACAGCCGATTTTCGTGGTGCGGTGTTATCGTTCTGCTTCTTTTTATAGAGGTGACTGCCAATGCGGTATATACTTTTTACAGCCAGATACGCATGGTCGATGGCAATGAGTATTATCAGACAATGGAGAAATATGAGAAGGTGGCTAGGGATATCAAAGCGGAGGATGGCTCCGCTTTTTACAGGACGGAGCTTGAGACGCCGTGGAATTTCAATCCGGGACAGCTATGCGGTTACAATGGGATATCCTACTATTCGTCAACGATGAGCAAGACGGCTTACGATTTTTTCGTGAATATGGGAATGTCCGTCTACGCTAAGAATCTCAGCACGCGGTACGATAAGAGCTGTGCGGCGGATGCTTTTCTTGGAGTTAAATACAGGATAAATAATGGTAAAGACGGAGCAGGTTATACGAAAAACGAGGCGGCTCTTCCGGTTGGTTACAGCATAAAAGCGGAGAGCTGTGAGGAATTTGTAAAGCTTTTAAACGATAAGAGCGCAGACTACGGAACGGTCAAGAACTTTATAGATGAGAATGTGATTGGAGAAATGAGCGATATATCTGTTGGAACCGGCTGGCATGGTCTTGCGGGCAAAAATGAGTATATATCGGGGAATATAATGACAAGGAGCGGCATACTTGTCATATCACTGCCATATAATGAGGGCTGGAGCATATATATTGACGGTGTAAAGCAGAGGACGGAAAGCCTTGCCGGATATATGATTATGACAAATATAGAAAACGGTATTCACCATATCGAAATGAAGCACAGGACAAAGGGGCTTGGAGCCGGGGCGTTCATAAGTATTCTGGCAATTGCGGGAGTAGGTGTATATTACCGCAGGAGAAATTGATTTAGCGTAATTTCATAAGATTCAGATGCCAAAACATGTTATATAAACCTAGCTGTGTATAACGTATTATGTTTATGCATATCACGACCTTTGGGAGAAGCTTAGATGTTCTTAGAACATCTTGCTTCGGACAACGGAGCTGATATGCATAAACATAATACGTTATACACATATAGATAAAATTGGCATGTTTTTCCACATGAATGTTTATAAAAAATTAATTGTTTTTTTGCTGCATATCTGTTATATTCATACTATAACAATGACGTATCGGAGGAATTATAGCTATGGTATTTACGATTGATTTTAACAGTGATGAGGCTATATATGTGCAGCTATGTAATCAGATAATCACCTGTATTGCCATGGATGAGATGCATGAGGGTGATGTACTGCCGTCAGTGAGACAGCTAGCTGAGGTTGTAGGTGTCAATATGCACACTGTCAACAAGGCGTATTCGGTGCTTCGTGAGGAAGGCTTTATCAAGCTTGACAGGAGAAGAGGTGCTGTGATTGCAGTGGATGTTGACAAGATTCGTGCCATGCAGGAGCTCACCGATGATATGCGTGTTATAGTTGCGAAGGCATTATGCAAGAATTTGTCGCCGGAGGAGATACATACTCTGGTGGATGAGATAATAAGTGAATATATAGGGGAGGACTAATCTGATGTTATGTGAGATTTGTGGAGAAAATGAAGCGACCTTCCACTATTCGGAGGTTGTCAATGGCAATAAGACAGAGCATCACCTTTGCAGTGAATGTGCAGCTAAGACTGATATAAGTTATTACACTAATCTGCTTGACAGTGACGGAAGACTAGGACAGTTGCTTTCCGGTCTTCTTGGAATGCCGATAGCAGGCGAGCAGGATGACCCTAAGACACATGTTGTATGTCCGGGCTGTCATTTGAGCTATGGTGATTTTATAAAGAACAGCGCTTTTGGATGTGCAGAGTGCTATAATGTGTTTGGACCGTTACTCGATGACAGCATCAAGAAGATACAGGGAAGTGTGAATCATCAAGGAAAGAAGCCTTACAGACTTATGAAGTCGATGAGGAGCATGAACGCACAGGTTAATGAAGATGACTCAGATGCTGATATGAATGCAGACGGGCTTGATATTGAGGAAAATAAGCCTGAGAAAAGAGAGAAGAAGCCTACAAGAGCAGCACTTTTACATGAGATAGATGTTATGGACAAGAGACTTAAGCAGGCTGTGCTTGAGGAAGATTATGAGGAGGCAGCAAGATTACGCGACCATATTAAGGACTTGAAAAGTCAGATTGAGGGGGCGGATGACAATGCTTAAATGGTATGACAAGAAAGGGAAAAATTCCGATGTAGTACTTTCAAGCCGTATCAGGCTTGCGAGGAATACGACAGAGTATCCGTTTTCAACCAAGATAAGTGCCGATGAGGGAAAAAATCTTGTTGACAGAGTATTTGAGTGTATAAGTGACAGTGAGTATGCGGATGGTTTTGAGCTGAAGCGTATGAATGGAATCGGCGACAATCAAAGACAGCTTCTGTATGAACAGCAGGAGATTAACAGATATATGGCAGCGCGCAAGGACGGAGCTGCAGCACTTTCACATGATGGCAGCTTATCGATAATGGTCAATAGTGAGGATCATATCAGAATACAGACGATGATATCGGGGATGGATATGGAAGCGTGTCTTAAATCGGCTAATTTGTACGATGATTTTCTGGAGGAACATTTTAATTACGCTTTCAGTGAAAAGTATGGATATCATACAACATATCCTACGAATGTCGGAACCGGAATGAGAGCCGCATACAGACTGCATCTTCCGGTGCTTGCCAACACTAAGAAGCTGCAACTGCTTGCAAATGAGCTCGGACGATTCGGAGTAAGGATGTCTGCATGCTTTGGTGAGGGCATGAATGGCATGGGTGATATCTATCAGTTCTCAAATCAGAGAACTTTAGGACAGTCTGAGGAGGATATCATTCATAATCTTGATTCTGTAGTACAGCAGATTGTACGTCAGGAGCGCTCACTGAGGAAGGATTATCTTGAATCAGGAAGAATAAGAGCGGAAGATGAAGCATATAAGTCTTATGGCGTGTTAAAATATTCAAGATGTCTTAATCTTAAGAACGCTATGGTTTTATTATCCGAGATACGTTTAGGTCTGTGCCTTGGGACAATCAGGTTCAAGGACGCAGAGGATTTTTCAGCCTACTCCATGATGCTTGCCATCCAGCCGAGGACATTGCAGTACAACAACGGCAAGGAGAAGGCAATGTCGGTTGAGGAGATAGATGTGCTTCGTGCAAAGTATATCAGGGAACATCTACCGGAGCTTGACGAATAATAAAAACATATAATATATATTTAAGTCGGTATACAGAGGAATTATAGTGTGAAAATAAAGCTGATGCTATTGTTTTTCACACGGCTATTTGTGCCGCAGGCGCCACAAAGTAGTCTTTATCGCAGAGCAAAATCCGATATTTTGCTTGCGATTCTTCCGGTATTAGAAAATGCCTGCGGAATGGAGAATATTATGCAGATAGGATTTACAAAGAAAGCTGAGGAAGCTTTAGAGCTTGCGGCAGAAGCTGCAAGTGAACTTGGGCATACATCAGTCGGGACAGAGCATATTCTGCTGGGACTGTTAAGACAGGGAGAATGTGTTGCAAGTGAGGTCCTTATTGAGAACGGAGCTGACGAGGAAAGAATAGTGTCAATCTTAGAGCAGCTTATCTCACAGGATAACAATGTGAATGTAGCAGAGCCTAATTCATATACACCAAGAGCGAGAAGAGTGCTTGACCAGGCAGCAAGGGAGGCAGTACGCTTTAAGGCGCAGCTTATAGGAACAGAGCACATTCTTATTGCGATTATTAAGGAGAGCGAGAGCGTTGCACTCAGACTTTTAAATACAATAGGTGTCAACATTCAGAAGACATATGTTGACCTTCTTATTGCCATGGGGGAGGACAGCAGCGCTTACAAGGAGGATTTTCAGGGAAATAAGCCTAAGAACAAGAAAAATCCAACAGCTACGCTTGACCAGTACAGCAGGGATCTGACAAAGCTTGCAGCAGAAGGAAAGCTTGACCCTGTTATCGGCAGAGAGAAAGAGATACAGAGAGTTATTCAGATAACAAGCAGACGAACCAAGAATAATCCTTGTCTTATAGGTGAACCGGGTGTTGGTAAGACAGCAGTGGTTGAGGGGCTTGCGCTTAAGATTGTTGATGGGGATGTGCCGGAGACTATCGCGGATAAGAGACTTCTAACACTTGATTTGTCAGGAATGGTTGCAGGCTCTAAGTACAGAGGTGAGTTCGAGGAGAGAATTAAAAAGGTAATTGCCGAAGTAAAGGCAGCAGGCAATATACTTCTGTTTATAGATGAGCTTCACACTATTATAGGAGCAGGCGGAGCAGAAGGAGCAATAGATGCGTCTAATATCCTTAAACCATCGCTTGCCAGAGGAGAAGTACAGATAATAGGTGCCACAACTCTTGAAGAGTACCGCAAATATATTGAGAAGGATGCAGCTCTTGAGAGACGTTTTCAGCCTGTCAATGTAGAAGAGCCTTCAGAGGATGAGACAGTTGAGATATTAAAGGGAATAAGACCGGCATACGAAAAACACCACGGTGTAAAGATTTCCGATGCGGCACTTGTGGCAGCGGTTAAGATGTCATTGAGGTATATCAATGACAGATTCCTGCCGGATAAAGCTATTGACCTTATAGATGAGGCAGCATCTAAGACAAGACTTGGTGTGTATTTAAAGCCGGATGCAATCAAGAACCTTGAGAGTGAAATTGCATCTATGGATGCACAGAAGGAAGCTGCCATTAAGGAAGAAGCATATGAGAAGGCAGGAGAAATAAAGAAAAAGCAGTTAAAGAAGATAGAAAAGCTTGATAAACTCAAGGAAAAATGGGATAACGACAAGCATAACAAGCGCATGGTTGTCGGAGAAAATGAAATAGCTGACGTTGTTTCGGACTGGACGAAGATTCCTGTTAAGAAGCTTGCGATGGAAGAATCAGAGAGACTTATGAATCTTGAGAAGATTCTTCATGAACGTGTAGTGGGACAGGATGAGGCTGTAACGGCGGTTGCCAAGGCAATCAGGCGCGGAAGAGTGGGACTTAAGGACCCGAAGAGGCCTATAGGCTCATTCTTGTTCTTAGGACCTACAGGAGTAGGTAAGACTGAGCTTTCAAAGGCGCTTGCGGATGCAATGTTCGGCTCGGAAAATGCACTTATAAGAGTTGATATGTCTGAGTATATGGAGAAACACAGCGTATCTAAAATGATAGGTTCGCCTCCGGGATATGTAGGCTATGAGGAGGGTGGACAGTTAAGCGAAAAGGTGAGAAGAAATCCGTATTCCGTTATACTTTTTGATGAGATAGAGAAAGCTCATCCTGATGTGTTTAACATACTTCTTCAGGTGCTTGATGATGGACATATAACAGATTCTACCGGAAGAAAGGTTGACTTTAAGAATACAGTAATCATAATGACATCAAACGCAGGTGCACAGAACATTATTTCTCCTAAGAACCTGGGTTTTGCATCGGATAACAGCAAAGAGCATAACCATGCAGTTATGAAAGAAAGAGTGATGGAAGAAGTCAAGAATATATTCAAGCCTGAATTTTTAAACAGAATTGATGATACTATTGTATTCCATACTCTTACAAAGGAGAATATAGGAAGCATTGTTGATATTCTTTTAGCTTCAATAAATAAGCGCATCAAGGAGCAGATGAATATGACTATAAAGCTTGATGATGCGGCGAGAAACTATATAATTGACAATGGCTATGATGAAAAATATGGTGCAAGACCTTTAAAGAGAGCACTTCAGAGCAAAGTCGAGGATGAACTTGCGGAAAAGATTCTTGAAGGAAGCTTTAATAGTGGAGATTCAGTACTTGTAAGTCTTAAGGATGATAAGCTTGTATTTTCAAAATCCAAGTAAAATGTAGTGGAAATTTAGGTTATTTTGAGATATAATGAACGAAAACGAGTTGACATGATTTCATGATTGACGAGTGTCTCATTACGGAAGCGGTTATGTAAGAACACATATCCATTCAATAATGGGTCTAAAGATTACAGATTTACTTGAGATTTGTAATAAAAATACTTCGGTTTGTACCGAATGCAGGAGGAGCGGTTATGCCAGTAATTGAAGAATTAATTAAGGTTGAGAAGGATGGCTCAATCAGTTTTGGCAACTATGAGTTGGATACCAAGGCTAAGCTTGATAATTTTGATGTGAATGGAGATATCTATAAGGTCAAGACTTATAACGAGATTACTAAGCTTGAGGAAAATGGGAATTTTGTATATGAGTCAGTTCCGGGAACAGCAGTTAACGGATTGACATCTGATGATAATTCAATCAAGTTCTATGTTGAAGGAAATGAAGATGCACAGATTACACTAGGCTTAGAGGCAGACACAGACTATAAAGTACTTGTAGATGGTGTTGTTATCGGAAATATGAAGACTAATATCAGTGGAAAGCTGAGTCTGAGTGTAGAACTTTCAGGCAGACCGGTTAAGGTAGAAGTTAATAGAATGTAATATTTTATAGTTATTGTAGAAAATGCAGGGTTGTACTATCGCAATTTGGTGGGACAACCCTGTTAATTTATGAGTAAGATGAGGTGGATATGGCAAAAGCGAAAAATACAGCTTTTTTTTGCAAGGAGTGTGGTTACGAGTCATCAAAATGGCTGGGACAGTGTCCTGAATGCAGACAGTGGAATACATTTGTGGAGGAGCCGGTTGTAAAACAGACAGCTAAACAAAATGTGAGGGGGACGGTTCATGCGGATGTGACACCATCAGTTCTTGCAGGAATATCACTTGATGAGGAGGAGCGGACTCTTACAGGCTACTCAGAACTTGACAGAGTGCTTGGCGGTGGCATAGTGAGAGGTTCGCTTGTGCTTGTCGGAGGTGATCCGGGAATCGGAAAATCGACATTACTGTTGCAGGTATGCCGCAATCTTTCAAATACAAAAAATGTATTATACATATCAGGAGAGGAGTCGCTCAGACAGATTAAGCTTCGCGCTGACAGAATAGGCGAGTTTTCTGATAAATTATCGTTACTGTGCGAGACAAATCTTGATGTGATTGACGATATTATAAGAAAGACACTGCCGGACGTTGTCATAATTGATTCTATACAGACTATGTTCTGTGAGAATACTGCATCTGCTCCGGGAAGCGTCAGCCAGGTGCGTGAATCGACGGCTGTTCTTATGAATATTGCCAAAGGACTCAATATTTCGATTTTTATTGTCGGACATGTAACAAAGGAAGGTGTTGTGGCAGGACCTAGAATACTTGAACATATGGTTGATACGGTTCTGTATTTTGAAGGTGATAAAAATGCGGCATATCGTATTTTAAGGGCAGTAAAGAACAGGTTTGGCTCGACAAATGAGATTGGTGTATTTGAGATGCGCGAGAGCGGACTTACAGAGGTCACTAATCCGTCAGAATATATGCTTGACGGCAGGCCGGATGGAGCGCCGGGATCAGTTGTTGCGTGTCTTATGGAAGGAACACGCCCTATGCTTGTGGAAATTCAGGCGCTTGTATGTCAGTCGAACTTCGGAATGCCAAGAAGAACGGCAGCAGGCGCGGATATTAACAGATTTAATCTTCTTATGGCTGTGCTTGAAAAGAGAATAGGATTGAGGCTGTCGGGTTGTGATGCGTATTTGAATATTGCAGGTGGACTAAGAATATCGGAGCCTGCACTTGACCTTGCCATAGTATATGCTGTATTATCAAGTTATAAAAATCTTACGGTTGACCATAACACTATAGTGTTTGGCGAAGTCGGTCTGACGGGTGAAGTAAGAGCTGTAAGTCATGCGGCGGTGAGAGTTAACGAAGCTGTTAAACTTGGCTTTACAACATGTATAATGCCGGAAGTTTGTCTTAAAAATATTAAGCCGGATGGACGCATTAAGTTAATAGGCATTAAGTCGGTCAATGAGCTTTTGAATGTTACATCCAAAGGTTTATAATGGCAGACATGTACGTGAAGTTTAGGAGGAAATAAACAAATGGATAACAATGTATTAGTAAACGAAATGAAAAAGGTTGTATGTGATCTTGATGAATCACAGTTAAAGGTTGAGAAGCATGCATTCGATGTCATTAATTCATCAGATACATCGCTTAACCTTGTGAGAGAAGGTATTACGAGCATAGGAGACATTATTGAACAGATTAACAGACTCAATGAAGTTGTTGAGCGTTCGTCTAAAAACATCAAGGAACTTGAAAACCTTTCTAAAATGATAGAAGGCTTTACACAGGTTATAAGCGGAATAGCCAATAAGACTAACATCCTTTCACTCAATGCTTCTATAGAGGCTGCCAGAGCAGGAGATCAGGGAAGAGGATTTTCTGTTGTTGCAGGTGAGGTACGAAATCTTGCAGCTCAGACAGCGAAATCATCAAAAGAAATAGCAGATACAATCGTGAAGATTCAGGAATTTATATCAAACACAGTTCAGTCAATGAACCAGATATATGACAATACAACAAAACAGCATGAGATGGCAGGCTCAGTGAATGAACTCCTCAATAAAGTACTTGATGCAGCGCTTGTTGCAAATGACGAGTCGAGAGGCATGGAACATGAGATTGCATATCAGAGAGATATAACTGACAATGCAAAGAATGTGCTTGATAATTATCTGGGGTGATTAGGCGGTATTATTAACGATGGGGAAAAGCAAATGAATAAAGGATTGGAAAAAATCAAAAAAAATATTATTTTGTACATAGCTTGCATATGTGCAATATTTTTACATTTTTATGCATTGGATAAAATACCTATGGCATGGCATCCTGATGAAGCCGGGTCAGCTTATGATGCATGGTGCATAGCTAATTACGGGGTTGACAGATACCGAATGTCATATCCGGTATTGTTTACGAACTTTGGCGGTGGAGGTCAGAGTGCACTTTATACATATATGGCTTCTTTTTTTGTTAAAATATTTGGAATGTCATTATATGTTTTCAGAATTCCTGCAGCGATAATGTCATTGGCAGTAATGTTTTCGGGAATAGGTGTTTTGACGGTGTTGAAAGCTGAAAAAAAACAGAAAATCATGTGGGTAGTACTATATACTATTCTTCCGTATTTTTTTATGGCAGGCAGAATAGGACTTGACTGTAACCTTATGCTCGGAACGTCATCGGTGTTTATATGTTCTTTGATATATGCACTCAAAAAAGACAAAACATGGATGTATATTATATCGGGTCTGGCAGCGGGGATTGTCCTGTACACATACACAGTGAGTTATCTGGTTATGGTTCTGTTTATTGTAATGACATTTATTTTGATGATGTTATATAAAAGATTTAATTTTTTGAATGCTGTAGCTTTTTGTGTGCCGCTTGCCGTGCTTGCATTACCTCTTATAATAGTTCAGGTTATCAATATTTTTGATTTGGAAACACTCGTAATAGGCAAGATTACATTTGTTAAACTGGCTGGATACAGAGGCGGGGAAGTGGATATACCGAGAATAAGCAGACTGCCTAAGGTGCTCAAGGCCGTTTTTCTTCATGATGAAATGAGATATAATTCCAATCCGAAATTTTGTACGCTGTATTATGCTTCAATACCTTTTTTTGTTGCCGGACTGATCAACGCAGTATATCAGTTTATAAAGAATATTAGAGATAGAAAGTTTCATCCGTCAGATATAATTCTGCTCTGGTTTACGGCAGAGATTATTGTAGGCACCATGTTAGGAGGAGATGGACCTAATACAAATAAAATGAATGGTATATTTTTCAGTGTATTATTTTATGTGGTTGGTGGAGTTAATTTGATAATTGATAAAGCTAAACATAAAAAAACAGTTACTTTTATTATAGCCATTATTTATTTAATTTTTGCCGTAGCATTTTTTAAATATTATTTTACACAAGAAAAGTATTTTAAATACGCAGGCTTTAACGGAACTCTGGAGCACGCCTTTGATATTATAGAGAGCAATGATTCGCTTAAAGATAAGACGGTATATATTGGATGGGGCGTGAATACATATATCTATTATTTTCTGACAGAATTGCCGTCACCATATGAAATGCATATTGAAGACTACATGGGAGAATGTGGCAAATATAAATTCTCTCTTCCGGAAGAGATTGAAGAAAATGCCTGCTATATTATGTTCGGCTGGAGCGATACATATAATACATTGAGTCAAAGAGACGATTTTCAGATGATAGAGCTTGAAAACGACATGAGACTTGCATACTGATGTTATGATATCCGAAAAACCTTCACTTGAACTTAAAACAAGTGAAGGTTTTTACTTTATAAGATTTAGATGTCAAAACATGCAGTTTGATTCCAAATAGGTATATCATGTTATATTTAGGTATATCAGCTCGGCTGTATGAA
This sequence comes from uncultured Eubacteriales bacterium, assembly GCA_900545175.1. Lineage (GTDB taxonomy): Bacteria > Bacillota > Clostridia > Lachnospirales > Lachnospiraceae > CAG-882. The sequence goes on from UQYF01000028.1 coordinate 34,661, forward strand.
GTAAGTTGTTCTAACGACATTGAAATAATATTTCTGCTTCAGCCACAGATACAAAATCAACCTTCCATGGCTGTACGATATACAGAGTCTTAAGAACAACTAAGCTTCTTCGGAAACGTCAGAAATGGTGTATAATTGGGAAAAATAAAAATGACATGACAAAAGAGCGAAGGGACTTCGCCATGACGTTGTACAAGAAATTCTTAAAAATCAGAATATTTAAACAATTTAAGCTTTTTTTGATAAAAAACTATTTATAATTTAGGGGTTTACAAATCAAGGACGGCATGATATTATAAACACGCCTTGAAACACAAGACACTGAGCAGCGCAGAAGCGGCTCAGTGAAATTGTAAACAGTTTTTAGAAAAAAGAAAAAATTCTTAAAAAGCTATTGACAAATACATTACAAGGTGTTAATATAAAAAATGTCGCCAAGATACAGCGGCGACGGTCGGGAATGATAACTTTGTTTGAAAAGAAATGCTTCAAAAAGTTTTTTAAAAAGTTAAAAAAGTTCTTGACAGACAAAACGGTTTGTGATAATATAAACAAGCTGTTGCTGATGTGGATGACAAAATCCTTCAGAAAACGACAGAGTTCTTTGATAACTGAACAGTAAAACAACCCTGAAAATTCTAACGGGTTTCGAAGTGGTTTCTGCTTTGAAAACCTGAGAATATTCAGAAACGAACAAAAACCTTAACTCAAAAATCTTTAGATTTTTGGTGACGATAGCCCGAAGGGCTTTCGTCTGGTAAATTTTTTTAACGGAGAACGAAAGAAGCTTCAAAGACGAGAATCCTTTGGATTATCGTCAGAAGGCCAGAGTAGTTCTGACGGAATTAAACTTTTATATGAGAGTTTGATCCTGGCTCAGGATGAACGCTGGCGGCGTGCTTAACACATGC
>UQYF01000029.1 GCA_900545175.1 uncultured Eubacteriales bacterium
TACTTGATAAAGTGGCAGGCAATGACTAAATAAAACTTTCCCTTATTTCCCTTACAATTATCTCATAAGGGCAAAAATAAGGGAAAATACATATCATTTCACTAATGAATGGGCTGGAGAGCCTGTAAAATAGGGAAAGTTAGCCAGATATTTCGGCAAACTGGAATTTATAATCTTCGCTGTGCAACAATTACGGTATAGTTTTTGGTATCATATGTAACTCCTGTTTCTCTAAAACCATTTTTGTGCCAAAAATGTTCTGCTTGAGGATTCCCTTTTACCCAACCGAGGCGTACATTCGCCATCCCAATACGAACCAGATAAGCACACAGGTCATTGATAATCTTGCTCCCTGTTCCAGTATTCTGTATGGACACATCCGTCATAAAAAAACCAATAAAGGCTGTTAATTCATCCGGATAGGCCATGATGAAATCCATCACAGCAATCAGTTTTTCCCCATCATAAAATCCCAGATAGTACTTATCGCACATTTCCTTGTTGGGTGGGAGCACACTCATATCATTCATAATGCTCTGTTCTGATACAAACGGCGGACAGTATTGATAGTATAAACTGTTTTTACAGCACAATGTGTATACTTCCGCTGCATCATGGGAACACATCTTTCGAACAAGGTATTGATTTGAGAATAAAGAAATATTCATTTTCCTTCTCCTCTCCAAACATTTAAATCCCGACTTAACTTTCCATCAATTTAATTGCTTCATCAACAGATACATATGTAGCAAATCTATTTGGCCACATCTTATCATTGTAATACTTATAGGTTATTTTTCCAGTCATATGGTCGTTATCAAACGTTAAATTTGCCCTATTGTGGAAAAATAACTTTATATCCTCTTGCAAAAGCAGACTCTTCATCACCGATTGAAAATCCTGTTTCTGGTACATCATAAAAAAGAGAACTCATGCTTCTTTTGTGAGTGAACTCACATGAAACATAATTTCTCTATTTTCATATCCTATACATTTATTATAAACGTTTCCTGGGGGAATCGAACCCTCAACTGCCCCTTAGGAGGGGGCTGTTATATCCATTTAACTAAGGAAACAGGTCACTCAATATTTCTATTATATCAGATTTTAACTTATATTACAACATATTTTGTTCAAGAAAATTTCTTACTAAAGTGAAAGGTTTATTTCAACTTTGATAAATGGACTCATGTTGAACAATTATGTAATTATTATATCAGATTCTACTTTATATCCGTCAATTATCACTATTCAGACTACACTGCAATTTAGCAGGATGATTGATAAGCTGCTTTACCTTACGGCGCAGCTTATCAATTTTAAGATTCTGATTGTTTTTTATAAAACCATTAATCACATATAATTTAATGCTGAGTGTTTATTTTAGAACTCGACTTGTCCCTGAAGCCATATTCTGCCCTTGAATCTTCTTCCCTCAGCCGGCTCACCGACTACATCTTTTGCATTAATACACAAATCAAATACAATATCATTACATTCGAGAGTCATAACATATATATCTTCACCTGTGTAATCATTATTGTACATACTAGACTCCACAATATTTCCGATTATTGAATAACAGTCGCACTCGAATCCACTAGGCATAAATGACGAGTCAACTATAGTGAATATATCTTCACTGTGCATCCTTTTATAGATATTGGTATAAGTATCAAGGTCTTCTATTGTCAGATTGTCAATAGCCGATGTATCACCCTTTTTAGCAAGGTTTATAAGATTATTTCTCGCTGCTGTTGCCGCCCTCGACTTATCTATCTGGCGATCACTCTTATTTACAGGAAGCAGGACTGTTCCTTCATTGCACATCGCTGCGATTTTTACTGTCTTATCAGTATAATCTGCAACAATAGGCTTACTGAGAAGATAATCAACAGGATTGCTCAAATGAAAGATGAGTGCAATTCCTCTTCCCGGCTCATCACATAATGCATTGAATGCCACACGCTCTGTCTTTCTTCCTATGGATACTTCGCTCTCATAGCTCTCAACTGAGCCATCAAGAAATGGAAAAACATAGTCAGGCTTGAAACTCTTTCTTGATGGATTATAGAATCCATTTACAGATATGCCACTTACCTTGTTAAAATAATGTTTTATCTGAGCAGGATATACACTATCCCCTGGGAGATAGTGTATATCCGAATACTGTACAGTACCTTTTTCGATACCCTCTTTTATAATATACTTTATGAGTTTATCGTAATCCTTACGTGTATTTATACTTCCTAAGCCCACCGCTTTTAAATATAAATGCATGAGACTCCTCTCTTCTTTAAAATTAATGCTTCTTCTCTATCTTCTCCATGCCGCCCATGTATGGTCTTAATACTTCCGGAATGTTGACAGAACCATCAGCATTTAAGTTATTCTCTAAGAATGCGATGAGCATTCTAGGTGGAGCTACAACAGTATTGTTAAGTGTGTGAGCAAAATAGTTGCCGTTTTCACCCTTAACACGAATCTTAAGTCTTCTTGCCTGAGCATCTCCTAAATTAGAGCAGCTTCCTACTTCGAAATACTTCTTCTGTCTTGGGGACCATGCCTCAACATCAATTGACTTAACCTTGAGGTCTGCAAGGTCTCCCGAACAGCACTCAAGTGTTCTTACAGGAATGTCCATGCTGCGGAATAAATCAACCGTGTTCTGCCAAAGCTTGTCAAACCACATCTTGCTGTCCTCAGGCTTACATACAACTATCATTTCCTGCTTCTCAAACTGATGTATTCTATATACACCTCTCTCCTCAATACCATGAGCACCCTTCTCCTTACGGAAACATGGAGAATAGCTTGTAAGTGTTCTTGGAAGAGTGTCCTCAGGAAGAACTGTATCAATGAACTTACCAATCATGGAATGCTCACTTGTTCCTATAAGGTAAAGATCCTCTCCCTCAATCTTGTACATCATTGCATCCATCTCTGCAAAGCTCATAACTCCTGTTACAACTTCACTTCTAATCATAAAAGGTGGTACGCAGTATGTGAAGCCTCTGTTAATCATGAAATCTCTTGCATATGAGATAACCGCCGAATGAAGTCTTGCAATGTCGCCCATGAGATAATAGAAACCATTTCCGGCAACCTTTCTCGCACTGTCAAGGTCTATACCGTCAAAAGCTTCCATAATCTCTGTATGATAAGGAACCTCGAAATCAGGAACAACAGGCTCACCGTAACGTGTGATTTCAACATTCTCGCTGTCATCCTTTCCGATAGGAACGCTTGGGTCAATTATATTAGGAATAACCATCATTATCTTCTTAACTTTCTCCTCAAGCTCGCTTTCCTTCTGCTCAAGCTCAGCAAGTCTCGCTGCATTGTCAGCAACCTGCTTCTTGACTGCCTCTGCCTCTTCCTTCTTGCCCTGTCCCATAAGAGCACCAATCTGCTTTGAAAGCTTATTTCTATCTGCACGAAGTCCGTCAGCCTCTGCCTTTGCTGCTCTGTTCTGCTCATCGAGTGCTATTACTTCATCAACTAAAGGAAGCTTGGAATCCTGAAATTTCTTTCTGATATTTTCCTTTACAAGTTCAGGATTTTCTCTGACAAATTTCATATCTAACATGTTCTTTTCCTCTTTTCTGCACGCTTGTGCTCTTTCTTAATTCATTCTGCCAATAACATTTTCAGTGGCATTACTGTTGTTTATGATACACCACATTTTTCTATATTTCAATAGGTTTTATCCATATCAATGCCCACAATCTATACCTCTATATCTGTTCCCATTGCCTGGCTGAGCGCCTTCTTTTCTTCATCGCCAAGTGCAATAAATGATTCACCTTTTATTATTTCCTTGACGTATGTATAGCAGCCTTCCCTGTTATGCATTGAATTTATGACATATCCATTGTTGCTGTTATCAAGCATAGCAAGCGCAAAGCTCAACTTTCCACCCATCTCATTGAAAGCATCATACTTTACTACACCAAGCTTTGTGTAGACTGTCTTCATCTCCTCATTAATAAAAGCAATCTGCTGTGTGTGCTCATCCGTAAGCTCAACCAAATCCTTAATTTTTGCAAAGTGGTCGAGCATTGCATCCTCAAGATTTTCTGCCGTTTTTCCATTCATGAACAGGCGGTAATTCTGTCTCATCTTTTTTAGTCTTACCATGGTTACTATAAGTAATACAAGGCTTACTATGCTTATTACCGCCAGTACTCCGACAGCTATGCACAGAATCAACATCATTGTGCCTGAATTGACTAAATTTGTCATACCAGTAATATATCCTCCGTTTCTTTTGCCATAAATCATAACTGCCAGGCTCTTATCTTATCCTGAGCACTCAACAATTAAAATTATACAATTATTATTTTATTTTTTTAACCTTTTTTATTTATTACAAAAATCAATATTATGTCAATGATATTCGCAGGCTACTTTCACTTCCTGCCCATATAACATCGATGCTTTATAGCTCTATCCGTTAAGTGCTTCTCTTTTTTATTTTATAAGACTAGGGTATTAAAACATGTCTTGTGCGTTTAACTGTGTATAACTCGTTATACACACATAGACTAAATCAGCATATTTTGACTCCCGAACCTTTATAAATTATCGTCCTTTCTCTATAAGCTCTATAATTCTCTCAAATTCTTCCCTTGAACCGTAATTAATCTCTATCTTACCTTTATTATTTTCCTTATTATGAATTATTACCTTGCTTCCGAATACGGTTTTCAGTTTTTCTTCATACTCTCTGTATACAAAGTCATTTGCAGGGACATTCTTTGTCTTTTTTTCATCCTTGCCATTTGCAATATCCTTGATGAGCTTTTCGATTTCTCTTACACTGAGCTTCTCATCAAAAATTCTCATTGCAACATTATACTGTTTCTCTCCGTCCTCTATTGCCAAAAGAGCTCTCGCATGTCCGGCTGAAATCATATCGTCAATAAGCATCTGCTGAACTCTTTCATCAAGCTTTAAAAGCCTCATTGAATTAGTGATTGCAGCTCTGCTCTTAAATACTCTCTCGGCAATCTCATCCTGCTTGAGATTATACTCTTTTACAAGCCTTTGATATGCCTGAGCTTCTTCGATAGGATTCAGATCCTCTCTCTGAATGTTTTCGATGAGTGCTATCTCAACAATTTCCTGCTCTGAATAATCGCGTATAACAACCGGAATTTCCTTAATTCCTGCTTTTTTGGCTGCACGCCATCTTCTCTCTCCGGCTATTATCTCATAATATCCGTCTCTCTTCTGTACAAGAAGCGGTTGTAGCACTCCATACTCCTTTATAGATTCCGCAAGCTCCTCTAGCGCATCTTCCTCGAACACTTTTCTGGGCTGATTGCGATTAGGCTCAACCGAATTAATATTGACTTTAATTTCGGTCGGTTCCTTTACAACAACCTTTTTCTCAACTATCTTTTCAACAACCTTCGGCTTTGTCTCAGAAACACTTCTACTGTCCTCCGGTATAAGTGAATTCAGTCCTTTGCCGAGTCCTCTTTTTGCTGCCATAATCTACCTCTTTCCTGTTGCAATATAGGTATTTGCAAAACTACATAGTAAAGCGGACATTCGCAATCCGCTTTCGCTACTTGCTCATGAACGCAGTCGCTTTGCGAAGTGTCAGTGGAAGCTTTTAGCTCCCACTGACATAAGCATCTCCCTTACCCACCGCTTAGTGTTCTACACACTTGAAGCGGGGGATTGCTTATTCTGCGTTCAAAACTAATGTTCTATAAAAAATATATTTTGCAATTATCTGATTACAATGCGTTACGTTTAATCTTCTTATTTTTCATAATTACATATCCATCATTGAAATATCATTATTACTTACTTGTCTTTTTCTTGCTGCGTTTCTCTTTTCCATAATTAATAACTTCCTGCGCAAGAATCCGATATCCCTCTGCTCCTGTTGACTTCTTATCATAATAGTTAATTGGGAGTCCATAGCTAGGTGCCTCAGCAAGCCTTACATTTCGCGGAATAATTGCCTTATATACGTCCTGCTTGAGATACTCCTTAACATTCTCAACTACCTGAAGCGAAAGATTGGTTCTGGCATCATACATTGTAAATACTACACCTTCCATCTTAAGCTCCGGATTAAGTCTGCTTTGAACAAGATTTATCGTATGCATAAGCTGTGATAGGCCTTCAAGTGCATAGTACTCACACTGTATAGGTACAAGAACCGTATCGGCTGCCACCATTGCATTCACAGTCAATATACTTAATGATGGTGGGCAGTCAAGTATTATAAAATCATATTCATCTTTTATTGTTGAAAGCGCATTTTTTAATATGTACTCTCTTTCTTCTGTTCCAATCAAATCTATTTCTGCTCCGGCCAGATTCACATTGGATGGAATAATATCCACTCTTTCAAACTGTGTATGTACAAGGCATTCCTTAATCTGACATTCTCCAATTATCAACGAATACATTGTCAATTCCTGTGAATTTTTGTCTACTCCAAGACCACTTGTCGTATTTCCCTGAGGGTCAGTGTCCACAACAAGTATCTTCTTACCAACTTCAGCCAGGCAGGAAGCAAGATTGATGGTTGTTGTTGTCTTTCCGACTCCGCCCTTCTGATTTGCTATTGCGATTATTCTTCCCATCTGTATATCCTACCTTTTTCTTATTTAAATTGTTTTCTCTTTTCCGACCACTGCTATTCATTATAACAGCTTTAATTCACAATTACTACAATTTAATAATAAAGAATTTATTTTCGATATAAAATGTTTCACGTGAAACATCTTATTTGTATTTTATTTGTTTTTTTATATTATGTATTATTCAATATTTTTCTGATTGCTGGTTTTTCTTGGAAATTTAAGACTGATTTAATTTGTTGTAATTTAATCATCTTCATAACATAATAGATTAATTATGTAATAATTTTTATGTGTTTTAATATTTTATGGAGCGTATATTATTTTTAAAATTCACATAGCACATAAAATATCATATATAAAATGTTTCACATAAAGCATTTCATGAGTTATTTTATATTTCAAATAAAATTCAATATTTTCTTCCTTTTTGCATGCAAACTACTCGTTTTATACTTTTAAATAAATGTTTAACTTTGCAATATTACTTAATTTTTATTGTTATAATTATGGTACAAAGTATTTCACTTGTAATATATAAATTTTTTTATTAAATGTTTCACGTGAAACATTCAATAAGTTGTTTTATATTCGCCGATTGTATAATGAAGTTGGACCCTGACTAAATAATAAAATAGCTCATGAAGCATTTCTTTGATAGAATGTTAGTTGACTAGAAAAACATAATCAAAGGAGCATGTCCATGAGCCAATTACATTATATTACATCTTCTCGTAAAAAGGGTAGACATCTTTCATTTGAGGAGCGCATTATTATTTAACTTCGTATTAAAGATAACTATTCCATTCGTGCGATTGCCAGAGAAATCGGCTGTTCACCAACAACAGTATCGAATGAAATTAAACATGGAACAATTCCTATGTATAAGAAATGTTCTCCGCATTACAGAGCCAAAGCCGGTCAGGCTGTGTATGAAGCTAACCGCCATAACTTCTGCAGAACCTACGATTATGTTTTAAAATCGAAGTTCATTAACTATGTTTCAGATCATTTCTTTAATGATGCCTGGTCTCTGGATGCCTGCTGCGGCAGAGCTGTCACAGAGGGTAAATTCACCAAAGACGAAATGGTCTGTGTAAAAATACATCTTCTACAGCAAAAAGAAGTTTCAAAACTGTGATAAATGCTTTTTATATGCACACAACGCTAAGCTCTGTATTCTTTGCGAAAAAAAGCATCATGTTCAGCAACATAATTTTATAATATAATAAAAGAAGAGAAAATAATGTTTCACGTGAAACATTATTTTCTCTTCACAAATTCATCAAAAAATGTATTCAATATCGTTATTTATGTCTCTTAATACTTTTCTGCCAATTAACCTTCCCGAGCTTACTGCTCATCCGCTAATCAATATTATATATCTAATAAATACTTAACCTAAGCTACAACTACTCTATAAACTTCCAAGCTTACACCGTAAGTTTACGTTCATTGCGATATGAACATAATTTATTCAAGAGTTATATCATTTATTCTATCATTTTATAACTTCTCTTGTTATTATTTATTAAACAATACATTTATAAGCACTTATTTGTAAATAAAATCCAACATCCATCAATCATGCCGTTTATGACTTCCGGCAATCAATCTGCTTAATATGATATTTTAATCAGATTATTCTTAATCGCAAACACTGCTGCCTGCGTTCTATCAGATACCGATATTTTCTTAAAAATGTTGGATACATGGTTCTTGACTGTTCGCTCACTGATATTAAGCCTGCTTGCAATTTCTTTATTGAAAAGTCCTTCTGCAAGAAGCTTAAGCACATCAATCTCTCTTCTGGTCAAATCATTCAACTTATCCATAGCAGTGTCACGCACTGAGACTGTCTCGCTCAGTATAGGCTGCAATTCCGGCTGGATATAAAATTCACCGTTATATACCGCATGAATTGCCTTTCTGAGAGCTACCGAATCCGATTTTTTTAATATATATCCGTCACACCCCATATCTACAGCCTTCATCAATGAATCCGGACTATCGTTGGCAGTAAGAAAAAGAACCTTTGAATTGACCTTCTGGTCTCTCATTATCTCAAGAACCTTAAGGCCGTCAAGGTTAGGCATATTGATATCCAGCAAAACAACATTCGGATTCATCTTGTTAACTGCGTTAAGGCACTCATATCCGTCTGATGCCTCCGCAATTACATCAATGTCACCTGTATTGTCAAGAATACATTTTACACCCTCTCTTACTATTGTATGATCATCTGCAATTAAAACATTAATCGGCATCTATACTCTCCTCCTTCAACATACCGGTATACTTAAATATAAGCATACCTTGGTACATTACAATGCATAAATAGTCTAATTTTAGAATCTTATCTATTATGCAAACTGTACAATATTCCCACGTTCAATTAATTTAAGTTATAATCTGTCTCTTGTGAATCATTTTTAACACCAATATTATATTTAGAATTATTTTATGTTATTCTACATTTGTAAACGTACCATATAGTTTAACCAAAATAAAACCATAGTTAAAAGCAATTCTCACTCAAAAGGTTGAACTCTTCAATTTATCACTCTGAAGTAATATTAATTAGTAAATTCGTCCTATAATATATAATTATATACTAAAAAACATATTTTGAAAAGCAAATAATTAAAAAAGCCTTTTATTTAATTGCCTTATAAAGTTCGGGTGTCAAAACATACTATCCGTATATACTAATGGCAGGCTGCAATTTTCTTATAATCATGCTTGTCATGCAAATTATAATATATTATACTATCCTTATGATAATTAGTGCAAAAATGAATCTTATATTACATAATTAATAAGCTTTATGTAATGAATTTTCCACAATGAATTTTATGCAATAAAATGTGCCGCTCAATTATCAACTAAATCTAAACCATATGTTATTTTTTTGCGAAATGGAGGCTGTTATGAGTACCAAAAAAAATAAACACCCGCTTTTAAAAGCTGCCGGTCTCGCACTTGGCTGCATGGCAGTATATAATACACTTGAATATAAAAAAGCAACATCAGGTAATTCTAACCATCGCGAGGACTGCCGTGTATATACAGGCCGCTTCGGTGACATATATTATAAGCATTACGGAAGCGGAAGCCCTGTAATACTTATTCATGCACTTGAACCATCGGCTAATATGTCCGAATGGCTTCCTGCTGCCGCAAAGCTGTCTCAGTCACATTCCGTATATGTCATCGACCTTCCGGGCTGTGGCTTCTCTGACAAGAACATTGTTGACTACTCCATATACATGTATGCTCTCGCTGTCAATGACTTTGTCAAGACCAGAATATGCCGCCGTCACGATACTTCATCCTGTGTCTATGCTGCAGCGACATCAACTTCAGCGGCAATACTTATCTGTGCAGCTTTAATAAATCCACAGCTTTATTCAAGTCTTGCCTTTATCAATCCTACCGCAATGGAAAGCACTTACTGCAACATGTCGACAAGACCTGCCTTTGCAAAGGCTCTCCGCGCAGTATACAGCACACCTGTTATCGGCTCATTTATGTACAATCTTGAATACAACAAAAATGCTATCAAAAAAAAGCTGTCAAATATACCGGGACTTAGCGATGATAAACGTATTAAGCTTGCCGACTCCATGTACGAAGCTGCACACACAGGCGGTTATTACGGACGCTTTCTGCTTGCAAGCATACACGGCAACCTGTTAAATTCCGATATCAGAAGAATGCTTAAGAAGCTCTCTACTCCGGTTCTTATTGTAACGGGCACCGCCGATAAGCAGGCAAAAAAGGCACTTGCAACCTTCGATATCGAGAAGGACAATATTTCATCCGTTCTGTTCGAAGATATCAGTGCCCCACAGTTTGAATGTCCTGATGAGCTTGCCATAACACTTGACAAATTTTTTGAATAAGCTTGATTACGGTCAGCTCCGGAAGACACACTGACCATAATCATCAAAATAATTCCGCTCTATAGCGGCTCCTTAGACGGCAGTCCGGCCTTTCTTGGATATTTCTTGGAAGTGGCTGCCGTCTTTTTTATTACGACAAATGTTCTGTCGATATCCGTGTCAGGCAATGTAAGCTTGTGAACTTCCTTAATCTCACCGCCTAAGAGCTTTATCGCTCGCTCAGATGCCTTAAGCTCCTCGTCAAGCTGTCCCGCCTTATATGATATGAATACTCCTCCAACTTTCACATATGGAAGACAGTATTCACTAAGTGTCGACAAATTTGCGACAGCGCGCGATACGCATACATCAAATGCTTCACGATAATTCTTATCCCTTGCGTAATCCTCAGCTCTTCCATGAAGTGTTTCAATTCCATCCAACGAATTGATTCTTATGACTTCGTCCAAGAACTTAATTCTCTTATTAAGTGAATCAAGAAGAGTGAATCTCGTATCCGGATACATAATCTTTAGCGGAATACCCGGAAAACCTGCTCCCGTACCGATATCCACAACACGATCTGTTTTTTTGAATGAATATACACAATTCACAGCAAGGCTGTCCACAAAATGTTTAATAACAACCTCATTGTACTCTGTTATCCCTGTGAGATTCATAAATTCGTTCCACTCACATAGAATTTTATGAAAATTATTAAGCTGCTCACACTGTAAATCACTCGGCTCACAGCCTATCTTCTTTAGATTTTCCCTCAAAAAATCTGCCATCAATGACTCTCCTTACAGTTTCTATTCTTATATATCTAATTGCACAACGTCCGGCTTTTAAATATATAGTTTTGCAAACGGATAGCTCTTCTTATCTCCTGCTCTCAAGGTACACCAACAGCACCGTTATGTCCGCCGGTGACACTCCTGATATTCTCGATGCCTGACCTATTGAGCGCGGTCTGAAGCTTTTTAGCTTCTGTCTGGCTTCAAGGCGGAGACTTCCAACCTCATCATAGTCTATATCATCCGGTATAAGCTTCTTCTCAAGCTTCTTAAAATGCTCTACCTGCCTTAATTCTCTTTCGATATACCCCTGATATTTTATATTTATATTTACCTGCTCTATGACATCCCACGGAAGAGGCTTTCTGTCCTTGTCAAGCTCTGCTATGGCATCATAATCAAGCTCAGGACGCTTTATAATGTCGGCAAGCGAAACGCCGTTGTTGAGAGCTGTGCTGTTATGTCTTGCAAGAAAATCACACACTTCATTCGTTCCGCCTATCATCACCATGCCAAGGCGCTTTATCTCAGCATCAATAGCTCTTCTCTTTTGTTCAACCTTCTCATATCTCTCATCCGATATAAGGCCTATATCATGCCCTTTTGCCGAGAGACGCAGGTCAGCATTGTCCTGTCTTAAAAGAAGCCTGTATTCAGCTCTTGAAGTCATCATTCTGTAAGGCTCTGAGCTCTCCTTAGTCACAAGGTCATCAATCAGGACACCTATATACGCCTCCGAACGGTCAAGTATCAACGGCTCTCTGCAAAGAAGCTTCATCGCGGCGTTGATGCCTGCGACAAGTCCCTGCACCGCTGCCTCCTCATAGCCTGAACTTCCGTTTATCTGTCCACCCGAAAAAAGTCCATGTATATTTTTAAATTCAAGCGATGCCTTAAGTTCAACCGGATTGATGCAGTCATACTCTATCGCATAGGCATTTCTCACGATTTTTACATTTTCAAGTCCCGGTACGGTGCGGTACATTGCATACTGTACATCCTCCGGAAGTGAGCTTGACATGCCTCCAAGATACATCTCATTGGTATAATTGCCTTCCGGCTCAACAAAAACCTGATGCCTGTCCTTATCGGCAAACCTCACAACCTTATCCTCAATGGATGGGCAGTAGCGAGGCCCTGTTCCCTCTATTTTTCCCGAATAGAGCGGTGAGCGGTCAAGATTCTCCCTTATTATCCTATGAGTCTCCTCGTTAGTGTATGTAAGATAGCAGGAAGCCTGCTCCTTCTGTATATCATCAGGATTGGTTGTAAATGAAAATGGTACAATATGCTTATCGCCAAACTGCTCCTCCATCTTGGAAAAATCGATGGAACGTCTGTCCACACGCGCCGGAGTACCCGTCTTAAAGCGTCTTATCTCTATTCCAAGCCTTTTTAATGCATCGGTAAGATGATTGGCTGCCTGAAGTCCATTAGGGCCTGTATAGCTGCTCACATCGCCGTATATACATCTTGCTTTGAGATATGTTCCTGTACACAGCACAACAGCTCTACAGTGGTATACTGCGCCCGAATATGTCTTTACTCCTGTAATATTCCTGTCGTCATCCGTGAGAATATCCGCTACTTCTGCCTGACGTATTGTAAGATGCTCCGTATTTTCAAGTGTTCTTCTCATCTGTCTGCTGTACTCAGACTTATCTGCCTGTGCGCGCAGCGAATGTACCGCCGGACCTTTCGAGCTGTTAAGCATCTTCGACTGGATAAACGTCTTGTCGATATTCTTTCCCATCTCACCGCCAAGTGCATCAAGCTCCCTTACAAGATGTCCCTTGGAGCTTCCTCCAATATTCGGATTACATGGCATAAGTGCAATGCTCTCAACGCTCACTGTAAACATAATTGTCTCAAGCCCCAATCTGGCACATGCAAGCGCTGCTTCACATCCGGCATGACCGGCCCCGACAATCACAACATCATAATTTTCTTCAAGATAATTTCCCATTTTCTTACCTGTGCAAAATAACACAGCCTCTCTTTTTATTTTATAAATGCTTTTTTAACTAAAGTAAAAACAACATTCCGCTATTTTCCCATGCAGAACTTACTGAAAATCTCATTTACGAGATCCTCCTCAACAGCTTCTCCGATTATCTTCCCAAGCTCCTCATAAGCATTCATAAGGTCAATCGTGAGCAAATCTTCGGGTACCGCCATGCTTATTCCATCCTTGACAAGCCTCAGGCTCTCTCCCGCCTGATTAAGCGCATCCTTCTGCCTTGCTCTTGTTATCATCACTTCGTCATTATATGAAAGCTCTCCTCCGATAAACATCTCTTCAAGCTTTTTCTCAAGTTCATCAATCCCTGACTGTTCCTTAGCCGAGATATTTATAACAGGACAATCGATAAAGCTCTTTATATCGTTCTCGTCCGTCTTGGTGTCGAGGTCTGACTTATTTAAAAGTACGATGACTTTTCCTGCCACACCTTCATTAATCATGGATATTATATCCATATCATTGTCATCAAGCTTTGTCGAGCTGTCAACCACATATATTATGAGGTCGGCATCCTTTGCAAATCTTCTCGACTTATCCACACCAAGCTTTTCCACAATATCCTCAGTCTGTCTTATACCCGCTGTATCTATGAGCTTTAGTATGATTCCATGGATGTTTATCTGCTCTTCAAGAGTATCCCTTGTAGTGCCTGCAATGTCCGTAACTATGGCTCTTTCCTCACCTAATAAGGTATTTAGAAGGCTTGACTTTCCGGCATTTGGCTTACCAAGTATTACAGTCTTTACACCCTCGGTGAATATCTTACCGTTATCAACACTTGTCAACAACTTATCCACAGCATTTATCCACTTATCCACATAGTTATCCAACTTATCCACAAAGTTATCCAGACTGATGTGCTCAGGATCGTCCAAAGCCGCCTCTATAAAGGCAATATTGTAAATCAGCTCCTCACGGATTTTTTTAATCTCTGTGGATAACCTTCCGTTTAACATGTTGACAGAGCTTTTTAACGCATAGCTGTTTTTCGCATTGATTACATCGATAACAGCTTCAGCCTGAGTCAAATCTATCCTTCCGTTAAGAAATGCCCTCTTCGTAAATTCTCCCGGCTCTGCTGCCCTGGCACCGTTTTTTAACACAAGTTCAAGTATCCTTCGCGTCACATATGCACCGCCATGACAGTCAATCTCAACGACATTCTCCCTTGTATAAGTGTTCGGAGCTTTCATTACAAGCACAAGTGCCTCATCAATAAGCTCCTCTTTGTCATATATATGTCCATAATGAGCCATATGGCTCTTAGATTCAGCTAATTTTCTCTTGTTCTTTCCTTTAAAAACCTTATCCGCAATTTCAATCGCAGCATCACCGCTTATTCTGACAATACCAATTCCCGCATTGCCCATTCCTGTTGCAATGGCTGCAATTGTCTCACGACTCTCCATACTCACTTCTCCAATTAATATATTTGTGACATCTTATTGATGCCTAAGTTTCCGGTTCAAATGCATTATGATGCAGGTGCAGACGGCTTTTTTACCTTTTGCATCCGGCACTATCATATTTTTTGCATAAACATGCTCTGTAAATTTAAAAAGATGTGCACATATTCGCATATGCACACATCTTGATAATATGTTACTTTTTATTCTAATGCAAGAATATTTTATACATTTTTTCTTAAATATACAACTACATGGCGGAATGGCTCTTCGCCTTCACTTCTTGTAGCTACATACTTGTCATTCTGAAGAGCAGAATGGATGATTCTTCTCTCGTATGGATTCATAGGTTCAAGTGAAACAGGCTTTCTGGTTCTCTTAACCTTATATGCAATATTCTTTGCGAGAGACTCAAGTGTCTCTTTTCTTCTTGCACGATAGTTCTCTGTATCTAGCTTGACACGGAAATAACCATCTGCTTCTTTGTTGGCAACAAGACTTACAAGGTACTGTAATGAGTCAAGTGTCTGACCTCTCTTACCGATAAGAACACCCATATTCTCACCGACAAGCTCGATATCGACAGAGCCTTCATTCTCATCAATAACAACCTTGACTTCTGCCTGCATTCCCATAGCATTTAATACATCGCCAAGGAACTTCTTGATTGCAGGCTCCATGTCAGCTCCGGCAACCGGCTTCTTTGAAAACTTATTATTTTCTGTGGCTTCTGTATTTTCAACAGGTACACTCTTAACCTGTACAGGCTTCTCCTCCTGAACCGGCTTAACATTCTCAGGAGCGCTCTTAGTCTCATGCTTAGGTACATAATTATCTTTCTTAGGCTCAGGCTTTTTTGCAGCAACAGGCTTATCCTCACGCTTTGTTTCAGTGACATTCTTAACTGCCTGCTCGAACTCATCCTCTTTTTGTGCAATACGAACCTTGATTACAGCCGGGCGGCTGTTGATTCCTAAGAATCCTTTACTTCCCTTATCAACTACCTCATATTCAAGCTTATCGCTTGTAACAGATAGCTTAATAGTCGCATTAGTAATGGCTTCGTCTACCGTTTTACCGGTAATCTCTATATATTCCATGATACTTATCCTCCAATACTAATTCTTTGAATTTTTCTCATTGTACATCTTAACCATATTAGCCTTAGAAGCAAGTGAACCCGGCTTGGCGTTCTGGTTATAATATTCTGTTGAATCCTTGATTTCCTTAGCTCTCTCGCCTCTTCTGGCAATCTCGTCCTGCTTCCTCTGAACTGCCTCTTCATAGTCTGTAACAGCTCTTGTATCGACCTTCTTAGGAGGAAGTCCCTGCTTAGCTCTCTTTTTATTAACCTTCTCCATGTTCTTGGCGATAAGCCCTTCCACATCAACCTTATCCATGTACTTGTTAATAAATATCTGCTGGACACACTGTACAACGCTTCCCATGATCCAGTAAAGACCAAGACCACTAGGCATGGAAATACAGAAAACTGCTGAGATAACAGGCATCATTGCGTTCATCATCTTCATGGACTGTGCTGCCGTATTGCTCTCATCAGCTTCATTCACAGGACTCTTAGACTGCATGAGCTTAACTGAAAGCCACTGTGTAAGACCTGCAAGAAGCGGAATTAAAAGTGCAAGACTTAACTTGAAGCCCGGCGCTGTTGCTAAGTTAATTCCAAAGAAATTGTTAACATGTAAAATCTTTTCAGACTGCTGTGCAATAGTATCTGAAATTCCGTTACCATAGCTTGCAAACGCATTCTTAAGTGTATCCCACTGCTCTGATGAAAATGCATTCAGGAATCTTAAGAGTGCATCCTCTGTATCACATGCAGTTGTAGTTAAACCACTGTCAATAAGTACCTGACTGTAGTTAGTAACACCTGTAATTGCGCTGATTATAGGCTCAAAAAGTGCCTTTACTCTCGGAACATAATATGGAATATCACGAACAACAGCGAAAATTCCGTAGAAAATAGGAAGCTGGATGAACATCTGAAGGCATCCGCCTGTAGGAGATGTTCCATACTTCTCATATACTGCTTTTGTCTCTGCCTGCATCTTCTGAATCGAAGCAGTATCATTTTTACCTTTGTATTTATTCTGTATAGCGGCAAGCTCCGGCTGCATCATCGATGACAGCTTGGAAAATCTCTGCTGCTTTATTGTCATAGGCATCATTATAAGCCTTACAATAATCGTAAAGAGAATAATACATAAACCAATGTTAAATCCACCGGTTATAAAGAACAACGCCTGCATAATATAGCCCATTAACAAGGCGATAAAATCGATAATATCACCAAGAATAGGCACCTTTAATAAAATCATTATTAATCCTATTCCTTCCCGGTCATTATCATATTAAAATGAAAACAACCCATTATTTCCCACCCGGATAATAATTCATTTGTATAAATCCTGAATATCAGTTGAGCCCGCGGAATATAATTCAGCTTATCGCTCTATGAAAAACCGCAAGGTTTTTCTAAAAGTTGAGTCTGCGGCTCAACTTATGGTACAGGATCATACCCTCCTTTTGCAAAAGGGTTACATCGAAGAATTCTCTTTGTAGTTAGGTAGCTCCCTTTGAGAGCACCATATTTCTCAATCGCTTCAATAGCATATTGAGAACAGGTTGGAGTGTATATACAGGTTGGATATTTCTTCATCGGTGAAAGAAATTTACGATAAAATCTTACCATCGCTATCAAAAGCTTTTTCATGCTCACCTCGATAAATCCCATGCAGCTTACATATATGAATAAGTGCGCTCTGCGTATCCGCAAAGTTCTTACCCTTGTGCGCTGCTCTCGAAATAATCACTATGTCATAACCTGACTGTATACTATTGTAATTAAGTCTGCACGCTTCCCTTATGAGCCTCGTGAGACGGTGCCGGACAATGCTGTTCCCGACCTTCTTACTCACAGATATACCAATTCTGGTATTATCCGTTCCATTCTCCAAAACATACATGACCAGATACTTGTTGGCATAAGACTTACCACTCTTATAAACCTTTTGAAATTCGATGTTTTTTTTCAAAGTTTCATAACTGCTCATGTGTCAAACTGCCTCCTGATAATTTTCTATGGATTGCATAGAAAAAAGGCCACACACCTGCGGCCTATACTGTTAAGCTCTTTCTTCCTTTAGCTCTTCTTGCAGATAAAACTTTTCTGCCGTTAGCTGTGCTCATTCTTGCTCTGAAACCGTGAACCTTGTTTCTCTGTCTCTTCTTTGGATGGAATGTCTGCTTCATATTCCGTACACCTCCTTTTGATAATGATATGGCATAAATCGGTAAGCATATCATACTATAATTAAAACATCGTTCTAATTTTATTCATTTTATCCCATAAAGTCAAGCTTTTTTTGCAATTATTCATGCCTGTACATTATTTTTGTGAATCCGTCCCTGCTGCCGGCACATCACTGATTTATGGCATTGATTACAATGACAGCACTTTAAAGCTTGTCCGTAGATGCTTAACGGTTACTTTTTTCCATTTGCATCTCCCATAAAGGCAAAAATTATTGACAACCTGTTTATCCACATTATGGCCGTGAATAAGTTATCCCCAAATTGTGGATAAGTTGTGGATAACTCTGTTGATGATTGTTCTTAACTTGTTAAAATTATCCACAAACCCTTTATTTAAGCCTATGGAAAATGTTAATTAAGATATTCACATTTTCCACAAAGCAATTTTTAACACCATGATAATTTATCTGAAAGGTATATTATATGCAACTGTAACAAAATTATTATGTAAACTTATTTTGTATATTATATATTTTCTCACGCCCACTCTTTCTAAACATTATTGTAAAACATACAATTACTAATTATTCAACTTAAAAACACTCAAATATAAAATGCATACCACAGTATCCTACTCTATACTGTTTATTTTTTATCTATGATTACTTATTCCTACTCTACACTATTTATTCCCAATCTATGCCGTTTATTCCAAAAAAATCCGACCCTCGCAAGATATGCCTGTATTGTCCATATTTTATGCAATTATTAGGTCACGTATTTTAGAGAATTCATTGAAAAAAAGCAAATTTTAAGGTATAATAACTTAGAATGACACAAAATGGGAGAAATATCGATGATTGCTGAAATTAAAGAAAAATGGCCTCTTATTTTAGAGACTATCAAGAATGAACATGAAGTCAGTGATGTATCATTTAAGACTTGGTTGCTGCCTCTTGAGCCTTATGATACACATGACGATGTTTTGTTTATACTGCTTCCGGATGAGAGAATGGGTCAGAACTATATTAATTATATAGACAAGAAATATACAGTTCCTCTGAAGGTTGCCGTAGCTGAATGTACCGGTTTAGAGCTTGAAATCCAATTCATATTTCCAAGCCAGACCAAAGATATTGACAGACTTGTAAGCTCAGCCTCCGGTGTAAGCCGGACAAAGCCTGTCGTAACCAAGGCGGCGCCTTCCGATGAAGTGTTCGAGAAGGCCGGACTTAACAGAAAATATACCTTTGACACATATGTCGTCGGTGATAACAACAGCTTCGCACATGCAGCCGCTGTAGCTGTTGCCGAATCTCCTGCCGAGATATACAATCCTCTCTTTATATACGGAGGCGTAGGTCTTGGCAAGACGCATATTATGCAGTCAATAGGTAACTATATTTTAACGAAGGATCCTACCAAGAAGGTAATGTATGTCACTTCCGAAGCATTTACCAACGAACTCGTAGAATCCATCAAGAATGACCGTACCAATACCAACCAGAAGTTCCGTGACAAATACCGCAAGGTTGACGTTCTGCTTATCGATGATATTCAGTTCATTGCAGGTAAGGAAAGTACTCAGGAAGAGTTTTTCCATACCTTTAATGCTCTGCGCGAATCCAAGAAGCAGATAGTTATTTCATCAGATCGTCCGCCTAAGGATATTGCAACATTAGAGGACAGGCTTCGTTCAAGATTTGAATGGGGTCTCACTGTCGATATCGCACCTCCTTCTTACGAGACACGTATGGCTATTCTCCGCAAAAAAGCAGAATTTGAGAATCTCAATGTACCTAATGAGATATTAGAATATATTGCCAACAATATTAAATCCAACATCCGTGAGCTTGAAGGTTCTCTTACCAAGCTGACAGCTTACGCAAAGTTTACACATAATGATCTTAGCATTGCACTTGCTGAGGAAGCACTTCGTGACATTATTTTCCCTAATGAGACCAGAGATGTCACACCTGACCTCATCATCAAGACAGTCTCCGACCATTTTAATATCACACCTGCCGATATCACATCGCATAAGCGCAACAAGGAAATCGTATATCCTCGCCAGATTGCAATGTATCTTTGCCGTGCAATGACGGACGTTCCGCTTGCGACTATCGGCAAAATTATAGGAAATCGTGACCACACCACCGTAATTCACGGTGCTGATAAAATTTCTGATGAGATTAAGAATAATGTACAGACCAAAGAGCTTATAGATATCCTTATCAAAAAGATAAATCCATCTTAAGCTTTTGAGTTATCACCATTATTTAAATGACATTATAATTAAGGAAGAAACTCGTTACGCTTTGTGGATAACCTGCTGGACAACATTGTGGATAAGTGTTGATAAATTCTCATTTTTTGTGTATAAACCACTTTCCTATCCACAGGATATTTTTCCCGTTTTTTTTATCCACACAGGTTTAACAGCTTGTCCTTTAATTATTAACATACTTATCCTTTTTCTGAAACCCTTGATTTTAAGGGCTTTAGAAGGGTTATCAACATATTCACAGCCCCTACTACGACTACTGCTGAATATTTTTATATATTTATTAACAGCACTCCACTGTGCATTATTTTTGAAAGGAGTTTCACACAATGAAAATTATTTGCAACAAATCAGATCTTTTATCAGGTGTTAGCATAGTTCTCAAGGCTATACCATCAAGAACAACTATGACTATACTCGAATGTATTCTTATAGATGCTTCCGCAGGAGAGATAAAATTTACCGGAAATGATATGGAACTTGGAATTGAGACTATAGTCAAAGGAGAAATCATAGACAGAGGTAAAGTTGCCATCGATGCCAAGATTTTTTCCGATATTATCAGAAAGCTTCCTGACAATGAAGTCACAATAGAGACAGACAGCAATTATGTGGCAAAAATCACCTGTGAAAAAGCTAACTTTACTATTGCAGGCAAATCGGGAGAAGACTTTGCTTATCTTCCTTACGTTGAAAAAGATAAATTTATTGAATTGTCCAAGTTCTCTCTTAAAGAAGTTATACGACAGACTATTTTTTCTATTGCCGACAACGAAAGCAGCAACAGAATAATGACCGGTGAACTTTTTGAGATTAAGAACAACAATCTCAGGGTTGTTTCTCTTGACGGACACAGAATTTCCATAAGAAATATTGAGCTTAAAGACTCTTATGATGATATTAAGGTTATTGTTCCGGGTAAAGCTCTCAATGAAATAAGCAAAATTTTATCAGGTGAAGCTGATGAGATGGTAAGCATCTTCTTTACAGACAACAATATTTTGTTCGAGTTTGATAGAACTAAGGTCGTTTCGAGACTGATTGACGGAGAGTTCTTCAAGATTGACCAGATGCTTTCTAAGGATTACGAGACTAAGGTTGTGATTAACAAGAAAGAATTTTTGGATTGTATAGACCGTTCAATGCTTCTTGTTAAGGAAGGTGACAAGAAGCCTATTATTGTAAATATTACAGACGGTTCTCTTGAGATAAAGATTAACTCACCTATCGGTTCAATGAATGAGGATATCGATATCACAAAAGAAGGCAAGGATATTATGATTGGTTTTAATGGCAGATTCTTAATGGATGCGCTTAAGGTTATAGATGATGAACAGATTTCGATGTATCTTATGAATCCTAAGGCTCCTTGTTTTATCCGCGATGATAAGAACGAGTATATCTATCTCATTCTTCCTGTCAACTTTAACAATTATTAATATAGACATAACTGGGATTCTGGAATTGTTCTTAATTTTTAGAATTCTCTATTATAAACAATATAAAAAAGGATTAATTATTTAGAATCATAACTGCGGGACTGCCATTTGAAGGGTTTGGTTTTGCAAGGTTATGATTTTTACAAAATGAATAATTATGCATTATGAATATTTATTAATGTATAATGCATAAATATTCTAATTTAAAGCAATGTAAATGCATGGCAATAATTTATAAGCATAGCTGTGTACTGTTTAGAAAGGGAAAATATGGAAATAATAAAGTTACGTGATGAATTTATAAAGCTTGGACAGGCGTTAAAGGCAGCAGGACTTGTGGAGTCGGGAGTTGATGCAAAGCTTGTTATCCTTGATGGTCAGGTCAAAGTCAACGGTGCCGTGGAGCTTCAAAGAGGTAAGAAGCTTCATGCCGGTGACGTGGTTGAGTATGATGGAGAAACTATTAAGATCGAGGAATAATTATGGTTATCGAAGCTCTTGATTTGCAAAATTACAGAAATTATGAGCTGCTTGGCATGAAGTTTTCACCGGAAACCAATATTCTGTATGGCGATAACGCACAGGGAAAGACCAATATACTTGAAGCGATATATGTTGCAGGTACGACCAAGTCGCATCGCGCAAGCAAGGACAGGGAAATAATTGCTTTTGACAGCGATGAGGCTCATATTAAGATGCTTGTCCGCAAGAATAATATTTCACGGCGGATTGATATGCATCTTAAGAAGAACAAGACAAAAGGTGTAGCGATAGATGGCATTCCAATCAAGAGAGCAGTGGATCTGCTTGGAATAATCAATATCGTCTTTTTCTCGCCGGAGGATCTTAACATAATCAAGAGCGGGCCGGCAGAACGCAGGCGGTTTATGGATATGGAGCTGTGCCAGTTAGACAAGATATATGTTCATAATCTGGTAAATTACAACAAAGCTCTTTTACAGAGGAATAAGCTTTTAAAGGATATTTCATTTATTCCGTCACTCGCGGATACACTGGATGTGTGGGACGAACAGCTTGTCAGCTATGGAAATGAGCTTATAAGAATAAGACGGGATTTTGTAAATAATCTTAATAGTATTATATATGATATCCATGGGCGGCTGTCAGGTAATAAAGAGCAGCTTAAGCTTATATATGAACCGATAGTTACCGAGGAAGAGTTTATGAGCAGGCTTTTATCGTCAAGGGAAAAGGATATCCGACAGAAGACTACTGTGTATGGCCCTCACAGGGACGATTTGAGCTTTATGCTCGGTGATATGGATGTCAGAAAATATGGTTCACAGGGACAGCAAAGAACCTGTGCACTGTCATTAAAATTATCAGAGATAGAGCTAGTTAAGCTGCTTACAGGGGACACTCCGGTGCTGCTGCTTGATGATGTCTTTTCGGAGCTTGATGCTAACAGACAGAACTATCTGCTTGACAGCATAAGTAATGTACAGACTATTGTCACATGCACAGGGCTTGACGAATTTATTAATTATCGTTTTCACTTAGATAAGGTTTTCTATGTGATGAACGGACATGTTGTTGAAAAAAATTGACTTTAAGAATATATGTGAGAGCGCTGTCAGCACATATATAACTATATTTAGAATATTTTATCCGGCGCAGAAATGAGGAAAGCATGGAAAATAATTACGGAGCTGACCAGATACAGATTCTTGAGGGTCTTGAAGCGGTAAGAAAAAGACCGGGAATGTATATTGGCAGTACATCATCAAAGGGACTTCATCATTTGGTATATGAGATTGTAGATAATTCGGTGGATGAGGCATTAGCCGGCTATTGTACTGAGATTGATGTGCAGATTAACTCTGACAACTCTATAACCGTAACTGACAACGGACGAGGCATTCCGGTTGGAATAAATGCCAAGTCAGGACTTCCGGCTGTACAGGTTGTATTTACAATTCTCCATGCAGGAGGCAAGTTCGGCGGTGGAGGATATAAGGTATCGGGAGGACTTCACGGAGTAGGTGCGTCTGTTGTAAATGCACTTTCCGAGTGGCTTGAGGTTAAGGTATGCCGTGACGGAAATATTTACGAGCAAAGATATGAGAGAGGCAAAGTAATGTATCCTCTTAAGATTGTCGGAAGCTGTGAGCCTGAAAAGACAGGAACGAAGGTTACATTCCTTCCTGACAGGGAGATTTTTGAGGAAACAGTATATGATTTTGATATCCTTAAGAATCGTCTGAGAGAGATGGCATTTCTCACCAAGGGAATCAAGATTATCTTAAGAGATGACAGAGAGAATAAGAAGGAGAAGATTTTCCACTACGAAGGCGGTATCAAGGAGTTCGTGCAGTATCTTAACCGCAGCAAAACTCCGCTTTATGATAATATTATCTACTGTGAAGGAACAGTCAACAATATTTCTGTAGAGGTTGCTTTCCAGCACAATGACGATTACAACGAGAGCATATATTCATTTGTCAACAATATCAATACACCTGAAGGCGGTATGCATCTTACAGGCTTTAGGAATGCGATTACCAAGACGTTTAACGACTATGCAAGAAGCAATAAGCTTTTAAAGGACAGCGAACAGAATCTTACCGGAGAGGATATCAGGGAAGGTCTTACTGCCATTGTAAGTGTCAAGATTGAGAATCCTCAGTTTGAAGGCCAGACTAAGCAGAAGCTCGGAAATAGTGAAGCGAGAGGTGCAGTTGACAATGTTGTTACAGAACAGCTTACATATTTCCTTGAGCAGAATCCGACTGTAGCAAAAATGATATGTGAAAAGTCACTTCTTGCACAAAGAGCGAGAGAAGCTGCCAGAAAAGCAAGGGATCTTACAAGAAGAAAGACAGCACTTGAGTCCATGAGTCTTCCGGGTAAGCTTGCAGACTGCTCGGACAAGGATCCTAAGAATTGTGAAATATTCATCGTAGAGGGTGATTCCGCCGGTGGTTCGGCTAAGTCTGCACGAAGCCGTGCTACACAGGCAATCCTGCCGCTCAGAGGAAAGATATTGAATGTAGAGAAGGCAAGACTTGACCGTATACTCGGAAATGCGGAAATCAAAGCTATGATTACCGCATTCGGAACTGGCATACATGAGGATTTTGATATAACTAAGCTTCGTTATCACAAGATTATCATTATGACGGATGCCGATGTAGATGGAGCACATATCGCTACACTTATGCTTACCTTCCTGTATCGCTTTATGCCGGAGCTTATAAAGCAGGGCTATGTATATCTCGCACAGCCGCCTCTTTACAAGCTTGAGAGAAACAAGAAGGTATGGTATGCATACTCTGATGAGCAGTTAAATGAAATACTCACAGAGGTAGGACGTGACCAGAGCAACAAGATTCAGCGATACAAAGGTCTTGGAGAGATGGATGCGGACCAGCTCTGGGAGACAACAATGGATCCTGCCAAGAGAATACTTAAGAAGGTTTTCTATGATGAGGACTATGCATCTGAAATAGATGTAACATTTTCTACACTCATGGGAGACAATGTTGAACCTAGAAGAGAGTTCATTGAGGCAAATGCTAAGTTCGTGAAGAATTTAGATATTTAGTGCTATTCGTACGTTGTGTGATTTTGCCAAAAAGTAATTATTATATAAAAAATATGGTTATGTGGAGGAAATTTGAATGGATGAACATATCTTTGATAAGGTTCATGATGTAGACCTCAAAAAGACTATGGAGGACTCATATATAGATTATGCGATGAGTGTTATTGCAGCGCGTGCGCTTCCTGATGTCAGGGATGGTCTTAAGCCGGTACAGCGCAGAATACTTTACTCAATGATAGAGCTTAACAACGGTCCTGATAAGCCGCACAGAAAATGTGCACGTATCGTAGGAGATACAATGGGTAAATATCACCCGCATGGAGACTCATCAATATATGATGCTCTCGTTAAGCTGGCACAGGATTTTGCGACCAGATATCCGCTTGTCGATGGACATGGTAACTTTGGTTCGGTTGACGGTGACGGCGCTGCTGCCATGCGATATACAGAGGCGAGATTAAGCAAGATTTCGATGGAGATGTTGGCTGATATCGATATGGATACAGTCGATTTTACACCGAACTTTGATGAGACAGAGAAGGAGCCGGCAGTGCTTCCTTCAAGATATCCTAATCTCATGGTAAACGGAACATCGGGTATCGCTGTAGGTATGGCAACCAATATACCGCCTCACAATCTTCGTGAGGTTATTGCTGCTGTCGTAAGGATTATTGACAATGAGGTTGAGCATGACAAAGAGACCGACATAGAGGAGCTTATGGAGATTGTCAAGGGACCTGATTTCCCTACAGGAGCCATGGTTATCGGAAAGAGAGGAATTGAGGAGGCATATCGTACAGGACGAGGCAAGATTAAGGTTCGTGCAGTTACGGATATAGAAGCTATGCCTAATGGCAAGAGCCGTATCATTGTGTCTGAGATTCCATATATGGTCAACAAGGCTAATCTCATCCAGAAGATAGCAGAGCTTGTAAAGGATAAAAAGATTGACGGAATAACAGACCTTAGAGATGAGTCTGACAGACAGGGTATGAGAATATGCATCGAGCTTAGAAAGGATGCCAATGCTAATATTGTTCTCAATCAGCTCTATAAGCATACACAGATGCAGGATACATTCGGTGTAATCATGCTTGCGCTTGTAGACCAGCAGCCTAAGGTGTTAAATCTCAAGGAGATGCTCGGATATTATCTTCTTCACCAGAAGGATGTCGTTACAAGAAGAACAAGATACGAACTCAACAAAGCAGAAGCAAGAGCACATATCTTAGAAGGCTTGATGATAGCACTTGACAATATTGATGAAGTGATAAGCATTATCAGAAGCTCTGAGAATGTGGCAGCAGCTAAGGCAAGACTCATTGAGCGTTTTGGGCTTTCTGATGCACAGGCACAGGCTATTGTCGATATGCGTCTTAGAGCACTGACAGGATTAGAGAGAGAGAAGATTGAGCAGGAGCTGGCTGCACTCAGAGCCAGAATAGAGGAGTTGAAGGAGATACTTGCTGATGAGAAGAAGCTTCTCATGGTAATCCGCAAGGAAATCATGGCAATTTCCGACAAATATGGCGATGACAGAAGAACATCTATAGGTTATGACGAGTCAGAGATTAACATGGAAGACCTTATTCCGGATGAGAGCACAGTTATAGCTATGACTAACCTCGGTTATATAAAGAGAATGACACTTGACAACTTCAAGAGCCAGAACAGAGGCGGACGTGGAATCAAGGGAATGCAGACTATAGATGAGGACTACATAGAAGACCTGTTTATGACAACCACACATAAGAATCTGTTATTCTGTACAAGCCTTGGACGTATCTACCGTCTGAAGGCCTATGAGATACCGGAGGCAAGCCGTACAGCCAGAGGTACAGCTATTGTAAATCTTTTACAGCTTATGCCGGGCGAGAAGATAAGTGCGATAATTCCTGTAAATGGTATAAAAGATGATTCATATCTTTTCATGTGTACCAAGAATGGTATTGTAAAGAGAACACCTGCAAAAGAGTATGCCAATATTCGTAAGACAGGAATTCAGACAATCACACTCAGGGATGACGATGAGCTTATCGAGGTTAAGGAGACTGACGGAAATAAGGATATCATTCTTGTGACTAAGCTTGGAATGTGTATCAGGTTCAATGAGCAGGATGTAAGACCTACCGGAAGAAGTGCTATGGGTGTAATCGGCATGAATCTCATTCCAGGTGATGAAGTAATTGGAATGCAGCTTGATACTCAGGGCGAGGAGCTTCTGATTGTATCAGAGAATGGTCTTGGAAAGAGAACAAAGACAGAGGAATTCACCGTTCAGCACAGAGGCGGCAAGGGTATTAAGTGCTACAAGATTAATGATAAGACAGGCAATGTGATAGGAGTTAAGGCTGTAAATGAGAACAGAGAGATTATGCTTATCACAACAGAAGGCATTATTATCCGTATGCAGGTAGCAGGAATATCGGTTCTCGGAAGAATCACATCGGGAGTCAAGCTTATCAATCTTGATGAAGGTGTCAAGGTAGCTAAGGTAGCTAAAGTCAGGGAAGGTGATGAGACAAAGCCTGAGGATGAGAACTTAGCAGTTGATGACGAGCAAGAGGAAGATAACGTAAATATTGAAGAATAAATAATTGATGCAAAGCGCAGAGGACTCACAATGAGAAATATAAGCACTGATGAAGTAATAAAAAATATAAGAGAAATGTGTATTGAAGCAAATCATTTCCTGTCGCCTGATATGAAAAAAGTATTTGAAAAGGCTGCCGATGAGGAGACATCTTCTCTCGGCAGACAGATATTAGGACAGCTTAAGGAAAATCTTGAGATTGCAGGCAGTGATATGATACCTATTTGTCAGGACACCGGAATGGCTGTTGTATTTATAAGCGTTGGACAGGAAGTTCATATTGAGGGAGGCTCTCTGACGGAAGCCATCAATGAAGGAGTGCGTCAGGGATATGTAGACGGATACCTCAGAAAATCGGTTGTAAAAGACCCTATTGAGAGGGAGAATACGAAGGATAATACGCCGGCTGTAATTCACTATGATATTGTGCCGGGAGATAAGATAGATATAACGATTGCTCCAAAGGGCTTTGGAAGCGAGAACATGAGCCGCGTGTTTATGTTAAAGCCGGCTGATGGCATAGAAGGCGTTAAGGAGGCAATTCTTAAAGCCGTAAAGGATGCAGGGCCTAATGCATGCCCACCTATGGTTGTAGGTGTCGGCATCGGAGGAACCTTTGAAAAATGTGCTCTTCTCGCAAAAAAGGCTCTCACAAGAGATTTAGATGGTGAAAGACCATCAGGTTATGTACGTGAGCTTGAGGATGAGATGCTTGAAAAAATCAATTCACTTGGCATAGGTCCAGGCGGTCTTGGAGGAACTAAGACTGCACTTGCAGTTAATGTAGAGACTTATCCGACACATATTGCGGGACTTCCGGTGGCTGTTAATATCTGCTGTCATGTCAACAGGCATGTACACAGAGTAATTTAGTCATAATAAGAATGATATCAGATTAATAATTCGATTTTGACCGGCCTAGCCGGAATACATGTATCAGATTGGATAGGAGAAAAATGGACAAGCATATTAATGTACCTTTTGACAGTAGTATATCAACAAGCCTTAAGGCCGGCGATTATGTGTATCTTACCGGAACAATATATACTGCGAGAGATGCAGCACATAAGAGAATGTATGAAGCTCTTAAAAAAGGTGAAGAGCTGCCTTTTGATGTAAAGAATAATACCATTTACTATATGGGACCTTCGCCTGCAAGAGAAGGAAGACCGATTGGTTCGGCTGGGCCTACAACAGCGAGCAGAATGGACAAGTATGCACCATCACTTCTCGACCTAGGACTTATCGGGATGATAGGCAAAGGAAAACGAAATAAGGCTGTACATGAGGCGATTGTGAGAGATAGAGCTGTTTATTTTGCCGCAGTGGGCGGTGCAGGCGCACTATTGTCTAAATGCATCACATCATCTGAGGTGATTGCTTATGACGATTTGGGTACTGAAGCTATAAGGAAACTTACTGTGAAGGATTTTCCTGTAATTGTTGTTATCGACTCAGAGGGACGGGATTTATATGAAGAAATTTAATATAAACGAACAGAATAAGTGCCTGACGATAATAATTGGCATAGAAATTCTCATAATGCTTGTGCTTATTGTGATGCTTTTTGTTCCGGGAAAGAAGTATCTGCTTAATCAGGATGACAATACGATAACTCTTCCGTATGGACATTACTACCTGAAATGTGATTATAGTATTTCAAGTGACACTGATGCAGCAAATTATCTGTGGATTACTGATGAGCAGGGAAAAACAGAAGGTATATTGCATTCAGAGGATTTTGTCCACCATGAAAAAAATACATGGGAGACAGAATTCTGGATTACTAAGCCCAGCTTAAAAATTAACCTTGAAATCAGAAAGCAGGGACAGGCTGAGCAGTCAGCGTACTTAAATTATGCTAATTATGAAATTAAGTGTACATCATACACAGCATTTATTATTCTTTTAATTTTGAGCATGGTACTTGCATGTACGGTTGCTGCTTATCTGATAAGAGTTGGCAGGATAAAGCTCACGCGCGAAAAAGTGGTATATGCAATTATAATGTCTGCCATATTTATAATATCCTGCATTCCGTTATTCGGAGACAGCCTGATTAAAGGTGATGACACAGTTACGCATCTTATCAGGATTGAAGGAATCAAGGATGGCTATCTTTCGGGACAGTTTCCTGTAAAGGTTGAGCCTACACTTAATGGCGGCTACGGATATGCGTTTTCTACATACTACGGAGGCTTATTTTATAATATTCCTGTAATTTTGCGGCTTATGGGATTTACTTTGCAGGGTGCCTATAAAGCATATATTGTAGTTGTGAATTTCGCTACGGTTATTGCTGCATACTACAGCTTCAAAGTTATATTCAAAAAGCCAAAGTTAGCACTTATAAGCACTATAATGTACAGTCTTTCACTTATAAGGATAGTGGATTTATATCAGAGAGGTGCGGTAGGTGAGTTCACTGCATTGATATTCATTCCGTTGATTGCAGCCGGACTTTGGAAGATTTACGCTACACCGATAGAGGACGAGAATTATAAGAGATTATGGGTGATGCCTGTAATCGGTTATTTTGGTGTAATAGAGTCACATGTTCTAAGCACTGAGCTATGCGGTGTATTTACAGTGCTTATATGTCTTATGATGTTTAAAAAGACATTCAGAAAAAAGACTTTCTTGGTATTATTAAAGATAGTCCTGATTTCTGTTGTGCTTAACATAGCCTACCTGCTTCCTTTTATCGAGTCATATATAACTGAAAGCACATATATCAATTCAGGCTTGTCAAATGCGGCAGGACTGACCTTCTGTCTTTCTTTTACAGATGTATTTAAGTTCTTTTTCAAGTTCATAGAGTTCAGTGCCTGGAGAGACTATATGGTTCCTGGCTTAGGACCGACTGTGATACCGATAATAGGCTTATTTATATACACCTTGATAAAACGAAGAGGAATTGACAAATATAAGTCACTGATGATTGTGTCAGGCATAATCACAATCATTACTGTGATTTTATCCTTGGATGTATTCCCATATGAGAGAATACTTACATACTTAGGCAGTTCACCGACAAATGTTGCGATAATTAACCGTATATTCAATTTTGTCAGCAATATGGGCAAGAATATACAGTTTGCAATGAGATTCCTTACAATTGGAACCTGCACATATATAATTTTCATAATTGCACTGTTATCTCAATACAACGAAGAGAAGCTATTAAAGATTGCTGAGATTATAATTGTGGCTCTCACAGTGGTTCAGTATATCTGGGCATCTGTTCTGACAATCAATGACATGAGGCATATCAACTTCTATACGATTACTGAAAATGACAAGGAAATAACCTGTGAAATCGGAAACTATGAATATCTGCCATTAAAATATGACGGAGATTTCCCATACTTTAATAAATTCAGGGAAGACGGAAGCTTCCAGTCAACGAATGCGGAAGTTACCGAGTATGAAAAAGAGTATATAAATGTCAATCTGCATGTCGTAACAGGAGACGATGCCGGAATGGTTGAGCTTCCATTGCTGTACTATAGAGGCTATAAAGCAGTCGACACAGCCACAGGAAAAGAAATTAAGCTGATTAAGTCCGAATCGGCATTGCTTTTACTGGTAATTGACAGTAATTATGATGGCAATATAAGAGTGTATTATCCGGGTAAAATTTACTGGCATATTGCTGATGCAGTGTCGGTGGTAAGCTTTGTCCTGATCGTGCTATACAGCATAAAAGGCAGGAGAAGAGCAAAAGTACAAAAATAAATATACAAAGTATATAGGTAATGACAAGACTAAGTGTATGCGTGCCGGACGTTGTGTAATTTTACTATATTACCGCTGGGCACGCTTTCGTTTCATTGCAATATAGTAAAATTACACAACTGTTCAGCAGAACAATGATGTATTGCAAACGACTATATAAAGGTATAAATTACGAGGAGAGAGCAATATGAGGAGATTGCATGAGGATAAAGTATATAAAGGATTATTAATATCTCTATGCGTTGAAGTGGTTATCTTTGCAATGCTGATTGTTGCTTCCTTCTTGATTAAAAAGACATATGTACTTGCGGATGGGGACAATACACTTTCGCTTCCGTTCGGACATTATTTTGTCACATGCCGCTATGATTCGGAAAAGACTGATGATACGGTTAATTATCTCTATATACAGAATAACGATAAGACAACGCAGGGGATTCCTCAGACAGACAATTATCTTAGAGATGACCAAAACAGCTATACAGGTGAATTTTGGATATATAGTATAAAAAAAGATATCAATTTCAGTGTGAGGGAAATTACACAAAAAGAAGAGTCAAGCCTTGTTGATGTGCACAGATACGAGATACGAACCACGCCATTTGTATATTTTGTCATAATGCTTCCTGTATTAATGCTTATGGCAGTGACTTTATGGGGGATGTATATCAGATGCCGCAGGATAGCAATTACCAAGGAGTCGATTGCAAGGACAGGTGTGCTAATAGGCACAATGCTTGTGTCGTGCATACCATTATTTTTTGACAAATTAATTATCGGACATGATACCATAATACAGCTTCTAAGACTTGAAGGAATCAAGGACGGCTACCTCGCAGGCCAGTTGCCGGTTAAGGTTGAGCCGACATTCTGCGGCGGATATGGATATGCGTTTTCTATTTTTTACGGAAGCCTGTTTTACAATATTCCGGCGCTTTTCAGACTTATGGGATTTTCAATTCAGTTCTCATATAAGATATATGTTGCGCTTATAAATATTGCAACTGTACTTATTTCTTATTACAGCTTTTTCGTTATGCTGAAAAATAAGAAAAATGCTGTTATAGCGAGTGTACTGTACAGCCTTTCGGTGTACCGCTTCTATGATTTGTACCAAAGAGGCGCTGTTGGGGAATATACAGCCATGACATTTCTTCCGCTTATTGCGGTGGGCTTATGGAAAATATATATCTCTCCAGATGATAAAAATTTAAGAAAAATGTGGGTAATGCCGGTAATAGGCTTCTGGGGAGTTATACAGTCGCACGTTTTGAGTACGGAGATATATGGAGCGTTTACATTACTGTTATGTCTTATAATGTTTAAAAAGACCTTTAAGAAGGACAGGTTTATTGTACTTTTAAAGATAGTGCTTATATCGGCTGTTCTAAATGCCAACTACCTTCTGCCTTTCCTTGAGTGCTTCATGCTTGACAATCTGTATATTAAACATGATTCCTACGTAGAGGTACTTATAGGCATGCCGATAACACATATATTTAAGTTCTATACCGGAAAATCATCAAGTTCATATTACATAGTGGATGGAGGGCTTGGATGCACATCAATTATTGTGATAATAATGCTTGTGTACGCAGGTGTAAAAAAATACTTTTCTGAGGATAGCAGGAGAAAATTGTGGATAACCGGTATAATTTCGCTTGTAAGTGTTATTTTAGCTTCGAGTATAATACCGTGGATGAAAATGACGAACTTTCTGGATGCGGGAACTTCAAGTGGGACTGCAAGCAAGCTTATGCACGCTGTCAGCAGAGTGTTTAAAACTGTGCAGTTTCCGGTCAGATATGTTACGGTTGGAGCATTCGTATTCATAATGTTCACATGCATTGTCATATTCTGCAAGAAGAACGACAAAGTCCTAAAGGCAGCGACAGTATTAATATTTGCAATAACGGTTGTTCAGTTTGTATGGCTGAGTGCCGTTATGATGAAAAATGGAAATCTTGACACAAGATATGCTATAAGTCCTACGGATAAAGATTTCACATTTAATCTAGGCGGATTTGAGTATATGCCTCTCAGGGATGACGATGGTATCCCATATATGAATATGCTTATGGAAAATGAGGAATGTCAGACAACCAATGCCGAGATAAGCAACTACAGTAAGTATTTGACAAATATCAATGTCCACATTAAGACAGGAGCTGCGTCTACAGGAATGGTTGAATTTCCACTGCTCTATTACAGAGGTTATAAAGCTGTTGATGTAAATACGGGAGAGGAGCTGTTGATTTGTAACTCAACAAGCAGTGCGCGGTTGGCGGTTATTGTCCCGGAAGACTATGACAGCGATGTAAAAGTATACTATGCAGGAAAGACAACATGGCATATTGCGGAAGTCGTATCCGCAATGATGATGGTGTTTATAATACTGTATTCAGCTTATCCTGCTATGAAAAATAGAAAGACTACTGTATCTGATTAACAAAAGTAAAAAAATGATTGACAATAGCTTTAGATAGTGGTAGAATACTAAATGCGTTAGGTGATAAGGTAGAACCAAATCACCCCTTGGCAGCCACAATTTAATAATGATTGTGAATTCGGAGAAATACTCAAGAGGCCGAAGAGGCGCCCCTGCTAAGGGTGTAGGTCGGGTAACCGGCGCGAGGGTTCAAATCCCTCTTTCTCCGTTGAAAAAGAGACATCGTTATGATGTCTCTTTTTCGTTACCGGCTTCACGTTTTGAAAACACGCATCCGCAGAAGTTCTGCCTGTAAAGCTTATATTCTTTTGACAGCTCAATCGAGCGCTTATACCCATTTTTCTTTTTAAAATCGGAATAAAGATATGATATGGCATATTCATCTGACAGCTTTTTTCCGATTTCATTCAATTTATCGGCATCCTTTAAAGGACTGATGCTCAATGTTGTTGTAAAATAATCATATCCAAGCTCCTTGGCAACGACAGCAGCCTCATGCAATCGAAGCTCATAGCACACATGACATCTTTTGCCGCCTTCAGGCTCGTTTTCAAGTCCCTTGACGGAAGTATAGAATTCTTCGGGAAGATACCGTCCCTCTATAAGTGATATCTTGTTCTTTGCCGGAAGTTCGGATATGAGCCGCTTGATTTCATCAACACGTTTCTGGTACTCGGCAGCAGGTGAAATATTGGGATTGTAAAAAAGCACAGTTATAGAAAAATGCTGTGAAAGGTATTCAAGGCAGTAGCTGCTGCAAGGTGCACAGCAGGCATGCAGTAACAGTGATGGCACATGTCCGGGTTCTATATTGGAAATAAGCTGTTCTAATTCTCGTTGATAGTTCCTTTTGTTCATAATATAAATTAAATCCTCCAGGTTTAAAAATATATAGGTTGGTGCAATACTTTGAATCTGATTACTGCCAAATTCTAAGCTTGGTAAACGCCTATTAAAATCTACTGACTGTTTTCAAATCTTATAATAATAACTATTATTTTATTAAAAAAGACTATATATACGAATTCAAGCATCATATCTGATTATATACGCGTCATATTAAGAATGGTTAAAAACACCATATATAAATACATATATACATATACAAATACACACATATAAGTACATATATAAATACACATATATAAATGATATGAGGGTCAAAAGGTATTTTGCCCCTCATTTGATATCCTCGAATTGCT
>UQYF01000030.1 GCA_900545175.1 uncultured Eubacteriales bacterium
ATCGCTTGCTGAACTGCGGAGCGCGACGAGCTGCTTTGAGACCGTACTTCTTTCTCTCCTTCATTCTTGGATCTCTTGTTAAGAAGCCGCTCTTCTTGAGTACCGGACGGAAGTCTGCATCAGCCTTGCAAAGTGCTCTTGCAATGCCGTGACGGATAGCACCAGCCTGACCTGTTGTACCACCACCGTGTACGTTAACGAGAACATCATACTTATCAGCTGTCTCTGTAGCTACGAGTGGCTGACGAACGATGAGCTTAAGTGTCTCGAGACCAAAATACTCATCAATGCTTCTCTTGTTTACTGTGATATCGCCCTTACCAGGCATAATGTATACTCTTGCGATGCTGCTCTTTCTTCTACCTGTACCATAGAATTTTGCGCTTGTTGCCTTAGCCATTGTATTTTCCTCCTTCTTGTTCCTTTAATTAAAATGTCAATGTCTCAGGCTTCTGAGCTGCGTGATCATGCTCAGGTCCTGCATATACATGAAGCTTTGTGTACATTGTTCTTCCTAAAGGTCCCTTTGGAAGCATACCCTTAACTGCTAACTCAACAGCTCTCTCAGGCTTCTTAGCCATAAGCTCTCTGAGTGTTGTCTCCTTCATACCGCCAACATACTCGGAATGATTATAATAAATCTTCTGATCTAACTTCTTACCTGTAACCTTAACCTTGTCAGCGTTAACGATGATTACATAATCACCTGTGTCAAGGCTTGGTGTAAATGTAGGCTTATTCTTGCCTCTAAGTACTGCTGCAACATTAGCTGCGAGACGGCCTAATGTATATCCTGTAGCGTCAACTACATACCATTTTCTCTCGATTGTTGATGGACTAGCCATAAATGTGTTCATTGGTCAACCTCCTTGAAATTTTCAAAAGCGTATATTAATTCAAACATATAGGATGCCATCGGTGATAAGACCGACAACGTGCCGTATAATCGGCGAAAGTATATAGTAAAATGTCGTACCGGGGCTTTGGCTAAACATTTACTTTCGTACTGTCACAGTTTTACATTATATAATAGGTTGTTCGCGATGTCAACGGCTTTTTAAGCTTTTTATAAACATTTTTAAATGATTATCCACAATTCTGCATCATAATGCAGAGCTTATCCACTATCGCATTTCCTAATCGTATACATTTTACAGCCACAAATCCTTTAAACTTAACTTTTGCTCGTTGTTTATACCATAATCCTACAGTCTGGTAATTCTCAACATTTCCTATATATTCTCTCTTCTAACCGATTAACCCCAGTAACAGCATATAGCATACTGTCCCTGCAAATATGCTTGCAAGCGTATTGTGCTTCCATTTGTATGTAAAAATAACTACTGCCGATGCTATCACAGCAGGAATGCCTTCACTAACAGGTTTCTTTATGACACCCTTGAAGCAATATACAATAAGCACAGCCATAATAGCCGAAGGAAGAACCTTCCCAAGTGCAGACACCTTGTCAGGCAGGCTGTTTTTTCCGTTAAAAATCAGAAAAGGCAATGCCCTGAGAAAAAATGTTATGACAGCGGATAATAAAATCGCTGCGATAATATATTTAACGTCCACTTCTTTCACCTGCCTTCTGCATCATCATGCCATAAGCCATGCTGACAAAAAAATAGCTGCACATTATCGGAATTGCTTTGATAATGGCTGCTTTAAAAATCTTATTTTCTTTTAAACGTGAAATACCCCTCATCAGCTTAATTCCTACCATTATGCTTGAATTTATTTTTTACAGTATTCCACGTTTTAATAAACCTGTCAAGTGTCACTGCATCATTTAACCTTGCTTGCACATTAATGCATTAAGATTATGCATAATCAAATATTCAGAGTACCTGCATAAGCTAGATTGCCTGCTCACCATTCACATAGAGATGATATCCGTTTGCTGTGATATTGGCCAATTCTCCTGTGAAGCTTGTCACATAGCTGTCGGCTGTCAATGTCCATGTTGATGTATCATTGAGTGTCACACTTACTGTTCCGGCATCACCGTCAGAATTGATTGCACCTGTAAATGAACTTGCTTCTGCCATTGAGAAATCAAGGAAAGATATACTGTCAACAATTATATTTCCTTCAATCTTCTGTGCCTTGGCATCTAATACAACATCTCCGCCATTTGCTCCCTGTGTTCCCCATCCTCTTGAGGTGCTTCCACCGAAGCCGCCATTTCCGTCCGGCTTATCTCCGCTTGGTGGTTGTCCGGGCTGTACTTTCACTCACCTGTGATGTTGCAGCTAAGCTGTCATTCCCTTTTGCCGCACAACCTGTCATCATAGCTGTTATAAGTAATGCTGTGCACCCAAGTGCTGCTGCTTTTCTATTTCTCATTTTAAAAACCTCCTGTATTAAGTCGCTGTTCTTTATGTGACCCAATATACAGAATATCTGTGTTTAAAATCTGTGGGTAATGTTAAAAAAATGTGAAAAGCAGATAATAGTAATTGAAATGAACCTCTTTTTCCTATATATTATGATGATATCAATGTTCAAATCAGAAATGTTTAACCATAAGGAGTCCGCATATGGATTTAAAGCAGTACACTCACGAACTTATATATGAAGGAAAATACATCCCTCTGACTGACAGCCTTGAGCAGTTTAGGATTGTATGTCCTGAGTACGCTCCGCACGAAACGGAGATAAAGCCCTATCCCCTTCCGGCATCCGAGCACATCTTCGCACTCATATGGGAGATAAATCCGAAACACGTCGTCTCGGCAACCATCCGTCCATCCGAGCCGCACTTTATCTACTCGAAGGAATTCACACCGGGAATGAGAACCCAGATGCATTCCCACGAATATCTCGAATTATTTTACATAATTGACGGAGAATACAGGCAAAAAATTCTGGGAAACGAATATGTATTCCATAAAGGTGAGCTTTGTCTTATAGACAGGAACTGCCAGCATCAGGAAATACTGGGCGAAAAGCCCGCTGCCATACTCTTCCTCGGAATCACCAATATCATGTTCGATGGTGTTATGGAAAAACAGGTAAGCACCGAACGAATATCATCATTTTTAAAGACGGCACTGCTTAAGCAAAAATCTCTCCAACAATATCTGCATTTTAAGCCACTGTCTGCACAGGCTGTATCCGTAAGCAATGCGAAGCTTTCATCAGGCGCAGCCGCTTCTAGTGCAGGCAGCGAAAATGCTTCATCCCTTATCGAAAGCACTCTGATGCAGCTTTTAACCGAACTTGAACGCCATGACGAGGCTTCTCCTTATATATGTCAGGGGCTTCTTCTAAGAATATTTTACATACTAAGCACTCAGTATGATTTTTCTATCTCTCAGAAGCTTCGCCATGAAATGAATGGGATTTTATTTGACGAAATCACAAAATTTATCAATGAAAATCTTGCAGACATATCCCTTGCGTCACTTGCAGATGAATTTCATTTTCAGGAAGATTACTTTAACAGATTACTAAAGACCCGGACAGGACTCACCTATACGGAATATCTGCAACAGTGCCGGTTAAAGAAAGCAGCGGAGCTTCTGCGCTCTACCAGCTACAGCATAGACTATATAATGGAGCTCATCGGCTACCATAACAAAGGCTATTTTTACCGGATATTCCATGAGCAGTATAAACTGACTCCGGCAAAATACCGCGCAGAACACAAGTCCAAAGCCGCCCATTAATCATCTATGTGCGTGTATAACGTGTTATGCTTATGCATTTTGGCTCCGTTGTCCGAAGCAAGTTGTTCTAAGGACTCTGATAAATGTTTTCTATTCGTCCGCCACCGAAGCCGGCATACATCCTTGTATGCATGGCTTCTAAAGCAGCATCCTTGCTGCTTTTGGCTAATAAGCAGACAGAGTCCTAATAACAACTAAGCTTCTCCCAAAAGTCGTAAAATGCATAACCATAACACGTTATACACAATTAAGTTTACATGTTATGTTTTTACACCCCAATTTTTTATTTAACTACAAAAGGCGTGTACAGATAATCAAATCTGCACACGCCAAAATATTAATCTCGCTTTCAACTATTAATATAGTTATCCGTTATCTCGCCACTATTTACAGCAGCCCATTTTCACTACTTCACATTAAAAGCCTTGATTCCCGGATACACAGCTGCCTTGCCAAGCTCCTCCTCAATTCTCAGAAGCTGGTTGTACTTTGCAACACGCTCAGAGCGGCTAGGTGCTCCTGTCTTAATCTGACAAGTGTTAAGAGCAACCGCAAGGTCTGCGATTGTCGTATCAGCCGTCTCTCCTGAACGATGTGAGGATATGGCAGTGTAGCCTGCCTTATGAGCCATCTTGATTGCTTCAAGAGTCTCCGACACTGAGCCAATCTGGTTAAGCTTTATAAGTATTGCATTTCCCGCGCCAAGATCTATGCCCTTTGCAAGTCTCTCAGTGTTAGTAACAAAAAGGTCATCACCTACAAGCTGTACTCTGTCTCCAAGTCTCTTAGTAAGCTTCTGCCAGCCTTCCCAATCCTCCTCATCAAGTCCATCCTCGATTGAGATTATAGGATACTTCTCGCAAAGCTTAACCCAATGCTCAATAAGCTCCTCCGCAGTATACTCAGTTCCCGCCTTCGGAAGCTTATAGAAGCCTTTGCCCTTCTCACTCTTCCATTCGGATGAAGCCGCATCCATCGCAATCTTGAAATCGCGTCCCGGCTCATAACCGGCCTTCTTAACTGCCTCTAAGATTGTCTCAATAGCCTCCTCGTCAGATTTAAGCGCCGGTGCAAAACCTCCCTCATCACCTACAGAGGTTGCAAGTCCGCGTTCCTTTAATATGGAAGCAAGTGCATGGAATACCTCAGCACACCATCTTAAGCATTCCTTAAACGATGGAGCTCCTATAGGCATAATCATAAATTCCTGAACATCAAGTCCTGATGAGAGCGCATGGCAGCCGCCATTTACAATATTCATCATAGGAACAGGAAGTCTGTTTCCTGATATTCCTCCAAGGAAACGATAAAGCGGAATGTCAAGTGATATTGAAGCCGCTCTTGCTGTCGCAATCGAAACTGCAAGAATGGCATTGGCACCAAGCTTTGATTTATCCTTAGTTCCGTCAGCTTCAATCATGGCTCTGTCAACCGCATATATATCGGATGCATCAAGTCCTGTGACCGCATCATTTATTATAGTATTGATATTCTCAACTGCTTTTAATACACCTTTTCCAAGATATCTGGATTTATCACCATCCCTAAGCTCAAGCGCCTCAAATTCACCTGTTGATGCACCGCTTGGAGCAGTTCCTCTTCCAACAGTTCCATCTGCAAGATATACCTCCGCCTCAACTGTAGGATTTCCTCTTGAATCTAATATCTCTCTTCCGATAACCTTCTCAATCTCAAGATAATTCATTGACCTAATCTCCCTTCCGCCGCCTTACCACAGCGCAAATAGTAATGCATAAGCCGATACATGGCAATCCATGCCGGTTATGTTACCTCAACGGAAGGGCCAGACAAACCCTTCCGAAAGAAGTATTAAATGATTATTCACAAGTTAGTATTATCTAACCGAAGTTATAGTATACTATCTCGTTGTAATTGTCAAGAATTATCCCAGCCATTTTTTTAAAATTCCGGTAAGTCTCTCAAACTCCAACGGCTTCGCGATATGTTCATTCATCCCGGCAGCGTATGCTGCCTCAACATCCTCGGTAAAAGCATTGGCTGTCATGGCTATTATCGGTATGCTTTCTGCATCCTCCCTGCCGGACGACCTTATTTTTCTTGCCGCTTCATATCCGTTCATCACAGGAAGCTGAATATCCATGAAGATAAGCTTATAATATCCGGGTTCATGCTGTTCATACCTAGCTACGGCTGCCCTTCCATTCTCGGCAAGCTCAACATTCACACCTGTTATCCCGATAAGCTCTGCCGCAACCTCCGCATTTCTTTCATTGTCCTCAACCAGCAGGACATTCTTACCTTCGTATATCTTGTAATTCTCTTCATATAATGCATTATTTGTATCATATGTATTATTGCCGCTTTTCTCTTTTTTAATCATATTGTTACGGCAGCTTTCCTCTGGCAGCTTAAGAAAAATTGTGACCGTAAATTTCGAGCCCTTGTTGACTTCACTCTCAACCTGAATTGAACCGTCCATCATGGAGACAATGCTCTGTGCTATTGAAAGTCCAAGCCCGGTTCCCTCTATCTTGTTAATTCGTGTATCCTCAGCTCTTGAAAAAGGCTCAAACATGTACTCCATGTATTCCTTAGTCATACCTATACCGTTGTCCTCAAAAATCATCTCATAACAGCCAAGCACCGGAGAACGCGACTGTTTTTCACTCAGAGCTATCCGTATTTTTCCATGCTCAGGTGTATATTTGACAGCATTTCCAAGAAGATTTACGAACACCTGCTGTATGCGCTGTGAATCACCCACAACAATCCTATGAACAAGAGGTTCTATCTCAAGCTTGAGTTCATGATGCTTTTCATCCACAACAGCCTTCGACATGTCCAAAAGGTTATGTATCAAATCCACAATGTCAAATTGCTCTTGTGTAAGTTCAAAGCTGCCCGCCTCAATTTTGCTCAAATCTAGCACCTCATTGAGCAGTCCTAACAAATGTGTGCTGGACATTTCAATTTTTCTCAAGCAGTCAGAGACTTTCTCGTCATCGCCTACATGCATCCTCGCTATTGCTGTCATTCCCATTATTGCGTTCATAGGTGTTCTTATATCGTGGCTCATCCGTGAGAGGAAGTCCGATTTTGCCTCGTTGGCCTGCTTAGCTGACTCATATGCCTTCATAAGCGATATTTTTTTCTTATATTCTTTCTCCCTAAGCCTAGTAACATCCTTTATGGTGCACATTGCCGTTACATCGCCTGAAATATCTGTGCGAACCATCAGGATTGTCTGCCTAAGTATCCTAATCGAATCCTCTCCACACAATTTTGACTGAAATTCATGTACTATCTCAGCTTTGCCATTCAAAAAAGATTCCATCAGGCTTTCGCGGTTATAGACCTTTATAAAGCTCTCCTTCTCCTGTCCGGCAACCATTCTATCCGCCCATCTGTTCGCAAACTCATCAAATCTGCATGGAGCTGAAAGCCCAACCTCATTTAGTAAAGGAATCCTTACCCCACGAACATTCTCATATATCTCTTCCACAATGCAGTTGGCAGTAAGGT
Source organism: uncultured Eubacteriales bacterium (assembly GCA_900545175.1). Classification (GTDB taxonomy): domain Bacteria; phylum Bacillota; class Clostridia; order Lachnospirales; family Lachnospiraceae; genus CAG-882. The sequence goes on from UQYF01000030.1 coordinate 7,179, forward strand.
TGACATAATACACTGTCGAAGCACCTGATGTCATCGCCTGTCTGTAACGTTCTTCACTTATAAGGTTCTTTCTAAGCTGCTCATTTATCTTTTCAAGTCTTTCCTTCGTCTCTATCTCGGTCTTTCTACGCTCGTCAATAATAGACAAAAATATAACGACAACCAGCTCATCATCATTGTGACTGATTACATTTGCTCTTATTTCAGTCCAGTGGCATCCATCAGAGAATTCCTGCGGTATTTCAAGAACAAGTGAATTTCTGTGTTCCTTAAAATGCTGCTTAACACGCTCTTCGCTGAAATATTTCTCGAATTTTCCGCGATATTCATACGGCACTCTGTTGTACACATATTCATACACATTATCATACTTAGTCCGTCTTGGCAGTACCGCCTCCACCAGCCCATTTGCAAACAGCTCACAGATATCCTTCGTCAAATCTGCGTAGACAATACACAGATATGAATTGCTCATGGCAGCAAAAATTGCATTTTTTTCTTTTTCCATGAGCTTCTCTCTCTGAATGTCCGCCTCAACATTTTTTGCGCTCATGTACACACAGTTGACATTTCCGTCCTTGTCCGCAAGCGGAGTCAAAATTATCTTCAAGGATTCCGGCAGCCCCGATTCGCCCATTATATGCACATTGAATTCTGTCTCCTGCTTAATCCTTGATAAATTATGTAAATCCATCTGCCACACAAAAAAGCGGTAATCCTGACTGTATATATATTCTTCTGCAAGCGTCCCCATGAACTCTTCATAATCATACTTCAGTCCTGTCAAATCCGGGCGTTCACTTGCATGCATGATTATCACTGAGCCTGCAACAATATCCATCTCCAGACACAGATCCATAAAGCCCATCATGTTATGAAACAGTACACGATTATACTTATATTTGTGAATATCGTACTCTGCATCAGAGCAGCCGTAGCTGTTCCTGCCGCCTCCCACTTCACGCTCATCATTCATACTCAATCACCTTGAGAGTAAGCCCCTTTGCAGGTGCTGTAGGACCTGCCTCCCTTCTGTCCCTCTTATCAATTATATTTTTTACTTCCTCTGGTTTTATCTGTCCTCTTCCCACCATGATTAACGTACCGGCTATGATTCTGACCATATTATACAAAAATCCATTGCCCTGTATAGTCATTGTCACAACATCATTCTCTCTTTCAAGTTCAAGAGAGTATACCGTTCTCACTGTATCCTTAACCTGACTTCCCGCTGCCATAAAACATATAAAATCATGTGTACCTACAATATATCCTGCCGCTTCCCTCATAGCTGCTATATCAAGGCTTCCTCTATAAAAATATGTATTTCTTCGTCTGTTAGGATCAGGCAGTGGTGTGTTGAGTATCCTGTACTGGTATGTCTTTTTGCAGTCACAATGCCTTGGATGAAAATTATCCTCCACCTGCTTCGATTCAACGACAACAACATCCTCAGGCAGCATGTTATTGAGCGCATACTTTATCTTATCTGCCGGAATTGTCGTATCGCAGTCAAAAACAGCCACATTCCCCTCTGCGTGAACTCCTGCATCAGTACGGCTCGCACCAATCATCGGAACTTCCGTTCCCATAAGCTTGTTGAGGGCGCTCTTAAGAGTGCCCTCAACAGTTCTAAGACCCGGCTGTATCTGCCAGCCGCAATATTCTGTTCCGTCATAAGCTACGCGAAGCAAATAACGCATATATATCTCCATTCCATAAAAATATTTTACACCGATAAACCTAAGCGTCTTATGAAATCTTTGTCAATTATCGGCTGAGAGCCTTTTCAAGCTCCTTTATCACAATCTTTAATGCCTTTATTCTTGCATAGTACTTATTATTCGACTCTAAGATATGCCATGGAGCAAAATCAGTGCTTGTCTTTTGTATCATCTCATTGACAGCATCCTCATACTGATCCCACTTTTCTCTGTTGCGCCAGTCCTCATCTGTAATCTTCCAGCGCTTCTGCGGATTGTTCTCCCTGTCATTAAAACGTGCAAGCTGCGTGTCCTTATCAATCTGCACCCAGAATTTTATAATGACTGCTCCCCAATCCTTTAATTCACGCTCAAATTCGTTTATCTCGTTGTAAGCACGCTGCCAGTCATTCCTGCTGCAAAAGCCTTCAAGTCTCTCGACCATAACTCTTCCGTACCACGTTCTGTCAAATATTGCTATATGTCCGGTCTTAGGCAGCCTTGTCCAGAAACGCCACAGATAATGTCTCGATTTCTCATGCGGCTCCGGGCTTGCTATAGGATGCACATCATAGCCTCTAGGGTCAAGTGCTCCTGCAATACGCTTTATATTGCCGCCCTTACCTGCTGCATCCCAGCCTTCGTAGGCAATTATGACAGGTATCTTTTTGCGGTAAAGCTCGTTGTGAAGCTTTGCAAGCTTCTTCTGACACTTTGCAAGTTCCTTTCTGTACTCTGTTACATCCATCTCTTTATCCAGGTCAATTTCAGAGAGCATTGGCATGCTCTTAAGCTTGAATTGATTTTCCGGTATCTTAGCTTCCGCAATTCCCGCCTCAAGCCTCTCGTCTATCTCCTCAAGCATGACTGACATAAGCTCAAGCTGCGCCCATTTCTGATGCTTGGCATCTATGATATGCCAAGGAGTTCTTCCACCCTCCGAGTATTGCATGAATATGTCATACTGCTTAAGGCACTTCTCATAGCTCTTATTCTGCCACTTATCTTTATCAGTCACACGCCAGCTAGTGTTCTTGTCATCGAGCAGCACGTCCATTCTTTTTCTCTGTTCTTTCTTGCTGATATGAAAAAAGAACTTAATAAGAAGATATCCGTTGTCCACAAGCTGTCTCTCAAAGCATTCGACAGAACGACATCCTCTGTCATACTCCTCCTGTGATATCGTACCGTTGAGCAGTGCAGTATTAAGCTCATCCATCCAGCTCCCATCTAGGAACATGAACTTGCCTGCTTCCGGTATCTGCGAAAAATACTTATACATAAACGGACGTCTTAACTCATCCTCCGATGGCTTGTCCATAGTCCTCACATCAAAGAAACGCGGGTCAAGCTCCTTTATAACCTTGCCAAGCACACTTCCCTTGCCTGCCGCATCCCAGCCGTCTAAAACAACCATTACCGGAAGCTTCTTTTCCTTGACCTGTATCTGCACATCCATAAGTCTCTTTTTAACTGCCTCGATACCTTCATTTATCTCTGCATCATCAGGCCGCTCCGGTTTAATCCATTTATCAAGCATATTCTACCCCTTTTCTCTGCCATACGGCAGCTAGACATTCCCGATTAACATTACATCTATATTTTACCACATTTAAGCTTTAAACAAAACATATTTTTACCACAATCATAAGCGCAAGATATGCCAAAATCACAATATATGCGGTTCCATCCGCTTTTTTATACTTTAACGGCTTCATCTTAGTTCTCCCCTCACCGCCTCTGTAACACTTAGCTTCCATCGCAGTCGCCAAATCATATGCACGCCTTATCGCAGATATAAAAAGCGGCACCAAAAGCGGCACCATCGCCTTAGCTTTTTTGACAATACCGCCTGTCTCAAAATCGGCTCCTCTTGCCTGCTGTGCTTTCATTATCTTGTCTGTCTCATCTATCAGAATCGGAATAAATCGCAGCGCAATCGACATCATCATAGATATTTCATGTACCGGTATCCTTATTACTTTCAAAAAGCCAAGGCTCTTTTCAAGTCCGTCAGTCAAATCATTAGGAGTAGTGGTAAGCGTCATAAGCGATGAACCCATTATAAGAAATACAAGTCTCACCGCCATTGCCACCGCAATATAGACACCTTCCTTGGTGACTTTAATCTTCCATATCTGAAAAATAACTTCTCCGTCCGTCAAAAATATATTAAATATAACGCTGAACAGAAGAAGCATGAAGACTGCCTTAAGTCCTCTGAGAATAAATTTAACCGGAACTTTTGACATCCTGATACATGCAAACAGAAAAATTCCCGCTATCGCATATATAAGAATATGTTGCCCCAAAAACAGCGAAATAATGTATATAAGCGTCCAGAACAGCTTCACTCTCGGATCAAGCTTGTGGATGACTGAGTTAGACGGATAATATTGTCCTATTGTTATGTCCCTTAACATTTAGTAACCTCCAAGTGCCTTCTTAACGGTAGCTACCGCATCTTCCATTGTTATCGCATCCGTATCTACGTCAAAGCCTTTTTCCTTCAGGTCATTCAGTATATATGTAAGCTGCGGCGCTGCAAGTCCCATGCTCTCAAGCTCTTTATAATTCCTGAATACCTTCTTCGGTACGTCATCGTACATCACTCGTCCATGGTCAAGCACGATAAGTCTTCCGACATACTTCGCCACATCCTCCATGCTGTGTGACACAAGTATTACTGTTATGCCTGTCTCGTCATGAAGCTTTTTTATCTGGTCTAATATCTCATCCCTGCCTTTCGGGTCAAGTCCCGCTGTAGGTTCATCGAGTATAAGCACCTCCGGCTTCATCGCAAGCACACCCGCAATGGCTGCTCTCCTCTTCTGTCCTCCTGAAAGTTCAAATGGCGAATTGTAAAATAACTCCTTAGGAAATCCTACCATCTCAAGTGCATTAAATGCCCTCAATTCCACTTCTTTTTTGTCAAGTCCGAGATTCTTCGGACCAAAGCATACGTCCGTAAATACATCGCTCTCGAAAAGCTGGTGTTCCGGATACTGAAATACAAGCCCAACCTTGCTTCGCAGATTCTTCATCAAAAAACTCTTATCGTAGATATCCTGACCATCATAATATATCGTACCGCTTGTAGCTCTCAAAAGTCCGTTAAGATGCTGTGTCAGTGTCGATTTTCCTGAGCCTGTATGGCCGATAAGCCCTATAAACTCACCTTTATCTATTGTCAGGCTCACATCATCAATCGCCTTCTTCTCAAAACCGCTTCCTTCGCTGTATACATAATTCACCTTGTCCAATATGATTAGCATGAAGTACTCCTTTTTTATAATACTTTATGGTTCTTTATTTTCAGAAGCTCCTCTGTAAATTCAGATATTGTAAGAATTCCTCTCTTCATGGGAATTCCTGCCTTCTCAAGCTCAAAAGCAAGCTCCGTAGTATGAGGTACATCAAGTCTTAATGCTTTTAACTGCTCAACCTTCGAGAAGACCTCTCTCGGTGTTCCGCTCATCACGACTTTTCCCTCATCCATGACGAAAACCTTATCAGCTCCAATCACTTCATCCATATAATGTGTTATAAGAATTACTGTCACATGCTCATCCTTGTTGAGCTTGGTTATCGTTGCAATAACCTCCTTGCGTCCGTTAGGGTCAAGCATTGCTGTAGGCTCGTCAAGGACGATGCACTTAGGTTTCATCGCAAGTATTCCCGCTATTGCGACTCTCTGCTTCTGTCCTCCCGACAGCTTATTGGGCGAGTGGTGACGATATTCTGTCATTCCTACCGCCTCCAATGATGCATCAACACGCTCCCATATCTCCTCAGTCGGCACGCCAAGATTCTCCGGTCCGAATCCAACATCCTCCTCAACTATAGTTCCTATAATCTGGTTGTCCGGGTTCTGGAATACCATCCCGGCTGTCTGCCTTATATCCCAGAGCTTATCTGTATCCTTAGTGTCCATACCATCCACCCATATACTGCCCTCTGTCGGTGAAAGAAGTGCATTTATATGCTTTGCAAATGTAGATTTGCCGGAACCGTTATGCCCTAATATAGCAATAAACTGTCCCTGTTCTATATCAAGAGAAACGTGATCCACCGCTGTCTTCACATTCTCAATATTATCCTCATCATCTCTGATTATATATTCAAATGTAAGGTCCTTCGCCTGTACTATATTCATTTTAGTCCTCTCTTAAGCTTATCGTTCAACCATATGCTTTTCCAAGTCTTCTGCTCTTTTGCTGCATTAATCCGCAATCTGACTGCTATTTTGCAGTTCTCATCCTGCATTTCAATTCAAAATAATCTGCAAAAACAACATCTCTATTCAGAAAAAGCGAATGCTGCTTAGCAACATTCGCTTATCGTTCATTTAATATCAATCATATTGGCAATCCGCTTTCGCTTCCTGCCTATATAAAATAAACGATGTTAAGCATCTTTTATTTTATATATTATACTAACTCGATTACTACTTCCATAGCAGCATCGCCCTTACGTGGTCCAATCTTTACGATTCTTGTATAACCACCGTTACGGCCTTCATACTTAGGAGCGATCTCATCGAATAACTTAGCAACTAAATCAACTTCCTTTGTATTCTTCTTTCTTCCGGCTGCCTCTGTCGGAACCTCTGTTACAGAGTAGAGAACCTTGTTCATCTGCTTTCTGGCATGAAGTCTTGAAGGCATATCCTTCTTAATCTTCTTCTCAACTGTATCATATACAGTCTTCTTCTTGCCATCAACAACTTCCTTAACTCTCTTGCCTTCGCTGTCCTTACGAGCAACCTTAGCCTGAACTGTTACTTCCTCGAAGTTATCCTTCTCCTTAACAGCCATAGCTATAAGACCCTCAGCAACCTTGCGGATTTCCTTAGCCTTAGCTTCTGTTGTAACAATCTTGCCATTGTATAAAAGAGCTGTTACCTGATTTCTGATTAAAGCCTTTCTCTGGCTTGATGTTCTTCCGAGTTTTCTATACTTTGCCATTTCAATTTTCCTCTCTTTCATGGTGCATCCGGCCACGCACTTTGGACTTACTTACCGAATGTAAATTATTTCCACATAGAGAAAATTATTAGCGTACACTTTGGATTTACCGCTGATAATTATCTATTTATGCTCTGTAAAATGCTATCTTAAATGTTTTATATATTAGAATATCTAAATCAACGTATCCGGCTGATTTAGATATCCCTTTCATGTTATCTATTCTTCTGATGGATTAAGCTGAAGTCCAAGTTCTTTTAACTTAGCTAATACTTCCTCTAATGACTTACGTCCGAGGTTTCTTACCTTCATCATATCATCTGAAGTCTTATTACATAATTCTTCAACTGTGTTGATACCGGCTCTCTTTAAGCAGTTATATGAACGAACTGATAACTCAAGTTCATCAATGCTCATCTCAAGAACCTTCTCCTTCTCATCGTCTTCCTTCTCTACCATGACATCAATCTTCTTGGCATTCTCGGAAAGATCAATGAATAAGCTAAGATGCTCACTGAGTACCTTTGCTGCAAGGCTTACAGCCTCATCCGGTGCAAGTGTACCATTAGTAAATACATCTAATGTAAGCTTATCATAGTCAGTAATCTGACCTACACGAGTATTCTCAACCGCTAAATTAACTCTCTCAACAGGTGTGTAGATGGAGTCAATGGCAAGTGTGCCGATTGGCTGATCCTCGCTCTTATTTTTCTCTGAGCTGACATAGCCTCTGCCCTTAGTAATTGTAAGCTCCATGAAAAGCTTGCAATCAGGACCGCCGTTAAGTGTAGCGATCTTAAGGTCAGGATTAAGTATTTCAATGTCTGAGTCAACCTGAATATCAGATGCTCTTACAACACCTTCTCTTCCATCGCATTCGATGTAAGCAATCTTAGGCTCATTCGTCTCACTGTTGTTCTTGATAGCGAGCTTCTTGATGTTCATGATAATCTCAGCAACGTCTTCCTTAACACCCGGAATCGGACTGAACTCATGTAACACGCCTTCAATCTTAACCTGGCTTACTGCAGCACCCGGTAATGAAGATAACATAATTCTTCTAAGTGAATTACCCAGTGTTGTACCGTAGCCTCTCTCAAGTGGTTCAACGACAAATCTTCCATACTTTTTGTCTTCAGACATCTCTGCAATTTCAATTTTTGGTATTTTAAAATCGAACACTGAAAAGCCCCTCCTTTTGGGTTATATTATGTGTGAGGGCGTTATACGGCCTAATTATTACTTAGAGTATAACTCGACTATAAGCATCTCATCAACAGGAACATCAATAACCTCTCTTGTAGGAAGGTTCTTAACTGCACCCTTTAAATTCTCTGAATCAGCCTCAAGCCACTCTGGAACTACTCTTCCAGCAGTTGCATCAAGGATATCCTTATATCTCTGAGAAGACTTGTTCTTTTCCTTGATTTCGATTGTATCGCCAGCCTTAACTAAGTAAGATGGGATATTAACCGGCTTACCGTTTACAAGAACTTGCTTGTGATCTACGATCTGTCTAGCTTCCTTTCTTGTTCTGGCAAAACCTAATCTGAAAATGATGTTGTCAAGTCTTGACTCAAGAATAACCATGAGGTTCTCACCTGTCTGGCCATTCATCTTCTCAGCCTTCTCGAAGTAGTTACGGAAAGGCTTCTCTAATACGCCATAGATGAACTTAGCCTTCTGCTTCTCTCTGAGCTGGAGACCATACTCGCTCACCTTCTTGTTGGCTCTCTTTAACTGTCTGTTTGATTTCTTATCTATTCCTAAATAAATTGGATCTAATCCAAGTGATCTGCATCTTTTAAGAACAGGAACTCTATTAATAGCCATCTTTATTACCTCCTATTAGACTCTTCTACGCTTTGGTGGACGGCATCCATTGTGTGGAACTGGTGTAACGTCCTTAATGCTGGTAACCTCAAGACCACATGCCTGAAGAGCACGAATAGCTGCCTCACGACCTGCTCCCGGTCCCTTAACCATAACGTCTACAGTCTTTAAACCGTGTACTAAAGCTGCCTTAGTAGCAGTTTCTGCTGCCATCTGAGCTGCATAAGGAGTAGATTTCTTTGAACCTCTAAATCCTAGACCACCGGCACTAGCCCATGATAAAGCGTTACCTTCTGTATCTGTAAGTGTAACGATTGTGTTGTTGAATGAAGCCTGGATATGTGCCTGTCCGCGTTCAACGTTCTTCTTAACGCGCTTTTTTGTCACTTTCTTTGTAACTTTAGCCATTTTCTAAACTAACCTCCCTTATGGGTTCCCTTACGGGTTATTTCTTCTTGTTTGCGATTGTTTTCTTAGGACCCTTGCGAGTTCTAGCGTTTGTCTTAGTCTTCTGTCCTCTAACTGGAAGACCCTTTCTGTGACGGATACCTCTGTAGCATCCAATCTCCTGTAATCTCTTAATGTTGAGAGCTATCTCTCTTCTTAAATCACCTTCAACAGGTACTTCTAATGTCTCGATTGCCTTCTGGATTCTAGCAACCTCATCGTCTGTTAAATCCTTAACTCTTGTATCAGGGCTAACTCCTGCCTCGTTAAGAAGACGATTAGAAACAACGCGGCCGATACCGTAGATATAGGTAAGACCGATCTCAACTCGTTTTTCTCTTGGTAAATCAACACCAGCGATACGTGCCATGTGCTCTTACACCTCCATTGTTGTTTAACGTTAATGTTACATTGGGTATTACTTAATTTATTTTAAGTGACAAACAACACCTCCGGGTGGTTCATCACTGCAGCCGCAAAATTCCGAAAGAGGATGAAACAACGAATGCTACGCTGCGCGTGCCATTCTTATGTTGGTAAATCAACCCTGCTTCTGCTTATGCTTTGGGTTCTCGCAGATTACCATAATATTTCCTTTTCTCTTGATGATCTTGCATTTCTCGCAAATAGGCTTAACTGATGATCTAACCTTCATGGTAAATCCTCCTTTCCATAAATGCACGCATAACCGTTTCGAAACGACATTCTCCACAGTCATAACTATACTACTTATATATTTATATGAAAGTCCTCTGTTGCAACTCAAAATGAACTTCCCTATAAACTAAATAACTGAAAAAAAACGTCCGTCCTATAATATATCATAGGTGTGCCATAAATTGCAAGCTTTTTTTCAAAATTATTTATCACGCCAGATAATTCTTCCCTTAGTCAAATCATATGGTGATAATTCTATTGTTACCTTATCACCAGGAAGAATTCTGATATAATTCATACGAAGCTTACCACTGATGTGTGCGAGTACCTGATGGCCGTTCTCAAGCTCAACCTGGAACATCGCATTAGGAAGCTTCTCAACTACCTTACCTTCAATTTCAATTACGTCTGACTTTGACATGTCTCCTCGCATTCTGCCGCAGCGCGGCCATATACAACCTACAGTTCTGTTTTAATTAGGTAATGACAGAATTTCACATCCGTCCTTAGTTATAAGAATCGTATTCTCGTAGTGTGCTGAGAGTGAATTGTCTGCACTGACAACTGTCCAGTCATCATCTAACCACTCAACTTCCCAGGTTCCCATGTTAATCATAGGCTCTACGGCAAGTGTCATACCGGCCTGAAGCTTCATTCCGCGAAATCTCTGTTTGAAATTAGGAACTTCCGGCTCCTCATGGAGATGTGTTCCTATTCCATGACCGACTAAGTCTCTTACAACTCCATATCCGAATTTCTCTGCATAAGCAGCAACCGCATTCGATATCTCATGAAGATGTGCTCCATCCTTGGCATACTTGATGCCCTCAAAAAATGACTGTCTGGTTACATCTATGAGCTGTCTCGCCTCAGGGCTTATATTTCCAACGCCATGCGTTCTAGCTGCATCAGAATGATATCCTTTATAAATAACACCTGCATCAAGGCTTACTATATCGCCATCCTTGATGATTCTTGTCTTAGACGGAATACCATGCACGACCTCTTCATTAACGGACACACATATAGAAGCCGGATATCCGTTATAATTAAGAAATGAAGGTGTACAGCCATAATGTCTTATCTGCTCGTATCCGTACCTGTCAACATCATAGGTACTGATTCCCGGCTTTAGAAACTTCTCAAGATCCTCATGAACCCTTCCAAGTATTCTTCCCGCCTCACGCATTAATTCTATTTCTCTGCTGGACTTAATTGTAACTGACATATTAGCACCTTACCCTAAAATCTCAACAATTGCTTTAAAGACATCTTCCATATCAACAGTTCCGTCAACCTCGGCAAGCACTCCCTTGTTCTTATAGAAATCTATAAGCGGCTGTGTCTGCTCATGATATACATTAAGTCTGTTCTGAACTGTCTCAGGCTTATCATCATCTCTTAAAATAAGCTCTTTTCCACATCTGTCACATATACCCTCAACCTTTGTCGGAGCATATACTATATGATATGTTGAGCCACATGCTACACATGCTCTTCTTCCTGACATTCTGTTTACGATATTCTCATCAGGTACTTCTACATTGATTGCATAATCAATCTTCTCGCCTGCATTTGTCAGAGCCTCATCAAGAGCCTCTGCCTGAGGAATCGTTCTTGGAAATCCATCAAGCACATATCCGTTCTTACAGTCATCTGACTTGAAACGATCCATTATAAGTGAAAGAGTGAGCTCATCAGGAACTAATAGACCTTTATCCATATATTCCTTAGCTTTTTTACCAAGCTCAGTGCCATTTTTGATATTGGCTCTGAAGATATCTCCTGTAGATATGTGCGGAATATTATATTTGTCAGCTATCTTCTTAGCCTGTGTTCCTTTACCTGCACCTGGAGCACCTAACATAATGATTTTCATTAGAACTGCCTCCTTAAACTGTTAAACACAAATCAACCTGACAGCTTCAGTGCCGGCGTACCGACTTACATCCAGCCATCAGGTTGAGTAAGAATCTGATTTAGAAGATTCTCGATGGCTTTCTTACAACCATCAATGCTTCTATCTGTCTTATTGTCTCAAGTACAACGCCTACGATAATGATGATGGATGTTCCACCAAATGACACGTCTGCATTAAATACACCTGAGAAGAAAATAGGAATAACAGATATTATTGTAAGTCCTACTGCACCGATGAAGATGATGTAATTAAGTATTCTTGTAAGATACTCAGCAGTCGGCTTACCCGGTGTTATACCACCCACAGTAGCGCCGCTCTTCTGAAGATTACGTGCAACTTCATATGGATTAAATGTTATTGATGTATAAAAATATGCAAAGAAAATAATCAATGCAATATATACAACCAAACCAATTGAATATATCGGTGCATTCGGATTACACCAATTGCTCTGTGATAAACCTCTTAAAATTTTTCCTCCAAACGATGCATAATTCACATTGAAGAAGGAAGCAATAACTACAGGGAAAGACATTAATGACTGTGCAAAAATGACAGGGATAACGCCTGCTGTATTAACCTTAAGAGGAATGGCGGTCTTCTGTCCACCGGAGCGGGTATTACCACTTATCTTCTGTGAATACTGAACAGGAATGTTCTTAGTACCGGCATTAAGATATACGATAAATGCTACCATTCCGATAATTACAGCTGCAATAATCACAATCGCAATAACTGCCTTGAGTACTGACTTGCCCTGGATAAACTGCTGATAGAGTGTAACAAAATCCTCCGGGATTCTTGAGATAATACTAATAACGAGGATTATGGAAATACCATTTCCAACACCCTTATCTGTGATTCTCTCGCCAAGCCACATAAGGAATGCTGAACCGGCTGTAAGTGTCACCACCATAACCAGTCCCTCTAAAAACATCTCGAAGCCGCTCATGGAGGCATAGCCGTTAAAAAGACCACGTCCACCAAATCCGACTGCCATCGCAATACTCTCGATTAAAGCAAGAGCTACAGTTACATAACGTGTATACTCTGCAATCTTCTTTCTTCCATCTTCGCCTTCCTTCTGCATTTCCTCTAGTCTTGGAATTGCAATAGTGAGAAGCTGCATGATAATGGAAGATGTAATATATGGTGTGATACTAAGTGCAAATACGGACATCGTAAGGAACGAACCACCCGTAACAGCATTAAAGAAATCAAAACCATCGCCACTCATAAGTGTATTAAAATAGGAAGTATCCACTCCCGGTATAGGGAGCAGACTTCCAAATCGTACTACGAGAAGCATCAAAAATGTAAAGAGAATTCTCATACGAATCTCTTTGACCTTCATTGCGTTGGCCAATGTCTTAAACATTAGATCACCTCGCAGGTTCCACCAAGTGCCTCAATCTTAGCCTTTGCGCCTTCGCTGAAAGCATTAGCCTTAACATTGAGCTTCTTAGTTAATTCTCCATTTCCAAGGATTTTAACGCCATCCTTAGGATTTCTTACGATACCTGTCTCGATTAATGTCTCAACAGTTACCTCAGCACCGTTCTCAAAACGCTCAAGAGCGCTTACGTTGATGCCAACGATCTCAAGAGTATTTCTGTTAGTGAAACCTCTCTTAGGTAATCTTCTATATAATGGCATCTGACCACCTTCGAAACCAGGTCTTGGAGCTCCTGAACGAGCCTTCTGACCCTTGTGTCCGTAACCGGCTGTCTTGCCATTTCCTGAACCGTGACCACGGCCTTTTCTGAAGCTATCAGTCTTAGAGCCCATAGCCGGCTGTAATGTTGATAAGTTCATCATAGCACCTCCTATCTAAAATAATTAGATTTCTTCTACCTTTACTAAATGTCTAACCTGGTTAAGCATTCCTCTGACAGCTGCGTTGTCAGGTAACTCCTTAACCTTGTGCATCTTGCTAAGACCAAGTGCCTCTACAGTCTTAACATGCTTTGGAACAGCACCGATTGTAGACTTTACTAATTCTACTCTTAACATATTTGCCATTTTAATATCCTCCCTTACTTGTAGAGCTCTTCAACGGACTTACCGCGAAGTCTTGCTACTTCTTCCGGAGTCTTTAACTGGCTTAAACCGGTAATAGTTGCAAGAACTACATTCTGCTTATTGTTTGAGCCAAGGGACTTTGTACGGATGTTCTTAATACCAGCCATCTCAAGAACGACACGGGCAGGACCACCGGCGATAACACCAGTACCTTCCGGAGCCTTCTTTAATAATACAGATGCACTTCCGAACTTTCCGATATAGTCATGTGGAATACTGTCATTGTTATCAATAGGAACAGTAACCATCTGCTTCATAGCAGCTTCCTTACCCTTACGGATTGCCTCAGGAATTTCGATTGACTTACCGATACCGGCACCAACATGTCCCTGGCCATCACCTACAACAACTAAAGCTGAAAATCTGAAGTTACGTCCACCCTTTACAACCTTAGTTACACGCTTGATATCTACTACTTTCTCATTTAACTCTAACTGAGAAGCATCAACGATTGTATGTCTCATGTGTTTCTCCTTCCGCCTAGAACTCAAGGCCAGCTTCTCTAGCTGCCTCTGCTAATGCCTTAATTTTTCCCTGATATATGAAACCGCCTCTGTCGAATACTACAGTTGTGATTCCCTTCTCGATAGCTCTCTTAGCGATAACAGTGCCAAGGTAGCTTGCTGCTGCAACATCATTCGTGTGCTCAAGCTCTGCCTTAACTGCCTTCTCTACTGTAGAAGCTGCTACAAGAGTATTTCCAACTGTATCATCAATAATCTGAGCGTACATATGATCATTACTTCTGAATACAGCTAAACGTGGTCTTTCTGCTGTTCCGTTAAAACGGTTACGAAGTCTTCTGTGCTTATTCTGACGAATCTCTGCTCTTGATTCTTTACTAACCATCTTTGTCTCACTCCTTTAATTATTTCTTACCAGTCTTACCAACCTTACGTCTGATAACCTCATCAGCGTACTTAATACCCTTGCCCTTGTATGGTTCTGGGCTTCTCTTAGCTCTGATTTCAGCAGCGTACTGGCCAACTTTTTCTTTATCTATACCCTTAACAGTAATCTTGTTTGTTGCTGTATCAACAACAGACTCAAGACCTTCTGGATCAACCATCTCAACAGGATGTGAATATCCCAATGATAATACTAAAGTCTTTCCATTCTTCTGTGCCTTGTAACCAACACCGTTGATTTCAAGCACCTTCTCATAACCGTTAGTAACACCTGTTACCATGTTAGCGATGAGTGTTCTTGTTAAGCCATGTAATGACTTCATCTTCTTTAAATCGTTAGGTCTGGAAACTACAACCTCAGCTCCCTCAACCTTGATTTCCATCTCCGCAGGTAATACTCTCTCAAGAGTTCCCTTTGGTCCTTTAACAGTCACTTTATTATTTTCTGCTACCTCAACTGTAACGCCAGCAGGGATAGCGATAGGCATTCTTCCGATACGTGACATGCCTGCACCTCCTTAAATTATTGAGTTTATCCTCAATGCAAATATTACAATACTTGCATAGCACAAGCCCATTTCGGGGCAAATAAATTATGTGATGCATACGGCAATAATTTTACATTGCCGTACACTAATTCATCCTCAGCCGTATAACGACATAAAATATTACCAAACAAAAGCGAGTACTTCGCCACCAACATTAAGCTTTCTAGCTTCCTTGTCAGTCATAACACCCTGATTTGTAGAGATAATAGCGATTCCTAAACCACCAAGTACTCTTGGAAGCTCATCCTTGCCTGCGTATACACGAAGACCTGGCTTAGAAATTCTCTTAAGACCGGAAATAATCTTCTCGTTCTTATCTTTACCATATTTTAATGTAATACGAATATTCTTAGCAGCAGTACCATCCTCAACGAGGTCATACTTAGCAACATATCCCTCTTTTACAAGGATATCAGCGATAGCTAACTTCATCTTAGAAGCCGGCACATCAACTGTGTCATGCTTTGATGTATTCGCATTACGAATTCTTGTAAGCATATCTGCAATTGGATCTGTCATTTGATTATCCTCCTATTTAATATAACGAAAGCGGCTTACCAGCTTGCTTTCTTAACGCCAGGGATCTGTCCCTTGTATGCTAACTCACGGAAGCAAATTCTGCAGATTCCATACTTTCTTAAGTATGCGTGTGGACGTCCACAGATCTTACAACGTGTGTATTCTCTTGTAGAGAACTTCTGCTTGCGTGACTGCTTAATCTTCATAGAAGTCTTAGCCATTGAATTTCCCTCCTAAATTATTTCTTGAATGGCATGTTGAAGAGTCTTAATAATTCGCGAGCTTCTTCATCTGTCTTAGCTGTAGTTACAACGATAACATCCATACCTCTAACCTTGTCGATCTTGTCGTACTCGATCTCAGGGAAGATAATCTGCTCCTTGATACCAAGAGCATAGTTACCTCTGCCATCAAAGGAATCTGCGCTAACGCCTCTGAAGTCACGTACACGTGGTAATGCAAGATTTACTAATCTGTCTAAGAACTCATACATTCTCTCACCACGAAGTGTAACCTTACATCCGATAGGCATACCTTCTCTAATCTTGAAGTTTGCAACTGAGTTCTTAGCTCTTGTAAGAACTGCCTTCTGTCCAGCGATTGTCTCAAGCTCCTTAACTGCAACATCAAGAATCTTTGAGTTATCCTTAGCCTCGCCGACACCCATATTTATAACGATTTTATCGAGCTTTGGTACTTCCATAATGTTCTTGTAACCGAACTTCTTTACCATTGCATCAACGATTTCACTTGTATATAAGTCATGTAATCTACTCACCGTCACAGACCTCCTTTCTCAAATTAATCAATAACCTCTCCGGTTGATTTTGCCACACGGGACTTCTTGCCGTTCTCAAGCTTGTAGCCAATCTTAGTAGCCTTTCCCTTGTGAACATACATAACGTTAGAAACATTGATTGGAGCTTCCATACGGATAATGCCGCCATTCTGGTTCTGTGCGTTAGGCTTTGTGTGCTTGGATACCATGTTGATACCCTCAACAACTACCTTATTATTCTTAGCATCAACGGAAACAACCTTTCCCTCTTTGCCCTTATCTGTACCGGTGATTACCTGAACGGTATCACCCTTCTTAATCTTCATTGCTGACATCTTAGACACCTCCCTATAATACTTCTGGTGCTAATGAGACGATCTTCATGAACTGCTTCTCTCTTAGCTCTCTAGCTACTGGTCCAAAGATACGTGTACCCTTTGGTGTCTTATCATCTTTAATAATAACAGCAGCATTCTCATCGAATTTAATATATGAGCCGTCCTTACGACGTGCGCCCTTAACAGAACGAACAACTACGGCCTTAACAACGTCACCCTTTTTAACAACGCCGCCTGGTGTTGCATCTTTAACGCTGGCAACGATTACATCACCGATATTTGCATATCTTCTTGTTGATCCACCCATAACTCTGATGCAAAGTAATTCCTTAGCACCGGTGTTATCAGCAACCTTAAGTCTTGTCTCTTGCTGAATCATCAGGTTAATCCTCCTTATTTGATTATAAACGATATATTATTCCGGTCTGCTGATAAGCTCAACAAATCTCCATCTCTTCTCCTTAGATAAAGGTCTTGTCTCCATAACCTTTACAATATCGCCGATCTGGCACTCATTGTTCTCATCATGAGCCTTTAACTTATATGTCTTCTTCACAATCTTGTTGTAAAGAGGATGCTTTACGTGGTCCTCAACTGCTACAACGATTGTCTTGTCCATCTTATTGCTTACGACCTTACCGGTACGTGTCTTTCTTAAATTTCTTTCTTCCACAACAGTTCCTCCCTTCTAGGATTACTCAGCAGCATTAACTTTTTCAGCAATGATAGTCTGAATTCTTGCGATATTCTTTCTAACATCCTTGATTCTGCTTGTGTTATCTAACTGATTAGTTGCGTTCTGGAATCTTAAATTGAAAAGTTCTTTCTTAGCAGCTACTAATTCTTCATTTAATTCTGTAGCTGATTTTGCTCTTAAATCTTCTACATACTTATTAATTTTCACTGTTGTCACCGCCTTCTAAATCCGCACGTGATGCTACCTTACACTTTAACGGAAGCTTGTGCATTGCAAGACGTAATGCTTCTCTTGCAACCTCTTCGGATACACCGGAGATCTCGAACATTACACGTCCTGGTTTAACTACTGCTACCCAATACTCTACATTACCTTTTCCTTTACCCATACGAACTCCAAGAGGCTTCTGAGTAAATGGATGATCAGGGAATATATTAATCCATACCTTACCACCACGCTTGATGTAACGTGTCATGGCGATACGGGCTGCTTCAATCTGTCTTGAACTGATCCATGCCGGCTCCATTGCTACGATACCGTACTCACCCTGGAGAATCTTATTTCCACGAGTAGCCTTACCTGCCATAGAACCACGGAACTGCTTACGATGTTTAACTCTCTTAGGTAATAACATTATGCTTCGCTCCCTTCCTTAACTGCCTTTGTTGGAAGCACATCACCCTTGTAGATCCAAACCTTAACGCCGATCTTACCGTATGTGGTGTCTGCCTCAGCAAAACCATAATCGATATCTGCACGTAATGTCTGAAGAGGAATTGTGCCTTCTGTATAGAATTCTGAACGAGCCATATCAGCTCCACCAAGACGTCCTGCACACATTGTCTTGATACCCTTAACGCCAGACTTCATTGTTCTGGACATTACAGACTTCATTGCTCTTCTGAATGATACACGGTTCTCAAGCTGGAGTGCGATATTCTCTGCTACAAGCTGAGCATCTCTGTCCGGTCTCTTGATTTCCTTGATATCTAATGATAACTTCTTATTTGTAAGCTTCTGAGTCTCAACTCTGAGTGCGTCAACATCAGCACCGCCCTTACCGATAACAACGCCCGGCTTAGCTGTGTGGATGATAACCTTAACCTTGTCGGAAGCTCTCTCTATCTCAATCTTTGCGATTCCGGCACTGTATAACTTCTTCTTAAGAAACTTTCTGATGTTGTAATCTTCTACAAGATTATCAGCGAAATCAGACTCTGCATACCACTTGGAATCCCAGTCTTTAATAACGCCGACTCTTATGCCATGAGGATTAACTTTCTGTCCCATAATGTCCTCCTTATCTCTCATTGAGCACGATAGTGATATTGCTCATTCTCTTCTCGATTCTGTAAGCTCTACCCTGTGCTCTAGGTTTAACTCTCTTCATGATTGGTGCGCTGCCTGCGTAGCACTCCTCAACATAAAGGTTCTCAGCCTTCATACCATTGTTGTTCTCAGCATTGGCAATAGCTGACTTTAATAACTTCTCTATAAGTGTGGAAGCGTATCTTGGGTTGTAAGTTACGATAGCAAGAGCTGTTGTAACGTCCTTACCTCTGATAGCATCTAATACAAAACATGCCTTCTGTACAGAAACTCTTGCGTAAGATAACTTAGCTGATGGTCTTGTATCCTTAACGGCATTTCTCTCTCTCTTAATTTTGGATCTATGTCCCTTTGCCATGGATTAAACCTCCTTTCAAATTGTACGAATTAGCGAGACTTTGTCTTCTTCTCGTCTTTTCCATGTCCTCTAAAAGTTCTTGTGGCAACGAATTCGCCAAGCTTGTGTCCTACCATATCCTCTGTAACATATACAGGAACATGCTTTCTGCCATCATGAACTGCGATTGTATGTCCAACCATCTGAGGGAAAATTGTAGAACGGCGTGACCAAGTCTTTATAACTGACTTCTGTCCGGATTCGTTCATAGCAGCTACTTTCTTAAGTAAGCTCTCGTCTGCAAATGGTCCTTTTTTAAGTGAACGAGCCATTGGTTCATTACCTCCTATTATTTAAAGTTCTTACCGTCTCTTCTTCTTACGATAAGCTTGTTAGACTGCTTGTTGTTCTTTCTTGTCTTGAGACCGAGTGCTGGCTTGCCCCATGGTGTTACAGGACCTGGACGACCAATACCAGTCTTACCTTCACCACCACCGTGTGGATGGTCATTAGGGTTCATTACGGAACCACGAACAGTTGGGCGGATACCCATATGTCTCTTACGTCCAGCCTTACCTAAGTTGATGAGGCTGTGGTCACCATTGCCAAGTGTACCGATTGTAGCACGGCAGATGATTGGAACCATTCTCATTTCGCCTGATGGAAGTCTGAGTGTTGCATACTTGCCTTCCTTAGCCATGAGCTGTGCTGAGTTACCGGCTGCACGAACGAGCTGTCCACCCTTGCCAGGATATAACTCGATGTTGTGTACTTCAGTACCTACAGGAATCTCAGAAAGTGGTAAGCAGTTACCTACTCTAACTTCTGCGCCTGCACCGTTCATAACTGTCATGCCGTCTGTTAAACCAGCCGGAGCAAGGATATATGCCTTCTCACCATCAGCGTAAGCGATAAGTGCGATATTAGCTGTTCTGTTTGGATCGTACTCAATGCCAAGAACCTTAGCTGGGATACCATCCTTATTTCTCTTAAAATCTATTACTCTATATTTCTTTCTGTTTCCACCGCCGCGGTGTCTTACAGTAATCTTACCCTGGTTATTACGACCAGCGTTCTTCTGAAATGAAACTAATAATGACTTCTCAGGAGTGCTCTTTGTGATCTCAGAGAAATCAGAACCAGTCATGTTTCTTCTAGAAGGTGTATATGGGTTATATGATTTGATTCCCATTATATTCTCTCCTTTCGACTATCTGTCACATGTTATCAGGCCCGGTCGGAGCCTATATTTGGTGTCTTAGGACTTCCATGTCATCAAAAACTGTCCGTCCTGTCCGGATGCTTACGCATCTCTATGAATTAAAGACCAGCGAAAATCTCGATATCTGCGCTGTCAGCTGTAAGCTGAACGATTGCCTTCTTCTTCTTTGCTGTCTTGCCGTATGTCATTCCTCTTCTGCGGGTCTTGCCATCGAGGTTCATTGTGTTAACGCCTGCAACCTTAGTGCCTGCGAACATCTTCTCAACAGCTTCCTTAATCTGAGTCTTGTTAGCTTCAGGATGAACAAGGAATGTATACTTCTTTGCAGCCATGTCAGCCATGCTCTTCTCAGTAACAACCGGCTTTAAAATTACATCATAATACATTAAGCTTGCCATTATGCATACACCTCCTGAATTGTTCCAACAGCTTCCTTAGAAACAACCATTGTGTCATACTTAAGTATGTCATATACGTTGATTGTGTCAGCTGTTGCTGTCTTAACGCCCTGAATGTTTCTTGCGGAAAGAATTACATTCTTGTCGTCATTTGCTGTTACTACTAATGCCTTAGCAACCTTTAAGTTGTTAAGAACATTTACCATATTCTTTGTCTTTATCTCGTTGAAAGTAAGACCCTCAACTACGATGAACTTCTTATCCTCTACTCTTGATGTAAGAGCTGATAATAAAGCTGCTCTCTTCTCTTTCTTGTTCATCTTGAAAGAGTAATCTCTTGGCTTCGGAGCGAATACAACGCCGCCGCCCTTCCACTGTGGAGCTCTGATGGAACCCTGTCTTGCATGACCTGTTCCCTTCTGCTTCCATGGCTTTCTTCCGCCGCCACGAACCTCTGCACGAGTCTTAGCACTCTGTGTTCCCTGACGGTTATTTGCAAGCTGGCTCACAACTGCCATGTGTACTAAGTGCTCATTAACTTCTACACCGAATACAGCATCGTTAAGCTCTATTGTGCCAACTTCTTTGCCTTCAATATTATAAACAGATACGTTTGCCATCTGTGTGTTCCTCCTTCCTTAACAGCACTACTTCTCAAATTTTACTGTCTCTTTGATTGTTACAAGAGACTTCTTTGGTCCCGGTACAGCACCCTTAACTAAGATTAAGTTGTTATCAACATCAACCTTAACAACCTCAAGGTTCTGAATCGTGATCTTCTTATTTCCCATATGACCTGGCATTCCCTTGCCCTTAAATACTCTACCCGGAGTAGTTGCGGAGCCGTTAGAACCCTGATGTCTGTGGAACTTAGAGCCGTGTGCCATAGGTCCTCTGGACTGGCCTAATCTCTTGATTGCGCCCTGGAAGCCCTTTCCCTTGGAAATTGCTGTTGCGTCAACCTTGTCACCAGCTGCGAAGATGTCTGCCTTAATCTCATCCTTTACAGAATAATCAGCAGCGTTCTCAAAACGGAACTCCTTAACATACTTCTTGCTTGTAACACCAGCCTTCTCAAAGTGACCCTTTAAAGCCTTGTTAACACCATGTCTGTTTCTGATTTCTTTCTTGCCGCTCTTGTCTTTTGCTACAACCTTTTCCTTAGCATCAACAAAACCAACCTGTACTGCTGCGTAACCGTCGTTCTCAACTGTCTTAACCTGTGTTACTACACAAGGACCAGCCTGAAGAACAGTTACCGGAGTGAGAACTCCGTCTTCGTTGAAAATCTGTGTCATTCCAACCTTTGTTGCTAAAATAGCCTTCTTCATTGTTTTACCTCCTGTTTAATCTACAGCGGACCCCAATGTTCCGGGGTCATCCTAGAACAGTCAATATAAGTGGAACAAATTCGGTAAAATGTGTTGCTTCTATATTAAACCCTTCAGGACTTCTTAATTAATAATTATTGACATTCAATTATTTCATCTTAATGTCAATGTACACACCTGCTGGCATCTCTAAGCGAGATAATGCATCAACAGTCTTCTGTGATGGAGTAATGATATCGATGAGTCTCTTATGAGTTCTCTGCTCGAACTGCTCTCTGGAATCCTTATACTTGTGAACAGCTCTGAGGATTGTAACTACTTCCTTCTTAGTAGGAAGAGGTACAGGTCCGCTCACCTGAGATCCTGTCTTCTTAGCACTCTCGATAATCTTCTTAGCTGACTGATCAACTAACTGATGATCATAAGCCTTTAATGTGATTCTCATTACTTGACTTGCCATAAAAAAAGCCGCCTCCTTTTCGCACTATAAATCAGTACGACAAGTGGTGACTGTACACATGCCCGCGCGTATCCTCTGCTCATTTACACACAAATGTGCATACTTTTCGTGCAGTAAGTTTCTTCGCGTTTCTCTCTGTCCCAAAGAATGTTCTTCGACAGATTCTTAACTTGTACAGTGACTTGTCGCCAGTTTCCTAACTTGACATTCGCTCCACGGAACACCTGCAATCAATGCAGCAACCTCACGTTTCTACGCTATCAATGTCACAGCAAGTGATATATTACTATATCTCTCAGGAAAATGCAAGTACTTTTTTCAAAAAATTTAAATTATTTTTGTGGCTTGGCTATATCGGACATTATTCTTACAACTGTGCCATGTGTATCATAGCATAAATCAAAAGAAATTGCAACCTTATTCGGCATAATTTTATTAGAATCTTCCTATATAAATGCTGTCAAAACATCCGAACATTCTTAGATGCAGGAAATCCTGTGCAAGTATCGCTTTTTTACCCTCACAGTGCTCATATAAAAGTTTACCGGATAATATCAAAGCCCTGTACACGAACGCTATACGTACTAAATTTTGATTTCTGCCATACATATGCTGTCCCAACGAATATCTTGCCAGTATTTCATTCTTAGTATATAATAAAAAGAGCTTTTCCATTTTAAGTAATGGATATTCATTTAGCAGTTAAATATGAAAGGATTAAAATATGTGGATTGCAGATAGATGGAAGGATTACGAAGTCATGGACACATCATCCGGAGAGAAGCTTGAGCGCTGGGGTGATTATACACTGGTACGTCCGGACCCCCAGGTAATATGGAACACACCTAAAAAGGCAAGAGGCTGGAAGAATATGAACGGTCACTACCACAGAAGCAGCAAAGGCGGTGGTGAATGGGAATTTTTTGATCTGCCTGAACAGTGGTCAATAGACTATGATGGTGTTGGCGGCAAGCTGACTTTTAACCTCAAGCCTTTTTCATTCAAGCATACAGGACTTTTCCCTGAGCAGGCTTCTAACTGGGACTGGTTCGGAAAGAAAATAAAGGATGCTGTTGAATCAGGACGTGAAATCAAAGTTCTCAACCTTTTTGCCTACACAGGCGGAGCAACTCTCGCTGCAGCATCAGCCGGTGCAAAGGTTACACATGTCGACGCTGCCAAAGGAATGGTCAACTGGGCAAAGGAGAATGCAGTCTCCTCAGGACTGGGTGACGCACCTATCCGCTGGCTTGTGGATGACTGCGGCAAATTCGTTGAGCGCGAAATAAGGCGCGGCAATAAGTACGATGGAATAATAATGGACCCACCTTCATACGGAAGAGGCCCTAAGGGTGAAATCTGGAAGATTGAAGATTCAATATATCCATTCATACAGCAGACAGAGCAGCTCTTAAGCGATGATCCGTTGTTCTTCCTCATCAACTCATATACAACAGGTCTTGCACCATCAGTCCTCACTTACATGATATCTACCGCTATCATTCCAAAGCATGGAGGAAGTGTTGAATCCGGAGAACTCGGACTTCCCGTATCAGGTAACGGTCTTGTGCTTCCATGTGGTGCGAGCGGACGCTGGAGCAGATAATGTACGGTCATTCTTATAACTCGATAAGCGACCTGTATATCATCGGAGTGATGTTAATTGTTCTCGGCATCGCAAACCTGCTCGGATACGGCAGAACACCGGGAACATACAAGAGCTATTCCTATGTTGTCCGATATAGAAGACGCAATGGACTCATCCGTCTTATAGCCGGCATACTGCTCATTCCGATTTGTATTATATCCGAAAAAATCGGCGATACTGTCGCTGTGATACTGCTTGTGTTATTGGTTATTATCGTAATTGTTCTCACATTAATCAACGAAAAAAGTATCAAATAATACGCTTTACAGGCAAAAAGGTCAGGTACATGTGTCACTTTCACAACACATGTACCTGACCTTTTTAGTTACATTCTTTAGAATCCGAACAGACCTTTCTTTACATAAGGCTCTCTGCTTATTCCTGTTACAGTATAACCTGTTGCATCAATAGTTGACTTAATCTGCTCATCCGTAATTCCCTCATCTGCGATTATAACTGTTTCCTTCTTAGCATGCGAGGATGATACCTTCTTAACCTTGAATGCATTTCTTACCGCATCGTTTACATGTGCCTCACAGTGACCACACATCATTCCATCAACACCAACTGTAATCTTTTCCATATTCCTATACCTCTTTCTTTTTTATTAATATGCATTTATAAAGCTGTGATACCGTACTGCTCCACGCTTTGCGCTCCCGCAATTCTCAAAAATCCATATTACGTTTATTTTTGGAAAAAGCGGCTGCTCATTCGTATTTTCAGCAGGTTCAAAAATCATAAATTCTTCTGCAGATCTGCGTAAAATTTATGGGTTTGTCTCCGGTATCCTATAAATTTAAAGCTATAAAATAGCTGCATATTTCTTATATATCCATCAGTTTATTTATACTTGATACCATGCTTAATCACCAAAACCACCTTACAGACCGTTAAAGCCGCCGAAAATATACATGCATAACATATCAGTCTCCGTAATTTAGATGATTCCGAAAATATTTAATTCTTAAACAAATTCAAGCGCAGTGCGTTCGTCACAACACAGAAGCTTGACAAGCTCATCGCTGCCGCTCCGAACATAGGATTTAATGTCCATCCGAAAACAGGTATCCATACGCCGGCTGCGAGCGGTATACCTATAATATTATAGATAAATGCCCAGAACAGATTCTCATGTATATTGCGAAGTGTTGCGCGGCTCAAGCGGATTGATGTCACGACATCTGAGAGCCTGCTCTTCATAAGTACAACGTCAGCTGCATCTATCGCAATATCCGTTCCTGCGCCTATGGCAAGACCTATATCAGCCGATGTAAGTGCCGGAGCGTCATTTATTCCGTCACCCACCATTATAACCTTGCCGCGTGCCTTTAACCTCTCAACCTCAGCCGCTTTTCCATCAGGAAGTACACCTGCCACGACCTCATCAACACCCGCCTGTGCGCCTATTGCCTTGGCTGTCTTTTCATTATCGCCTGTCAGCATGACAACATGTATGCCCATATCTTTAAGCCGTCTTATGGCATCCGGGCTGTCTGTCTTTATCACATCGGCAACTGCTATTATTCCAAGCACTCTGTCTTCCTCAGCAAAAAACAGTGCCGTCTTTCCTTTTGAGGAGAAGTCATCTGCCTTTGCAATCAGCTCTCCCAAAGCGTTCTTTGCCGCCTTGTCCGCTGTATTTTTAAGCTCTGACTCTATAAATCCGGCATTTCCGCCATACAGCCTGCGTCTGCTAAGAGTTCCGGCAAGTCCGTTTCCCGGAACCGCACTGAAATCGTCGATGCCGCCAAGCTCCTTTGCCTTGCCAAGAAGAACTTCATCGCTTTCGACTCCTGCAAGTACAGCTCTTGCCAACGGATGCTCACTCTTGCTCTCAAGTGCATAAGCCTTCATAAGAAGCTCTTCTCTTCCCACTCCTTCAGCTGGATATACATCCGTTATTACCGGAGTTCCATTTGTGATGGTTCCTGTCTTATCTAAAACTACAACTTTAGCTTTTCCTGTCTCCTCAAGTGAAACGGCGGTCTTAAACATGATACCATGCTTTGCTCCGACACCGTTTCCAACCATGATTGCAACCGGAGTGGCAAGTCCAAGCGCACATGGACAGCTTATGACAAGCACTGATATAGCTCTCGCAAGCGCATAGCCAAAAGCATGACCCATGAGCATCCATACTATAAATGTAACAACAGCAATTCCTATTACAACCGGAACAAATACGCCCGATACTCTGTCAGCGACCTTTGCAATAGGTGCCTTTGTCGCCGCCGCATCACTCACCATCTTTATTATCTGTGACAGCGTGGTGTCCTCTCCGACTCTTGTAGCCTCACAGACGATGTGTCCGAGCTGGTTTACGGTTGCCGCCGATACTTTATCCCCTTCTGCCTTGTCGACAGGAAGGCTTTCCCCTGTAAGAGCAGCCTCATTGACCGCTGTAGTACCCTCTACGATAACTCCGTCAACCGGAATGCTCTCACCCGGACGGACAACAAAATAGTCTCCCTTGTGAACCTGCTCTATCGTGACAGTTATCTCTTCACCATCTCTTTTTACAACAGCTGTCTTAGGTGCAAGCTTCATAAGCCCCTTTAATGCATCTGTTGTCCTTCCTTTTGATATCGCCTCTAAAAGCTTACCCACCGTGATAAGCGTGAGTATCATCGCCGCTGACTCAAAGTAAAATTCATGCATATACTGCATGACCGACTCGGCATCGCCTCTAAGCTGTGCTCCTGTCATGGCATAGAGCGCATAGACGCTGTACACATACGAAGCCGCAGAGCCTAACGCAACAAGCGTATCCATATTCGGTGCACCATGTGCAAGGCTCTTAAAACCGCTTATAAAAAATCTCTGGTTGATGACCATAATCATAGTAGTAAGAAGAAGCTGCGTAAGTCCCATCGCAATATGATTCCCTTCCATAAAAGGAGGAAGCTTCCAGTTCCACATCATATGCCCCATCGATATATACATAAGCGGAAGCAGGAGCACTACCGAAGCAACCAGTCTCTTAACCATAACCGGTGTTTCCTTATCCTTTAAAAGTTCCTCATCCGCCGCATTCGCAGCCGTCTGCGATGAACCGCCCTTATCCTTCTTAAGCGAAGCTCCATAACCTGCCGCCTTCACAGCCTTTATAATATCCGCACTCGATGCCGTCCCCTCAACACCCATTGAATTGGTGAGCAGACTAACCGAACACGATGTAACTCCCGGCACCTTGTTCACTGCTTTCTCCACTCTCGCCTGACATGCCGCACAGCTCATGCCTGTAACTTTATACTGATCCAATCTTCACATCTCCTTTCTCTTTATTCACACTTAATAGGTAATTGCGAAACTCTGTATATTAGTATCAGACGTTGTGCACTTTTGCTAT
>UQYF01000031.1 GCA_900545175.1 uncultured Eubacteriales bacterium
TATAACTTGTTATACACGGTTAAGTTCATAAGGCATGTTTTGACACCCGAATCATAATAGGAAATTCGTTGAAATACCAAAGTGAAATACTATGAAAAAAGAGGTAAGCCAAGTGGAGTATAAAGAAAGTGATTTAGTGAGAATAGCTAAGCGGGAAAATAATCCCAAGAGGGGATATCTGGTAGTGGATCCATTGCAGGGAAAACATATTCCGGTGTCGCCGTCAAGAGCATTGAAGCTTTTTTCGGCTCTTGCCGATACATTTACTTATGATTACAGGGACGAGAGGCTGCTTTTGGTGGGATTTGCAGAGACTGCGACAGCCATAGGCGCACAGGCTGCGATTTGTGCGAATGCCAAGTATATCCAGACCACCCGCGAGACGATTCCGGATGTAGAATATCTTTTTTTTTCGGAGGAGCACAGCCATGCCACAGAGCAGAAGCTTGTAAAGGATGACATTGATGCGGCTGCTGACAAAATTGACAGAATTATCTTTATTGAAGATGAAGTTACAACAGGTAAAACAATTCTGAATATTATAACAATTCTTGAAAAGAAATATCCGGGTGCATTTAAATATTCTGTTGCATCGCTTTTAAACGGAATGAATGAAGAGAGCCTGAGCCTGTACAGCAAAAAGGGTATTCCGCTATATTATCTGGTTAAGACAGAACATAGCGGATATGAAGAAAAGGCAGCAGGTTATAATGCGGATGGCATATATTATGATGTTGACTTATCGGAGGATGGAACCGGATGTTATACATACATGGAAGCCTGCGGTGCAGAAAATTCAAGAAGGCTTGTAGATTCAGCGGATTATCTGAATGCCTGTAAGGAGCTATGGGCGAAGATACATAAAAATATCGGGGATATCAAAGACAGCACAATTCTGGTAGCCGGAACAGAGGAGACTATGTTTCCTGCGCTGTATGTCGGCTCGATGCTTGAAAATTCAGGCAATACTGTGCTTTGCCATTCGACGACAAGAAGCCCTATTGCAGTGAGTAAAGAGAATAATTATCCTCTGCATGAGCGGTATGAGTTAAGGAGCCTGTATGATAGTGAGAGAAAGACATTCATATATGATATCGGAGAATATGATTATGTATTTATAGTTACCGATGCTCCCAAGGCTGGGACAGAAGGAGTAAGAACGCTTGTAAATGCGCTTTCGAAGAAAAATAAAAATATAACATTGATAAGGTGGTGCTGATTTGAGAAGCTCTTATTCTGAGGAAGATGTAATTCTTCTCTTAAAAGACATAACAGGCATGGTCAAGCCTCAATCCACAGAGGAAAGAGAAAGGCTTATTCAGGCAGGAAAGCATTATTGCGAGATGCTGCCGATAGAATATGTACCGACAGAAAAATATATGCAGGTCTATGAAGAAGCATTGAAAAATTATGCCGGAGTGGTTGCCAACGCTATAGGCAGTCTGGCTGATAAAGTTATAAGCAGGCGTGGAAGGGATGTTGTACTTGTCTCGCTTGCAAGAGCCGGCATCCCTATAGGTATTCTGTTAAAAAGATACATTAAATACAAATACGGATATGATATCATGCACTACTCAATATCGATAATAAGAGGAAAAGGCATAGATGACAATGCGATGAGGTATCTGCTTGAGAGATATAAGGCTTCACAGCTTCTCTTTGTGGATGGCTGGATAGGAAAAGGCGCAATATTAAATGAGCTGAAAAAGGACTTGCAGGCGTATGAGGGCGTTTCCTCCGATATAGCGGTGGTGGCTGATCCGGCGAACGTGACACAGCTTTGCGGAACTCATGAGGATATTCTTATTCCAAGTTCATGCCTTAACAGTACTGTGTCGGGACTGATAAGCAGAACATTTCTAAGAGATGATATTATAGGGAAGGATGACTTTCACGGTGCAGTCTACTATGGAGAACTAAGTGAAAAAGACCTTTCATACCAGTTCATTGAAGAGATTGAGAAATATTTTAATAAAAATCCAAAAGAGGATAATTTCAGGCTTGAAGGCTGCGGAATCGATGAGGTCAAGGAGCTTGCCGAAAAATATGGCATAGATGATATTAATTTGATAAAGCCGGGAATAGGTGAAGCTACAAGAGTACTGCTTAGAAGAGTTCCATGGAAAATACTCATCGATGAGAGGTATAAAGACAATCCGCAGCTTGAGCACCTTATAAGGCTTGCTGATGAGAAGAATGTTCCGGTAGAATATTGCACTCTTAACCATTATAAGTGCTGTGGAATTATAAAGAAACTTGCAGATGCATAGGAGAATGGATAATGCTTAGAGTATGGTTTAATCATTGGTTTAGTACATCGTATGGTTTGATAGAATTGCTGAAAAAGGATTCGAATCATGAGGTTTATGTGATTGCGAGCAATAAACAGATTGATTCTGTTATTCACAAGGTATGCGATGAGTGGTATCAGGACTCATTAGCTGACGGAGAGGAATACATTGAATACTGCCTTGATTTTTGCAGGGAGCATAAGGTGGATGTATTTATCCCGCGAAGAAAGATGGTGGATATAAGCAGGGAGATTGACCGCTTCAGAAAAATCGGAGTCAAGGTGATGGTGGACGACTACGAGGTAATGAAGATTTTAAATGACAAAGCCGCCGCCTATGATTTTTTAAGAGACTGTCAGGGAGTACATATCCCTGACTATGCAATGGTCAACACGGCTGATGAATTTAAGGAAGCATATGAGCACCTTCATGAAAAGTATGAACAGGTCTGCGTGAAATTTGTCAAAGATGAAGGTGCTATGAGCTACCGCAGAATAATTGACCATGTTGACAGAGTGAAGAGATTAAGAGTGTATCCCGGTGCCGAAGTATCATATGATGATTACACTGCGGCATTAGCCGAGGCGGGCAGATTTGATGACCTTATGGTGATGCCGTATCTTCCGGGAGAGGAGATAAGTGTGGATTGCCTGAATACGGCAGGAGGTCTTATTGCAGTTCCGCGTTATAAAGGAAATGCACGCCATGAGAGAATCATGTATGATAAAGAAATCCTTGATGCTGCAAAAAATATCATGGAAAAGGTTAAGCTTGAATACCCATGTAACATACAGTTCAAGTTCAAGGACAATATACCATATCTTCTTGAGATTAATACCAGAATGTCAGGAGGCTTGCAGATGACATGTCTCGGCGCTGACATAAATATCCCGGCTATAGCTCTCAATAAGCTGCTCGGAACGGATGTGGAATGGAAAATTAACCGGACGGACAGAGTGGTGTCCTATATTGAGATACCGCAGATTATCAGGTGACATTGTCTGCGATTATTTGAAATAACTGCTAAAGAGCATATGGTAGGTAATAGAAAGCTTGCAGAGCCTTTAAAGTGCATAGCTCTAAATAATGGCTGTGCCTGATTATATATTTAAATCCTCGGTATTTTTTATATAATAGAATACTGTTGGGGGCGAATAAGATTTTTTCATCAAATTGTATTAATTGTTTGATATAACTATGTTAAATCATTTAAATAATTTACTTTATAAGCTTCCCGTGTCAAAACATGCGCTTTAAACTTAATTGTGTATAGCATGTTATATTTATACATATCACGACTTTGGGAGAAGCTTAGTTGTTCTTAGGACTCTGATTGATTCCCAGCCAAAAGCAGCATGGATGCTGCTTTAGAATCAATGCATACAAGGATGTATGCTTTGATTCGGTGGCGTATGTATAGAAAGCATTTATCAGAGTCCTTAGAACAACTTGCTTCGTACAATAGAGCTGATATGTATAAATATAACATGCTATACACTCTTAACGTAAATGGGCATGTTTTGACACAGAAACTCTATTATAAAGATTATTTTACTCCGAATGCCTCGGCAAGAAACAGCGTCTGCACCGCCCAGCTGCCATGGGTCTTATATTCGTTCATCCGCTCCCCGCTCCGGCTTCCAAGAACAAGCGAATTGAGACTTTTATCCCACCCTAGTATTGCTTTTGCATCATCATAATCTTTTACGGATACCTTGTATTCGTCATTGACTATGGCAATCTGGTTAGGGTGGATTACAGTCTTTCCTGTAAAGCCGCATAATCTGTCATCTCTGATTTCCTGTCTTAAACCTGTATCCCAGCCGTCTCCGCTGTAATATTCCCACACGGGTCCCGAAACTACATAATCCATTCCATATACAGTGATAATGTCAGCAAATATATTGGAGACAGGTCTGATTTTATGTATGGACTCATCATTATGCCGTCTGAAGCCGAATGCATTGCATAAATCATTGCCGCCGACACGGATGTTGAGAACACGGTCTTCAACCTTAGAGAGAGAATCCTTAAGCCGGCAGAGTATATCAGTACGGTTTTTAGGATTGATAATGCATGAATTCTCATATATCGGCATCATATACATAGGTTTGTCCGCAATTTCATTGGCCTTTATCACGGCATTGATATAGTCATCTGCATTGTCGGTTGAAAACTTAGGAATTATAAATCCCGTGACAATATCGGCTGCCTTGCCAAGAAGCCCGGTAAGCCGTGTAATCTGTTCATGATTTCTCACGCGGATAAAAATTTTCGGAAGATAAAAAGATTTCTCCTGGGTATTGTTGTGAATCTGCTTAAGGGAACTTATCAGAATTATCTCAGCTTCCTCTACGAAATTATCATTTATGGTATCTTCAAGGCATAGAGCTAAAGAGAACTTTGTGCCGAATTTTTCTGAAATTATGGAATCGGCAATATCCTTCTTGTTTGCCGGACAGTAAAGCAACGCACCTACGCTATAATATATGATATCATTTTTCAAAATGTACTCCCCCTCTTCTTTTTTATATGCTTAGGTATCAGGTGACTGCCAAAAGAATTTTACATTGAAAAGTTCTATCGGTAAAATCATACAACAGCTGTTTTCATATAGCTGGTTCTGCAATTACATAATGTGTGTTTTAAAAAATAGGCATGCCCATAAAGTTTAGCACATCAATATGTAAATTGCAAATGAAATAAAGCTGTAGTACAATGCATTTAATCAGGGCACTGGAAATTGGAGGCCTGTAAAAGATGCGGTTTTGCGAATCTATGTGTGAGATTCATGACAGCCGCAATGCAGGCATATGAAAAAAAGAGGATAATCTATAAATATTTTATGCAGGATGTCTGATTGTCTGGTAGGGCAGGCTGTCAGAAAATGGGGATAATGATGGAAAATAAGCTTGATTACCGATACAACATTATGAAAATCAATTCGCCGGAGGCTTTTATGAACGTCAGGGGCGGCTGTACGCATTGGGTGAGGGATGTATATTTTCTGAGAGTGCTGGGTGTGGATGCATCTATTGCGGAAACAGTAGCCGGGATTGATGCGGATGCAGCTAAGGAGGTCTTTGCAGGCAGGCTGGGCTATCTTAGGCTTAATAAGCTGATGCAGCTTAAAGATACGGAAGATATAGCCTACTATTCGAGAGAATATGATAAATGGAAAAATGAAAAAAAGCCCATTATATTAAAAAATATGGCACTTAATACAGAACTTCAGGCTGTGCTTGACAGTGCACTTAATAAGCTTGATGAGGTTTACAGAAGTGACAGGGCAGCGGTGTCGGACTCGATTGTGCGTAACTTTCTGACCAAGGTTTTATTCTGGCTTGACTGTATCTCAAAAGATATCTTATGCGGCTGGAGTGTGAGAAGAAGCACCAAAATCATAGCAGAAAATATCGTCAAGGAGCAGGAATATCTGTTTTTCTATTTTCTTACAAGGCTGGGATGCGATGTCATGCTTTTGCAGACATTTTCTGACGTGAAGATAACAGACAGGCTTAAAAATTTGTCCGGCTATCTTGTACTTGGAGATTTTGGCAGGATTGTAATTCCTGAATATAAAAAGCAGCCGGAAAATACACCAAAAACAGCAGATATACATAGAGCAGCGCAAAATTCGCAGAGGACAGAATATGGGCAGGAATCCGAAAAAGGAAATACAGAAAGCTGTAGGCAGGAGCAAAAAACTGAAAGTAGAAAAGAAGTAGTACTTGACAGAAGCAGCTTAAAAAGGGCAGACGATAGGAACACGTCTTACAAGACTAATGATACTCCAAAGGATAAAGAGAAGTCGTTCGAGGAGTTAGCATGCCTTGCATCATCGATAGTGATGATTTCTGTCCATGAGAGTGACGGCGGGGTTAAAAGCTCAGGCTCCGGAATAATGATTGGAAAAGACGGATATATTCTGACAAATTGCCATGTGATTGCCGGAGGGAGTTTTTATTCGGTAAGAATTGAGGATGACAATGAGATATATACAACGGATGAGCTTATAAAATATAATCCCGACTTAGATATGGCGATAATACGGATTAACAGGAAGCTTAATCCTCTGCATATCTATGATGGAAAGCAGAAGCTTGCAAGAGGACAGAAGGTGGTTGCCATCGGAAGCCCGCTTGGACTTTTTAATTCGGTGTCGGATGGCATTATATCAGGCTTTAGGACAATAAGGGATGAGAGCATGATTCAGTTTACTGCGCCGATTTCTCCGGGCAGCTCTGGTGGGGCAGTGTTAAATATGCAGGGTGAGCTTATCGGAATCAGTACGGCAGGTATTGATAACGGACAAAATATCAATCTTGCTGTTGATTATGAGAATATTCTGTTATTCACAAGGGGATTTCGATAAAATATTGTAAATTATATGTAAAATTATAAAAACACAGCAGTTAAAAGGTTTTTGTCTTGAAAATACATGCCCTCTGTGCTATTATTGTAGTGTTAATTGACAGTGTAATGGTATTGATTTACGTTTTATGGTGAACATAGATGAGATGAGTAAAATTGAAGGTGAGAATGCAATATGTTAGAACATAAAAAAATTCAAAACCTTGGTGATTATTTTGTCGGACTTGATGCAAGACAGGATAAGGGAGTATATTTCTATCGTATTAATGGGTATTCGACCGAGATAGGGGAATTCATTAAGAAATATTATGATGTGGCAAGGCGTACCGGAATTGTAATAGAAGGGAAGATACCGAATCCGGATGAGAAGAATCTGGCTTATTATTCTGAGATAATGGGCATGAATTTTCAGATGGATATGGGCTTCATGAATATGAGCCTTAGAAAATGGCTTCCAAGAATGAACGAATATCAGAGACAGAATGTTGCCACATCAATATATAATTCTCTTGATTCGATGAGAAGAAGCGGCAAGACGGATAATATGCTAAAGAACGCATATATAAAGTTCATGTGCTGGCTTTACTATAAATTCGAGCGGATTGTGAATCAGCTTGGAGAGAATAATATACCTAAGATACTATATGAAGGTGAGATAAGCAATTATGAGCTTATGCTTATTTCAATCTTGTCCAATGCAGGATGTGACATTGTTCTGCTTCAATATAACGGCGACCAGGCATATCTTAAGCTTGATGCAGATTCATCGCTCTCGGATAATCTTGTGATGAATGGAATGAAACAGTGGCCGCAGGGCTATTGCATCAAGAGTGTCCGTGATGAGCTGCAAAACGATATGAACAATGAGAGACTGTACGGAGTAAGACCGTCCGTAGTCAACTGCACCAATGCATGGATAAAAGGCAAAGGGCTTGATGATATCAGGGAAAGCATAGCACTGCGAGGCAATGATGCGCGGTTCTTTTATAATTGTTTTTGCAGAATAAATGGTGCACAGGACAAGCTCACATATGCGAATGAATTATTTCAGCTTCAGCAGGAGCTTAAAGGCACCGGGCGTAAGCTTATCATAGTCAATGAAGAGATACCAAGACCTCTTCCTGAGGAGATAGAAGGAATAAAAAGAGCGAACTATACGAAGCAGGACCAGATGATTCTTGACTTATCAAGTAATTTTAATTCTATTTCTAATACGGAATTAAGACATATAGTACATAAGAGCTTTGTTGATATAATGCTTACCGAATCCAAAAAAGATGGAAATAACTTAAACAGACTGACCAACAAGGCGGTATATCTGCTCTGTTGGTTTAAAAGATATATGCCGAATCTTCTTGCTAACTGGAAGATGCCTGACATAGCTTGTTTTATCCACATGGGTGAATGTAGGAATGAGAATGAAGCAATGTTTTTAAGCTTTCTTGCAAGACTTCCGGTGGATGTCCTCATTTTAAATCCGAATCTTAATACGAAGTGCTGTCTTGAAGATAGGCTGTTATATGAAGTCAATTATCAGGAAAGCCTGTCGATGACAAGATATCCGGAAGAATCCTCGCAGGTAAGAATCGGAACTGTCGCATATCACGCAGAGAGAGAGCTTGATACACTCATGTATCAGGATTCCGGAATATACAGAAATCAGCAGTACGGAAAGGCGAATGTCATCTGCCTTCAGACAATGTATGAAGAGATAAAGATTCTATGGGATCAGGAGCTTAAGTACAGACCTAATTTCAGCACTGTTGACGGTGTTGTAAATATTCCTGTCATATTTGCAAAAGTATCCGGAGTCAAGGATGGGCTTGTAGCGCCATACTGGGTTTCTGTCAAAGAGCTTATCACACCTGACACGACAGTGATAACAAGAGCGCCTTATATCAGGTCTACAGACCCTAATCCTATGAAGAGCTTTGCGGCTGAATTTTTCAAGAATGGAAAGCTTCAGAGAAACAAGATAAAAAATCATCCGAATTATCCATATGGGATACTTCGTGAAGACATGCAGGAATTTATTTTGGACAAGCTTCAGATTATGATAGACCAGAAGCTTATACGCGGAATAGGAGAAAACGGCACAGAATATACAGTGATTGCACAGGTGCTTAATCTTCCTAAGGATATAGTAAGACAGATTCAGAAATTCGATTTTACCAAGAAGAATCCTAAGCTGATATATATAAACACGACTGAGACAATTATATCTTTGGAGGATTCGATACTCACAGCTTTTTTAAACCTAATAGGATTTGATATAGTCTTTTTTGTTCCTACAGGCTATCAGAGCATAGAGAAATATTTTAACACGCAATTAATGGAAGAACATCAGATAGGGGAGTATATGTATGATCTGCAGGTTCCTGATCTGAAGAAACTTTCGTTAAATAGTGCACGTCCTTCATGGCGTGACAAAATTTTTAAGAGAGGTAATTAGTATGGGACTTGATTTTAGCAGACCGGCGACAACAATGACTGCAATGACAGCTGCGCCGGAAGCAAAAAACGAACTTGCGGTGGTAGAGCAGTATGATATCGTGGCAGACAGAGAGCAGATGAACCAGCAGCTTGTAAATTCTGAGGAAGTAGATCGTATTGTAAGCACAATAGAGGTTAATAATCTTGATACGATTGTAAGCTTTGGCGCAGAAGTTGCGGAGGAGATTTCCAAGGCATCAGATGTTGTTTTGAACAGCATGAACATGGCACAGCTTGATGAGACAAGCGAGATGTTAAATGTCCTTGCAAAGATAATGGATCAGTTTGATATTGAGGAAATCAAGGATAATCCTTCATTTTTAGAAAAGTTATTCGGAAATATCAGAAAGCAGCTTGACAAGATTCTTGCAAAGTATCATACAATGGGCGAGGAGGTCGACAAGATTTATGTGCAGCTTAAGGGCTATGAGGCCGAGATTAAGCAGTCTAACCGTAAGCTTGCGACTATGTTTGACGCAAATGTGAATTATTATCATGACCTTGTAAGGTATATTCTTGCAGGTGAGCAGGCGTGCAGAGAGATTGAAGCTTACATTGCACAGAGACAGCAGGATATGCAGACTACAGGCGACCAGTCGATTCAGTTCGAGCTTACAAGTCTTAACCAGGCACTTATGATGATGGAACAGCGTACCCAGGATCTTAGAACAGCGGAGAATGTAGCTATGCAGTCTATCCCGATGATTAAGACTATGGAGTTTAGCAATTACAATCTTGTAAGAAAGATTAATTCTGCTTTCATTATCACACTCCCTGTATTTAAGCAGGCGCTTGCACAGGCTATACTTCTTAAGAGACAGAAGGTTCAGGCGGAAGCCATCTCGGCGCTTGATAAGAAGACAAATGAGATGCTTATAAAGAATGCGCAGAACAATATGGAGATATCCAAGCAGACAGCTAAGCTTGCATCCGGCAGCTCAATTCAGATTGAGACTCTTGAGACAACCTGGAGAACAATCACTACAGGCATAGAGGAGACAAGAAGAATAGAGGAGGATGCCAGAAAGAAGCGCATCGATGACCAGAAGAGACTTGAAGCAATAAAGGCTGATTTCCAGAGACAGTATCATATGCCGCAGGCAAAGAGATGATTACGGTATCAATAAAATAATATATAGAGTTTTTCAATAATTAAGGAGGATTTTACTATGCCGATTAATTTATCAAAAGGACAGAAAGTAGATTTAACAAAGGGTAATCCTGGACTTAAGAACGTTATGGTAGGACTTGGCTGGGATGTCAATGCATTTGACTCAGGAGCTGATTTTGACCTTGATGCAGCAGCATTCATGCTCGGTGCAGACGGTAAGTGTCCGACAGAAAAGGAATTTGTATTCTATGGAAACCTTGCTCATTCAAGTGAGTCAGTAGTTCATCAGGGAGATAACCTTACAGGTGACGGCGAGGGTGATGATGAGCAGATTCTTGTTGATCTTACAAAGGTTCCTGCTAATGTAGAGAGAATTGCATTTACGGTTACAATCTATGATGCAGAGTCAAGGCATCAGAATTTTGGCCAGGTTTCGAATGCATTTATCCGTCTTGTAGATAATGTTACAGGACAGGAGCTTATAAGATACGACCTCGGAGAAGATTTCTCCATAGAGACAGCAATAGTTGTAGGGGAGCTATACAGGCACAATGGTGAGTGGAAGTTCAATGCCATCGGAAGCGGATTCCAGGGTGGACTTGCAGCACTCTGCGGTCACTACGGTATTCAGGTAGCATAGCACTTATGCAGGATTAGGAGGTATAGGCAGATGCCGGTTTGTTTACAAAAAGGACAGAAAGTTAGTTTGACTAAAGGAAATCCCGGACTTGCCAAGGTTGTGGTAGGACTTGGCTGGGATGTGAATGCATTTGATACAGGTGGCAGTTTTGATCTTGATGCAGCAGCGTTCATGCTCACTGATTCAGGAAAAGTATCATGTCAGAATGATTTTATCTATTATGGAAATCTTACGCATCCGTCAGGAAGCGTTCAGCATCAGGGGGATAACCTTACCGGGGTAGGCGATGGCGATGATGAGCAGATCAGGATAGATTTATCAAAGGTTCCTGCGAATATCACAAAGATTGCATTTACGGTTACAATCTATGATGCGGAAGCAAGACATCAGAATTTCGGACAGGTTAATAATGCATTTGTCCGCATATATAATGAAGCCAACGGAGAAGAGCTTCTAAGATATGATCTCGGAGAAGATTTCTCCATAGAGACGGCGGCAGTATTCGGTGAGCTATATAAGCATGGTGACGAGTGGAAGTTCAATGCGATAGGAAGCGGCTATCAGGGTGGACTTGCAGCACTGTGTAACAACTATGGCATAGAAGTTGAGTAAAAATATAATTTTTTAGGAATGGAGGTTAATATGTCAATCAGTTTACAAAAAGGACAGAAGGTTAGTCTGTCAAAGGACAATGCAGGTCTGGCAAAGATTATTGTAGGTCTTGGCTGGGATGAAGCGCACAAGAGCGGTGGTGGATTTTTGGGTTCTCTGTTTGGTGGCGGCAATACTCAGACCATCGACTGTGATGCGTCAGCAATTATGCTTAGAAACGGTAAGTTCGTAGATAAGGCGGATTTGGTATATTTTGGTAATCTTACTCATAAGTCAAAGACAGTACAGCACATGGGGGACAATCTTACAGGTGCCGGTGATGGAGATGATGAGCAGATTGTAATCGATTTATCCAAAGTGCCTTCTGAGTATGACAGAATAGTGATTGTTGTCAATATCTATCAGGCAGTACAGAGAAGACAGCACTTTGGCATGATTGAGAATGCATTCATCAGACTTGTGGACGGAAGGAATAACAATGAGATGTGCAGATACAATCTGACAGAGAATTATTCAGGCATGACAGCAATGATTTTTGGAGAAGTTTACAGACATAACGGAGAATGGAAATTCAGCGCTATCGGTCAGGGAACTAATGATCCGGGAATCGGGGAACTTTGCAGAAGATATATGTAGTGGATTGAATTGCAGGGGGAACTACTCTGATAGCTCCCCCTGTTTTCAATATAAAAACCAGGAGGTTAGGAGAAAAAGATGAGCAGTATTGACAAACAGAAGCTGATGAAAGGATTATCAGATTCTGAGGTAAGCGAAAGCAAGTCAAAGTATGGAACGAATGAGCTTGCAAAGAAGGAGACAGAGTCTCTTTGGTCGATGTTTATAGGAGCATTTGACGATATCTGGATTAAAGTATTATGTGCAGCATTGATACTTAAGGTTGTAATTGCTGTTCTCGGAGCATTTGTACCTGCCCTTGCAGGCGAGAATGATGTTGTAGAGATCATAAGTATTATTCTTGCAATAGGACTTGCAACCGGATTCAGCACATTGTCTGAATACAGAAATACTTCAAGAAGTGAAGCACTTCAGGAAGAATACAGTAAGACATTCGCAAAAGTAATCCGTAATGGTAAGCTTATCAATATTCTTACAAGTGAAATTGTAAAAGGTGATGTTATTTTAGTTCAGGCAGGAGATAAGGTTCCTGTTGATGGTCTTGTTTTTGAGGGAAATATCAAAGTATCACAGGCTGCTTTAAATGGTGAGTCGAGAGATGAGTCAAAGACTGCCACAGATACAATGGATGAAGCAGAGTCAACAGACTATTCTTCATCCTCAAAGATATTTATGGGTTCAGTTGTAACATCAGGCGAAGCATACATGGTTGCAACAGTAATCGGAGATGAGTCAGAGCTTGGTAAGATTAACAAGGCTCTTACAAATGACGAGGAAGAAGAGCGTAAGGATACATCAAGCCTTAAGCTTGAAGTAGTAGCGGCAGGTATAGGTAAGCTTGGTGTGTCAGCAGCAGCTTTAGCAGGTGTTTTACATGTAGTTCTCTCATTGGTTAGAGCTGATGAAGCAATTACTGTTGTAGCGGTTCTCCTTGTTGCTGCAGAGGCAGTTATGCTCATGGCATCAATCGTCATCATGGCAGTTCCGGAAGGTCTTCCTATGATGAACAGTCTTGTGCAGTCTATGAATACAGAGTCAATGTATAAGAAGAATATCCTTGTAAGCCATAAGGCCGCATTCTCAGATTCAGCATATATGAACGTGCTTTTCAGCGATAAGACAGGTACTATCACACAGGGTAATCTATCTCTTGTAGAATTTATTACCGGTGCGGGAGAAGTCGTAAGCAATATACAGAGCAGGGAGTTCATTGAAGCAATTACACTTAACAACCTTGCAAAGATATCCGAAGGAAAAGCTATCGGAAGCAACAACATGGATAGAGCACTTCTTTCATATGCACTTTTAAATGGATATGATGATTCTAAGAATGACCCTGACAAGGTAGCTGATGTCAGCGGATTTGATTCAGAAAAAAAGTGTGCTACAGCAACACTTAAAGATGGCACAGTTTACTGGAAGGGTGCTACTGAGAATATCATTGATAAAGTTACTCATTATGCATTACCTGATGGTGCGGAAAAAGAGTTCACAGCCGCTGACAAGAAGAAGTTGGAAGATACGATGCTTGCACAGGCTAAGAGAACAATGAAGCTCCTCTCTGTTGTTAAGATTACAGGTGGCAAGACAGTATTGCTAGCAGTTCTCTGTCTCAGAGATAATGTCCGTACGGATGCTGTTGAGACAGTCCAGATTCTTAACTCAGCGGGAATTCAGGTAGTAATGGTTACGGGAGATGCTGAGGAGACAGCCACAGCCATTGCCAAGGAAGCAGGAATTCTTAAAAATGAAGCTACAGATGTCGTTCTCACACATGAGGAATTGGCTGCTATGTCAGATGAGGAGCTTAAGAAGAAGCTCCCTGATCTTCGTGTAGTCAGCAGAGCTAAGCCGCTTGATAAGAAGAGACTTGTATCCATATCACAGCAGCTTGACAACGTATGCGGTATGACAGGTGACGGTGTGAATGATGCTCCGGCTCTTAAGCAGGCAGATATCGGCTTTGCTATGGGTGATGGAACGGCAGTTGCACAGGAAGCAGGAGATGTTGTTATCCTTAATAACAGCCTTACATCCATCAAGGACTGTGTGCTTAACAGTAGAACAATGGCAAAGTCAGTTGGTAAGTTCCTTATATTCCAGCTTACAGTTAACATCAGTACACTGCTTATGAATATACTTGCTCCAATCCTTGGATGGACAGAGCCATTTTCGATTGTGCAGATTCTTTGGATTAACCTCATCATGGATACACTTGCAGCTATGGCATTCGGTGGAGAGCCAATCCTTAAAAGATACATGGATGACAAGCCTGCTAAGAGAACAGACAATATTCTTACCACTTATATTAAGTCGGCAATAGGCACAAGCTCAATATTTATCACACTGGGTTCCATTCTGATTCTTGAGAATATAGCAGGAATCACAAGCTTTGTGACACCGGCTG
This sequence comes from uncultured Eubacteriales bacterium, assembly GCA_900545175.1. Lineage (GTDB taxonomy): Bacteria > Bacillota > Clostridia > Lachnospirales > Lachnospiraceae > CAG-882. Next base: position 14,565 of record UQYF01000031.1, read on the forward strand.
ACTGTGCAGACCCTGAGTTATACAAGAAGACATTTATGTTTGCATTCTTTATCTACTCGATTATTTTTAACAGCTTAAATACAAGGTCTGAGAGATTTAACCTGTTTGAGCATATCGGAGAGAATAAGAGATTCGTACTTGTCATGGGAGCAATATTCGTTTTACAGACAGTAATCATTGAAATTGGCGGCGAAGTATTCAGCACTACAATGCTTAATGCCAAGGCACTCCTTGTTTCTATGGCACTTGCACTTCTTATAATTCCGGTTGACCTTGTAAGAAAGGCTTTTGTAAGAAAAAAATAATAGACAGACAGTCACGGATTAATTAAAGTTTATGTGGTACAGACAAACCTGCTGTACCACATTTTTTTGGAGTTTAATATGATTTTTTTTACAGATTTGGATAATACAATAATCTATTCATATAAGCATGATATAGGCCGGGATAAAATAAATGTGGAATTATATCAGGGAAGAGAAATATCCTTCATTACACAGAGCACACACGAATATCTCAAAAAGCTGAAGGAAAATGTGCTTGTGGTTCCCACATCGACAAGGACGGTTGAGCAGTATGAAAGAATAGACCTTAAGGCAGGTTCGTTTAAGTATGCGCTTGTGTGTAACGGAGGAATATTGTTAGAGAATGGTATAAAGGCAGACGGCTGGTACAGACAATCGCTGCGTGAGATAGAAGAGAGTAATGGAGAGATCGAAAAAGGCCTGAAGCTGTTAGAAGACAACCCGCTTAGAACCTTTGAAGCTAGATATATAGAAAAATTATTTGTGTTTACTAAATGCGATAGCCCTGAGCTTGTAGTGTCACAGCTTGAGAATGAGTTAGACGGAAAATATGTCGATGTATTCAACAACGGAAGCAAGGTCTACATAGTTCCTAAGAGTCTTAATAAGGGAAGAGCAATAGAAAGATTTATGGAATATATGCATGAATCGTCTGCGGTGGCTGCCGGTGACAGCAGGTTCGATATACCGATGTTAAAAGCTGCTGACATAGGACTTGCGCCTGCCGGCTTCAAAGAAAAGTTCAATATCGACTTTGCAGTGGAGGAGATGGAAGGTAAAAAAGTGTTCTCTGACGAGCTTTTGGAAAGAAGCATGAAGCTGTGTAAAAGCATATAAATGTAATATCATATAGATGCTGTAAGGTTGGAGGTAAAAAACAGCGTGTGAAAAAGGGATTTTTCACACGCTATTTTTGTGTTCGCTTTTATATAAGATTCAGGTGTCAAAACATTACCTATTATTGTTAATCCATACTTACTCTTATTCCGCCATTGCGCTCCGAAGGCTGGATTATTACTGTCACGCCTGCATTGCCTGACCATTCGAACTGGTAGGACTCTCCGGATGTCTGCCCTATAAAGGTCTTCCATGAGACATCTGCTTTTACCTGAGGGTCACAGTGACCATTGCCTATCCAGCAGATAACAGCGTCAGGGTCAACAGAAATTGTGTCACCCGATGTGACATTGCTTAGCACTATTGGATTGCCGTCTGAAAGTACAGCGACATATGCATTGCTGCCTCTCGCAGTAAGTGTTGATGTGGCTAAACCTTTTTGCGAGAGAATACCTACGCCGATAAATCTTACACTGTAATCGCAGTCTTGCGTGAATGCGAGAATGTTCTCGGATTCAACGGATATAGTCTCGCCATGCTCTAAATGATATATAACGACATGCTGTCCGTAGCTGGCATAGTATGTAACCGAGTCACCGTTGAGATTGACTTTCATAAGAGGAAAATTCTCACCTGTGACACGCCTTGCAATCTGGCCTAGGAGAGCCTGACCTATATTATTCTGAGGTCCGAGAAGGACTTTTTCGAACTTGTAGTTCTTGTTGCCATAGTTATTGCCGGCTATAAATGCTCCTGCTTTGGTAAAAAGGACATCATTGCCGGTACATGTTACCTTTAAAGTAAGCTCGTTGATTGTTTCGAATTTAAGCATTATAATTTACCTCGTTCTCTTATGATATTTAGGTATAGGCGTTATACAACCTGCACGCCATACAATTCACACAGCCCTGCCAAATCTCTTGCAACACCGTTGCCAACGGCATTGAACTTCCACATACCATTATGAATATAGAGCTCGCCAATCATCATGGAAATTACATTAGAGTAGTATTCATCCATCTTAAAGCTTACGATTTCGCTGTTATTATCGGCGTTGATTATGCGTATATATGCATCTTTTATCATGCTGAAGTTGAGATGCTTTTCTAAAGCTTCGTTGATTGTAAGAACAAAAACTATCTTCGATACAGCAGAATTAAGCCTGTTAAAATCAACAGATATAATTTCCCTGTCGTTCCTGTTATCTACAGTGAAAGTTGTGCTCGCATCAGGGCTTATTTCCTGACCGTAAAATACGAACCATGTATCTCCGATAACTTTGCCGCTTGAATTTAACAAAAAAGCAGAGACATCAACGTCACAGCTGCTATTTGTCACATTCCAGCCAAGGCATACTCTGATTTTAGAGAGCCTGCCTGCGTTCTCAAGAGGGAACTTTTGTCCTTTTTGCATAGGATTGCAGAGCTTTGGTATAGTCATGGAAACAGGGGATGCAGATGCCTGCACAGGGGATGCCTGCGCTGTAGGTGCGGTATTGACTGAATGCGAAGGTGCAGCCGGCTGCCGCGATGAGGAATATCCTTTATTAATTGACAGAATAGTGTGCGTGTTTTCAGCCTGCCGTACTTTCTGCTGGTTGATGGAGAGGACTGTACTCTTAGTCAGCGGTGCTGATGAGTTCATAGGAATATTTACCATTGTTAATCACTCCGTGTTTCATTAAAAAATAGAAAAACTTTTGTTTAAAATTCTAGCATTTTATCATAAAATTGTCAATTTTATATCATTTATTCACAAATTTTAATGTAATCAGAACATATAATAAGCCATAAATGGTTGAAAAAGTTTTGATTATACAGTAAAATTAACATATATTATTGGTAAAAATTACTATATTTTGCCGGTTGGAATTAATCAGTTATGAAGGGGTGATGTTATGACGAAAAGAATCAGTGCGGTTGTGCTAATGCTTAGTTTAGCGCTTGGTACAATTACAGGATGTACGAAGGACGGTGTTAAGGCACCGGTTGATGAAGGTGGTGCACAAGGTGAAGTACACGACACAATCAGGGATGACAATAAGGAGGCTTCAGGAAAAGTTACACTTAAAGTATGGGCTGAGGAGGCACAGCACCCGACAGTGCAGAAGATGATTGACAGCTTTGTCAAGGAGTATGAAGGACAGGCAGATTTTGAAATCACGCTCGAAGCACAGCCGGATTCGAATACGAGGGATGCATTGCTTGGAGATGTTCATAATGGGGCGGATGTTTTTTCATTTCCTGATGACCAGCTAAGTGCAATGGTTGCCGGAGGCGAACTTGCACCTGTTCCTGATGCGCAGGAGGTAAGCGATGAAATGATAGCAGAGTCTGTTGCCGCAGCGACAGTAAATAATGTATTGTATGCATATCCGATGACAGCAGACAATGGTTATTTTCTGTATTATAACAAGGATTATTTTACGGAAGATGATGTAAAGACATTGGACTCAATTCTTGCAATATGCGAGGAGAACGATAAGAAATTCTCTATGGAGTTAAATTCCGGCTGGTATATGTATTCATTTTTTGGAAATACAGGATTGACAATGAATATCAATGATGACGGAATTACCAACAACTGTAACTGGAATACGACAGAGGGCGACATAAGAGGTCTTGATGTGGCCAGAGCAATAGTTGATGTCATATCGAGCCCCGGTTTTGTTGCACAGCCTGACGGAGACTGGGTAGAGCAGGCAGCAGATGACGAGGTTATTGCGGCAGTCAGCGGTGTATGGAATGCTGTTGCAGTAAAAAATGTATGGGGTGATGATTATGGAGCATGCAAGCTTCCGACATATACCTGCAAAGGAAAGCAGATACAGATGGCTTCATTCACAGGATATAAGATGATTGGTGTAAATTATTATTCACAGAACAAGGAATGGGCATTTAAGCTTGCCCGGTGGCTGACAAATGAGCAGAACCAGACACTCAGATTTGTCGAGCAGAATCAGGGACCTGCCAATAAGGTTGCTGCTGCTTCGGGTGAGGTTTCGAAGGTGCCGGCTATTGCCGCTGTAATTGAGCAGTCACAGTATGGCGTGCTTCAGAGAATCGGTAACAGCTACTGGGATGCATGTACGTCATTTATTGATGCACTTATTGCAGGAAGTACGCAGGATTATGAGCTTCTGTCATTGCTTGACAAGCTTGTTGAGGGTATTACGCAGCGTTAGGAGGAGAGTGTGAATGAATAAAAAGAGAGTGAGAGTCAGCTTAAAGGCAATTATTCTTATTCCGGTTATTATTCTCGGTATTTTGGCTGTTTTCTCGAATGTAGAATCAATGCTCAATTTAAAGAGAGTCAACAATACGGCAACAAAAATTGTCGATGAAAATTTATCTAATATAATAAGTCTCAGCGAGATTCAGAATGAGGCAGCTGTCATACATAAGCTTGCGCTGTCGCATATAATTGCAACAGATTTTGACAGCATGGTTGCACTTGTGGATTCCGTAAGAGCGGAGGAAGCAAAGCTTGATGATATGCTTACGGCATACTCTAAGCAGATGCCCAAGGATGATGAACAGGCATTTAACCAGTTCCTTGCAAGCTACGAGGGACTAAAATACGAGATTGGAAACCTCATGGCATACAGCGGTAACAGCAAGAAAAATGCGGCATATGAGCTTGCCAATGGTTCCATAGCTGACTACAGCAATGACATGGTGATACAGGTAGAAGCGATGATGAGCAATGCTAAGAACCAGTCAGGTGTTGCAGGTGAAGAGCTCGCTTCAAAATATAATACGGCGAGAGTGCGCAATACATTTATAATTGCACTCAGTGTTATTTTGCTTTTACTGACATTGTATGGTGTATTTATGTTTGTAATCCGTAAGCTTAATGTTGCAACCAAGGAGATAAAGGGAATTATAAAAGGCATAGACAACAGGCAGGGTGATTTGACAAGGAGAATTACAATCCTTTCAAATGACGAGGTGGCTGACTTAGGAAGTGGTATCAATACTTTCATGGAGAAGCTCCAGCACATTATGAAGCTTATCATCTCCAACGCACAGAAGCTTGAGGAGGTTGTAAGTGATGTGCAGAAGAATATCCATACATCAAATGACAGTGCGGCTGATTTATCGGCAGTTACAGAGGAGCTTTCTGCCACGATGCAGGAGATAGGCGATGCGGCAGCAGTCATAAATCAGAATGCGGAGGCGGTGCTTGACAAGGTTTCCGATATTGCAAAGAAATCAGGCGATATCAATGATTACTCTAAAAATATGAAAATGAGTGCGGACAAGCTTGAGTCGGATGCCCGTGTCAATATGGAACAGACGAATATCAAGGTCAATGAGATTCTTGAGGTTTTAGATAAGGCTATAGAGGACAGTAAGAGCGTTGAGCAGGTAAATGGTCTGACCAACGATATCTTAGATATATCAAGCCAGACTAATCTTTTGGCACTTAATGCATCAATTGAGGCAGCAAGAGCAGGAGATGCCGGACGAGGCTTTGCGGTAGTGGCTGAAGAGATAAGAAAGCTTGCTGATTCCAGCCGTGAGACAGCTAACCGTATACAGCAGATTAACAGCATAGTCACAGGTGCGGTCAATAACTTAAGTGAGAATGCAGGCAGTCTTGTGGATTATATGAAAGAGACAATACTTCCTGAATTTGAGACCTTTGTTGACGGAGGTGTGCAATACAGGGAGAATGCCACATATATTGAAAATGTAATGAATGAGTTCGCCCAAAAGACAGACATATTAAAGAGTGAAGTTGACTCTATAGCAGGTTCCATAAATGATATCACACATGCCATTGAGGAAGGTGCGAAGGGTGTACAGGGTGCAGCACAGAGCACTCAGACACTTGTGGCAGATATGGACAGCATCAATGAGAAGATGAATGAGAACAGACAGATAGCATCTGCGCTTCAGAAAGAGACAGATATATTCACTAAGTTCTGATAAATTTTAAGAAGGAATTTTCGTACAATAGAGCTGATATGTATAAATATAACATGTTATACACTCTTAACATAAATCAGCATGTTTGGACACACGAATCCTGTTATGAAAAAAAGGGCGGTCAGTCAGACCGCCCTTTTTTTCATCCAGCCGCCGGTAAAGAATCTGGTGGCAAAACATATGCTTCTTGCTGTCCAGTCTGTGAACATTCCAATCCATACAGCCATAGGACCCCAGCCGAACACGCGGATGAGCACGATAGTGAGAAACACACGGCATGTCCACATCGTTATGCAGGAGGTTATCATTGAGAACTTCACATCACCGGCTGCGCGCATTCCATAGCCCGGCATGAAAGAGAATGCCCATGCGATAGGCTTATATATTGTGATGGCAAGAGTCATCTGCTTACACAGTGCGGCAGCTTCAGGCTCCATTTTGCCGAGTGTTGTTATCAGGTCACATGCAAGATAGAGAAGAACGCAGGATATGATTATTGACACTTCGCCATACCATGTAAGCTTAAGGATATAGCGCTTTGCTTCGTCCTTGCGCCCGGCACCGATGCATTGGCCCACAACCGTAACCATGCCAAGTCCGATGCCAATCCCCGCCATGCTGCTGAATGCTTCAAGCACTGCTGTCATAGCCTGCGCTGCGATTGCGGTTGTTCCGAGAGTTGACACAGTAGACTGTATGGCAAGCTTGCCGAACTGGAACATGCCATTTTCAATTCCTGTGGGAATACCGAAGCCAAGTATCATTTTAACCATGGAAAAATCAGGTCTTATTGCGAGATAATTGCTTATATATATAGTCTGTTTTGGCTTGGTCTGTATGTACATGATTACAACAGCACAGAATATTCTTGATATAAGTGTTGAGAGTGCCGCACCTGCTACGCCCATTTTCATGCCGAATATGAATATGGCATTTCCGACAATATTTATACAGTTAGATATCATTGAGACAGTCATCGGAAGCCTGGAGTTGCCTGATGAGCGGAAAAGAGCTGCCGATGCGTTGTACAGACCTATGAATGGAAATGACAGACCTGTTATAAGCATATATACAAGCGCATTTTCCATGACATCTGCATCAACCTTGCCGAATATGAGTGATAAAAGCGGAGCACGGAATATCACACATATCGCTGAAATAGCGGTAGATATCGCAAACATTGACAGTATGAGCTGCCTTCCGGCTGCATTTGCCCTGTCTGTGCGCTGCTTTCCGATATACTGTGAGCAGACTATGGCACCTCCCGTTGCAAGTGCGGAGAAAATGTTGAGTATCAATGTATTGATTGAATCGACAAGCGATACGGCAGAGATTGCCGCAGAACCTACATTGCTGACCATCATCGTGTCAGCGGTTCCCATAAGTGAATTGAGCACCTGCTCGACCATAAGCGGAATGAGAAGCGCCCAGAGCTGTTTTTTTGTGAACATGGTTGTACCTCGTAAAAAATATATATTGCCGGAAATATAATCTGCCGGCAGCATCATTATAATATAATAGTATATCGCAAAAATCCACTGAAAAATAATGATAATGAGGCAGGTGATAGCAAAGCATAGTCTGTAGCAATCGGATGTTATGAAATTTTGCCGGTACCATTCAGTACATATTAGTCCGACATAGCCGAACGATTACATTCACTTGAAATCCGTAGCGGTGCAGTACTGTACTTGCAATGCAGTGAAGTGTAGGGGCTTTCAATGTATATTGACACGTATTTGAGAGTATGTTAATATATTAACAAACCTAAAGCGCAGGAATTGCAGAACTTTTGTTATGGTTTTCGTAGCAGAAGTTCTTTTACATTAGGTTGGTTTTAAGAAGCCGGCAGGACGTAGCAGGGAAAAATATCGTCCTGGATGCATATTAAAGGAAAAAAAGGAGAGTACAATGGGTAAAGACAAAGATTTTGTATATGATGAGGAGGAATTTAAGAGGGCAGCTAAGAAGTCCGGGAAGTTTTTTAGGAAGTTTGGCTGGATGATAATTGCAGCGATTGTGATAATGATACTTGCCCTTAATTCTACATATCAGATTAATGAGCAGGAGCAGGCGGTGCTTGTCACGCTTGGTAAGCCGCAGTCGGTCACGGATTCAGGACTTCATTTTAAGATTCCGTTCATTCAGAAGGTAATCAAGGTTGATACGACAATTCACGGTTTTACGATGGGCTACAACACGGATGCTGACGGATACGTGCTTGATACGGATGAATCGCTTATGATTACATCGGATTATAATTTTGTCAATGTCGATTTCTTTGTAGAGTACAAGGTGACTGACCCTGTAAAAGCAGTATATAATTCACAGAATCCTGAACTTATATTAAAAAATATTGCACAGGGCTGTATTCGTTCGGTTGTAGCAAGCTATGATGTTGACAGCGTGCTCACGACAGGTAAATCGGAGATTCAGTCCAACATAAAGCAGCTCATAGTTGGCAAGCTTGAAGACCAGGACATAGGAATTATGCTTGTAAATATCACAATTCAGGACTCAGAGCCTCCTACAGCTGAAGTAATGGAAGCATTCAAGGCTGTTGAGACAGCAAAGCAGGGCAAGGAGACAGCACTCAACAATGCCAATAAGTACCGCAATGAGCAGGTGCCTGAAGCGCAGGCGCAGGCCGATGGTATTATAAAGAATGCGGAGGCGCAGAAGGAACAGCGTATCAATGAAGCGACAGCGCAGGTTTCAAGATTCAATGCCATGTATGAGGAGTATGAAAAGAATCCTACTGTGACCAAGCTTCGCATGTTCTATGAAGCGATGGAGGATGTGCTCCCTGACCTTAAGGTGATTATTGTCGGAACGGATGGTGTAGAGACAGTGCTTCCTCTTGATTCATTTACGGGAGATTCCATGGACAACAATAGAAGTTCGTATGAATCACAGAATGGTAACTAATATGCAGCAATAGGATTTTGCGGCGAAAATTAACTTAGTCATATGTAATTATGGGCGGGATTGGTTATTCCGATTCATATATGGCAGAAAGAGAGCAGAGCTTATGAAAAAATCAAAAATAGCCATTATAATTATTGCCCTTGTGGCACTTATAACACTTGGCTCATCGATAGTGGTTGTAAATCAGAATGAATTTAAGCTGGTAAAGCGTTTTGGAAAAGTTGACAGAGTGCAGACAACGTCGGGAATACTTTTTAAGGTTCCTTTTATAGAGACTGCGGATACACTTCCAAAGGAAGTATTGTTGTATGATATTGCAGAGTCGGAGGTTATCACATCTGATAAGAAAACTATGATAACGGACAGCTATGTGCTGTGGAGAATAACAGACCCGCTGAAGTTTGCACAGACTCTCAATGGCTCTATAGCAAATGCGGAGAGCCGTATCGATACGGTTGTATTTAACTCTACCAAGAATACGATAAGTTCCATGACACAGGATGAGGTTATAAAGGCGAGAGATGGAGAGCTTGCGGAGTCGATAGAGGGCAATATCGGAGCAACTATGGCACAGTATGGTATAGAGATTATCACGGTCGAGAACAAGAGACTTGACCTTCCAAGTGATAACAAGACTGCTGTGTACGAGCGCATGATATCAGAGCGTGACAATATCGCAGCGACATATACAGCGGAAGGTCAGGCTGAGGCACAGGTTATCAGAAACACAACCGATAAGGAAGTGACAGTTATGTTATCTGAGGCACAAATGAAGGCTGAGATACTTGTCGCCGAAGGTGAAGCAGAGTATATGAAGATACTTTCGGAGGCTTATGCAGATGAGTCGAGGACTGAATTTTATGAGTTTGTAAGAAGTCTTGATGCGCTTAAAGTATCCATGGTAGGAAACAATAAGACGGTTGTTCTGTCGGCGGATTCACCGCTTGCACAGATATTTAATGGCTGGGAGAAATAGGCAGGCTGCTGTGTAATCTGCACGCAGAATAAGCAATCCCCCCGCTTCAAGTGTGTAGAGCACTAAGCGGTGGGGAAGGGGGATGCTTATGTCAGTGGGAGTTAAAAGCTCCCACTGACAGTTCGCAAAGCGACTGCGTTCATGAGCAAGCAGCGAAAGCGGATTGCGAATGTCCGCTTTACTGCATGCTTTACTTAGTCCGGTGTTAAACATGTAATCTTAGTATCTTATAAAATAATATAACTTAAATGGCAGGTATACCATATGTGAAATATCCTTTGTGTATTGATGAGGAATATTCGTTTTATGGTATGCCTGCCATTTTTGTAATAGGAGATACTATCTTTTGCCTTCTGAAGGTATATCTCCTGTGCAGAAAGGACACTTTACAGCCTTGATATTGATTTTCGAGCAGCAGAGAGGACACTCCTTGGTTGCAGGTGCTTCAGGCTTCTGCTCTTTCTTGAAATGGAACTTGTTGATTGCTTTGACAATAAGAAAAAGTGAAAGTGCAACTAACAGGAAGTTGATTACTGCCTGAATAAATGAGCCATATGCTATAGATGCGCTTCCGATTGTAATTGAAAGTCCGCCAAAATCAAGTCCGCCGATGATAAGCCCGATGATCGGGGTCAGTATATCATTGACAAGTGATGTGACGATGGCAGTAAAAGCACTACCCATAATGATACCTACAGCCATGTCAAGGACATTGCCGCGGGAGATGAATTTTTTGAATTCTTTTAACATGTTGTTCTCCTCCGTGATATTAATGATACCGATGGCAGCAGTCATTCTGCCGCATCGGAGTACCATAAGATTGCTTGAATTACTGCCATTATTTTAACGCTTTTCTGTGCGATAGACAAGTATGTATGAGCGCTGAAATATTGTGAAAATAAGTCTGGCAGACACAAATATTAATTTTCGAAAAAACAACATAAATAGACATGAATAAAATAAAAAACTAGTACCCTGGGCAGCGAAACTAGTACTAAATCCACAGGGCGTACTGCAAAATGCATGAAGGTTGGTTGAAAACGCACACAAAAACAACAAAAATGCACAAAAACATCATTTACACTTTTTGGCAAAAATGTTAATATGCATAAAGTGACACATTTATATGCACGAAAACTATAAAAATGTAACAAATGGAGGGCGGTTTATGAATTCGAAGTTAAGAAATGGCAGAAAACTGTCAAGAGAATTCAAAAAGAACATTCGCAAGGGCGCATCCATCCTGCTGTCAATGGCTATGGTAGCAGGCAGTGTATCCTTGTCGGATGTGAGTGCAGTTACCGTGAGCGCGGCTGAGAAGTCTACGGCGGTAAATGCAGCTACAGGTTCATATGTTATGGGGAAGGACGGGAAGATTAATTCTTCCACAGTGTTTGACACAAAAACGGGTTATGGCTTCAGTGATTTTGAGTATCCTGATGCAGCTAAAGACTGGGTAGGCGCAGTATACTATCCAAGAGAAGAGAGGGTAACAACAGGAAAGGCTTCTTATGTATCTGATGGGGAAGGATATCTTGCGATAGAGAGCAAGGTATGGACAGAGACAGAGAAGACAGGATACGGAACATTCACTTATGAGAATACATCTACATTGGATTTTGCACTTGACAATGCAGATTATAAGATAAGTGTTGAGCTTGTTAATCCTACAGATAAAGAACTTACGGTTTCACTTGAAGCCGAGAACATCACTAAGGCATCAGGGGTGAAGGTTGCAGCCGGAAAGACTGTCACACAGGATATTACGGCCTGCCTTGTTGATGGTGTTCTTAATATCAAGTTCCTTGAGACATCGGCAAGTGCGACAAGTGAGTCCGATGCTGCTGTCGGTAAGGTATATGTGAGCAAGGTCAGCATATCTAAGGCGGCAGAAAAGACGGCAGGAGAGAAGCCTACTATCTTTATCGCATCCGATTCAACGGTTCAGACTTATGAGAGCAACTACTATCCACAGACAGGATGGGGACAGACACTCCACAATTTCTTTGGCGATTTTGTCGAGGAGCGTGAGTGTAAGGACTGTGAATATAGCCAGGCACAGACCTATGAGACAGTAAATGCTATCGTTGAGAACAGAGCTATCGGTGGAAGAAGCTCTAAGTCCTTCATCGAGGAGGGTAAGTTCGACGATTTACTTGAGGATGTCAAGCCGGGAGATTATGTACTTGTTCAGTGGGGACATAATGATGCTACAACATCAAGACCTAACAGATATGTATCTCCGGAGGATTTCGGGTACTGGATGCAGTATTATGTTGATGGCGTTACACAAAGAGGTGCTACACCTATACTTGTGACACCTGTTGCAAGATACAGCTATACAACCAATGAAGACGGTACACTCAAGTCATTTGTTGGAAACTTTGAAAAATATGGCGATGTGATGCGTAAGATGGCTAAGGAGCAGAATATTCCTATAGTTGACCTTACAGCACGTTCAACAGCATTATGTAATGAGTTCGGCATTGAAGGTGCCAAGTCATTGTTCCTTATGGTTGAGGCAGGAGATTATCCTGAAGGCGCTTATGCAGGCGGAGCTAATGACTCAACACATTTACAGTACTATGGAGCATATAAGTTCGCACAGTGTGTTGCAGAAGGCATTGTTGATTATGCCAATGAAGGAGCTACAGATGCACTTGATGCACTTGCAACACTCGTTGTCAACAAGGTTCCTACCAAGGAACCGGGAAAAGTTGGGAATCTTGCAAGCACAACTGTCGGAGCATCATCCGTTGGTATGTCATGGGATGCTGAGGATGATTCAGAGCTTTACTATATTTACAGAACAGTTTTAGAGGACGGACAGACAATCGATGATGTAGATTTCTCTAATGCAGAGAAGTATTCTGTATCATCTAAGAATAAGTATACTGATACAGCATGTCAGGCAGGCGTTACTTATGTATATGCAATAAGAGGCTTCAATCCTAAGGGTCTTGGTGAATTATCCAATAAGATTCAGGTTACAACCAAGACAGCAGGCTGGAAGTTCGATATCAATGGTGACAAGAACAGTATTGCAAAGGCAGATGGTCCTACAGAGTCCGGCTGGATAGGCATCGGTGCGGATAAGTATGACAAGAGTGTTGGATATGGATGGATTACTGTACCTGGAGCAGGACGTGACCGTGGTGTGCAGGACAATGATTCATACAGCGAGATGGGAAGAGATTTCACAATGGGCGATGGCGAGTTCGCAGTTGACCTGCCAAATGGTGATTATGAAGTCACATGCTACGGCGGTGATATTCTTCCGGGCACATCATCAACCAAGTCATCCTACAGTGCGGAAGGAAAGTCTATCGGAAGCATATCTGTCAAGCAGGGTGTTGCAAGTGCGACAGGTACTGTAAGAGTTGAGGATGGACAGCTTAATCTCACGGTTGGCGGAACCAATAAGTATCTCAACGGTTTTACTATAACATCAATACTTAATGCGCCATCAGGTCTTGTGGCATTTGAGAAGGCAGTTAAGGGTTCAAGCATGAGCTTCCTTCTTGGATTTAACACAGTTGATGAAGCAGTAAGCTACAATGTATACAGAAAGAGTACATCAGATGACAGCTTTAAGGTCATCAAGTCATTTACGACAGAAGACCTTAAGAATGATGAGAACGGCTGCAAGTCAATGACAGTTGCTCTCGGTGAGTCTTATGAGTATTACATGACATGTATTACAGCAGACGGAACAGAGTCAGCACGCTCAGACATAGCGACAGTCACAGCACTATCAGAGGATGTCAAGGCTCCGGCTGCTCCGACAAATGTTGTATGTGTAGACCCTGCAGCATCGACAGTGGGTGTTAGGCAGACAATCACAATCTCATGGGATGCAGCTGCAGTTGAGAATCCGGACAGCGGCAAAGTAATCAAGTATATCATCTACCGTTCAGCAAAGGCTGAGAATGAGAAGGGCTATAAGGGCTTTGAGAAGGTCGGTGAGAGTGAGACAACAACATTTACCGATACATATTATGATCTTGATACCAACATAAGCTATTATTACAAGGTTGCAGCATTAAATGCAGGCGGACTTGGTGAGCAGTCGGCAGTATGCAGGACTCCTGTCACAGGAACACTTACACAGCAGAACCTTGAAAAGTACAGTGACAGAGCACTCGTAGCAGTAAATCTTGCAGGTGAGAAGGGTGCTGATACTCTCATATCTGCAACAGACAGCGAAGGAAATACACTTACAAATGGCGTATACTTAAGCTGGAGAAGCTTTGGGGCAGATTTTGACGGTAACAATAATCTTACAACAACATTCACAGTATATCGTGATGGCAGTGTGATAGCTTCTGATATCAAGGTGACAAATCTTGTAGATGAGGGCGGTACGAGCGCATCCACATATAAGGTAGTCGGAAGCAACGATTCCTCTATCGGTGTAAATGCAGTTGATACTAAGTGCTGGGAGCATCAGTATCTTGAACTTAGTCTCTTCGCACCGGCAGATGAGACAATGCCTGAGTACAATGGTGAGGTTACAACATGTGATTACAGTGCTAACGATATGTCACTTGGTGACCTTGATGGTGACGGAGTATTAGAGCTTATCGTTAAGTGGTATCCAAGCAATGCAAAGGATAATTCCGGTTATGGATTTACAGGTAAGACTTTCCTTGATGCTTATGATGTCAACTGGGCAACAGGAGCAGTTTCACTTCTTTACAGAATTGATATGGGTATAAATATCCGTTCAGGTGCCCACTATACACAGTTCCAGGTATGGGATTATGATGGTGATGGCAGGGCAGAGATAGCAGTAAAGACAGCACCGGGAACAACAGTGTTAAAGCCTACAGACGGAACTGCCAATACACTTGTTGAGAAGGAGTGGATTGATGTCGCATCAAGCACACTTCCTACAGAGACAATCAGTGCAGCAAATGATTATCGCAACAGTTCAGGTTATGTTCTTTCGGGACCTGAGTACTTAACGATGTTCAATGGCGAGGATGGAAGCATCCTTGATACAACAGCTTTCGTTCCGGAAAGAGGAAATGTAGGAGCATGGGGCGATGCCTATGGTAACCGTGTAGACAGATTCTTGTCAGCTACAGCTTACCTTGACGGCGAGAAGCCATATGCAGTATTTTCAAGAGGTTATTACACAAGAACATGTCTTACAGCTTACTATGTAAATGATGAAGGAAAGCTTGATGTATATTGGGCGTTCGATACGAATGAAGCCGGTTCAGAGTATGAGGCACAGGGTAATCATGGCCTTAGTGTAAATGATATAGATAATGATGGCAAGGACGAGATTATCTATGGTTCTCTTACAGTTGACCATGATGGAACAGTTAAGTATTCAACAGGTCTTGGACATGGCGATGCAATGCATGTATCTGACTGGGTTTCATGGAATGATGGGCTCGAAATAATGGATGTACATGAGCATGATGATGCAGCCTACCATGTAGAGATTCATGATGCCGAGACAGGTGAAATTCTCATGGGTTACTGGACTGGTAAGGATACAGGTCGTGGTGTTGCAGCGGATATTGACCCTACATCGTTAGGTGGTGAGTGGTGGTCAATAGCGAGCCCTACTTATGAGGGAAATGATGAGCCATCATGGGATTCTACAGATGGAGAGGTCTACTCAACACAATCAAAGCTGGGTGCGCTTATAAAGCTTGCGGATAACACACCGGCATCAAATGCATCCATCTTCTGGGATGGAGATCTGTTAAGTGAAGTTCAGGATCATACATTTAACAAAGATGCATATATGCCTACAGGTGTTAAGATTTACAAGTGGGATTATGAGAACAGCAGACAGGTAGATCTTCTCTCATCAACAGAAATCTGGTCAAGCAACGGAACAAAGGGTAATCTTGGTATTATTGCAGACTTCCTTGGAGACTGGCGAGAAGAGATTATTGCACGTTGTGCAGACAATAAGAACAATGTACGTGTATACACAACAACAATTCAGACAGATTATGTTGTACCATGTCTCCTTGAGAACCTTGCATACAGAGAAGGTGTTGCATGGGAGAATGTTGGTTACAATCAGCCTGCTAACTTAAGCTATCTTCTTTCAGAGGGACTTATCACATCACAGCTTATGGCAGGCCAGATTACAAAGAAGAGTGCTGAGATAGCATTCACAGAGGCAAGCGATGGTAAGTACGGACATGAAGTTACAGGCTATGAGATTTACAGAGCTGAGGGCGATGGAGAGTTCGAGCTTATTGACACAATCTCCAAGGATAAGCTTGTTGAGTACGTTCCTGGCAAGGTAGAGCCGGAAGAGCCGGAGGAAGTAATTCTTTATTCACAGGATTTCGAGAGTGGAGAGTCAGATTTCACATATTATGCGGAGAATTTTGTTTCGCTTGCAGCAGATACAGCAAGCGTCAATCCTAACAAAAGCTCATATGTTCTGAGCGTGGGACAGGATGGAAGAGACAGACGTGTTCAGAGTCCGGCGTTAGGTGTTAAGGATAATGCAACTGTTGAACTTGAGCTTAGAATTGATGCACCATACAGGGCTAAGACATCATACTTCTCATTACTCGGAGCAGCTAATTCAGATAAGGCAAACAGCGAATGGCTGCAGAGTACTGCACAGATTCTTACAATTGAGGCGACAGCAGGAGCAAGTGATAATACAACATGGAAGTCAATACTTTTAAATGGAGTAGATGTGACAGATGCACTTTCAGCAGATGTGAGCGAGAGCGGAACAGGAAAGACAGCTACAACAGGTTGGATAAAGATAAAGGCAGGTCTGGATTTTACTAATAATAAGGTATATGTCATTATCAGTAAAGCAGCAGATGACAGTGTATTGTACAGTGATGAGGTTGCATTTGTAAATGAAGTCAGTGGTTTAGAGCATATTTTCCTTTCTTCTAATAAGAATGGTGGACGTTCATTCATCGACAATATCAAGATTGTAGATGGAATTTCTGATACACTTGCTGAGTATGTAAGCGCAAATCAGCCGGCTGTAATTAGCATGCCGGTAGCAGCTGGCACAACAAATGAATTCAGTGCTTCGCAGGAGAGCACAACTGCTGAATCTGCAGCAGAAGCTGCAACAACAGAAGCAGCAAAGACTGAGAAGGATACAACAGTAGAATCAAGTGCAGCAGAAGATAAGACAACAGAAGCAGCAAAGACTGAGAAGGATACAACAGTAGAATCAAGTGCAGCAGAAGATAAGACAACAGAAGCTGCTTCCGAGAAGAATACTAAGGCAGACGCAGAGGAAGTATCGAGCGAGGAAGAGGTAACATCCAAAGCAGCAGAGGAGACAACTGATGCAACAGTAGAATCCAGTGAGGCAGAGGAAGCTGCAACAGAGGATGCAGCAGAGTCAAGCGAGGAAGAGGAAGCTACGACAGAGGATGCAGCAGAGTCAAGTGCAGAAGAGAATACTGCAACAACTGATGCAAAAGAGACAACAACAGATAATACATCAGAGTCTGATGAAGCAGATGATACTACAGTAACAACTAAGGCAGAAGAGACAACACAGGCAGATGACAGCACAACAGCGGATGCAGCAGCCGAGTCAACTGATGCAGCCGAAGATGTAACAGCTGAGTCAACAGAGTCAGAGTCTCTTACAATCGCTCTTAACAATGTAAGAGCTGTAATGGCATCAGAGAATGCAGAGGAAGATACTGTAAAATATTACTCATATGTTGATAAGACAACAAAGCCTGATACAACCTACAGATATAAGATTGCAGCGGTTGTTGATGGAAAGACATCATTCATGTCAAGAGCGGTAGAAATTCATACATTGGTCGACATTAAGTCGGTAGATGTGGACGCTATAGTGATTAATGATCTGATTCAGGATCAGGTATTTGCTGATGGCCAGACACTTTCAGACCTTCTTCCTTCACAGGTTAAGGTAATTGATTCTAATGACAACGAAGCTATGGCAAATATCAAGTGGGATGTAACAAATGTTGATATAAAAACTGTGGGTGAGTATGTAATAACAGGTATAATTGCAGGCTGGGATGAACCGGTAGTTAAGAAGGTAAATGTTATAGAGAACAGACTCACAGGCTATGTAGCATTTGATGATGTTATAGTAATTGTCGGAAATAAACCAACACTTCCGAGCAAGATTACAGCAACATTCTTAAATGGACAGTCAGTGACAAGTGATGTTACATGGAACACAGATTTACTTGATATCAATACTATTGGAGATTATGTGCTTACAGGAACTTCTACATTGATTACAGATGCAAAGCTTGTTGTAAGAGTTGTAGATAACTATATCGTATCTCTCTATACAAGATATTGCGAGGTAAATTTGGGCGATGCTGATTACAAGCTTCCATCAGATGTAAATGCAGTATGGGCTGATGGAACAACATCCTATGTGAGTGCTGAGTGGGAGAATACATCCGTTGATGTGAGCACACTTGGAACAACAGCGCTTAGCGGTACAGTTGAAGGCTTTGACAAGGCAGCACAGCTTCAGGTTATGGTTAAGTATCCTGTTGCAAAGAGATTCGACTTCGGTATAGAGGGTTCAGCTGTGGAAGATGGCTGGATTGGAGTAGCTGCAAATGTTAAGACCGGTAAAAAGACAGTTGACGAACTCAAAATTACATACAGCGAGAACACAGGCTATGGTTTCTTAGACGGCTCAAAAGTATTCGAGGGCCGAGATGACAGACTGTATAAGGCAGGCGGACAGCTTGCAGACAGTGTATACAGAGATTATATTATCCCTGATGGCAACACATTCAGAGTGGATGTACCTAATGGAAAGTATGTAGTTGAGATTGTAAGTGGTCATGGAAATAAAGGTAACAATACAGTTAAAGCAGATGTAAATGGCACAAGCATCAGTGTAAAAAACGGAGCACAGGATTACACAATCGGAGAGGTTGCAGCTGATGTCACAGACGGACATATTGATATCAAGTTCACAGGAACACTCTGCAGAACATGTGCGATAGTTGTCAGAACAGTGAGCGTTGATGGAAAGGATGAGCCGGAGGAGCCTTCAACAGAAGAGCCTACAACGGAGGAGCCTTCAACAGAGAAGCCTTCAACAGAGGAGCCGACACAGCCTTCAACAGAGAA
>UQYF01000032.1 GCA_900545175.1 uncultured Eubacteriales bacterium
TCTATCATTCACCACAAATGAGCCAGCCGCCTATGTTGTGTTATATCCGCGAACAGTGAGCCAAGCTGACACGCTGGCGTGTCAATTTGGCGAATGTTAATTGCCTGTAATGTCGATGTATGCCGGTGTAAAATCCAATGTATAGACTTTTCAGCAATCTTTTGCGGCAGCTTCGCCCGGAAATGAGGTTAATATGCTTAATTTAGAAGAATTAAAACAGCTTGTTTCATTCGCAGATAGCGGAACTCTCGCCAAAGTTGCGGAGGATTTTCACATATCGACACCATCCGTCACAAGGTCAATGAAGAACCTTGAAGAATCGTTCGGCGTTTCACTTTTTGTAAGGAGCAAGAACAAAATTGCCTTAAATGAAACAGGGCGCATTGCTGTCACATATGCCAGAAAGCTATTGCAGGAAGCAGAACAGATGCTCACTGCCATTCATGATTTTGATGAAAGACAGCATACCATCACCGTGAAATCCTGTGCTCCGGCACCTCTGTGGGAGCTTTTAAAGAAAATCGAAAAAAAATATCCCGGATTCACAATTTCATCCGGGATATGTCAGAACAATGAAGTTATACAGTTTATGGAAAAAAATGCATGTGATTATGCAATACTGCCATATCAATTATCACTTCCTCATTGGAGCGCAAAAGAATTTATGAGGGAGCATCTGTTCGTGTGTGTTCCATCCGGACATGAGCTTCATTTTTGCGACCTGAACTGCTTCAATTTCCTGTTAAAATCGGAATTAGATTTCACCAGGACATATATCGCAATAATACGCAGCATCACATTTTTTGCATATGTAATTTTCTGTTGCTAACATTCTACTATATATACCAAACCGTTCCCAAATCTCATCATATTTCTCTTTTGTTAATAGCTCACCTTTATGGCGCAGCTTCATGCATGGGCACATTTTTCCATTATAGTCTATAATAAAACTGTTAAGTGCCACATTGCACCGAAATACATATTCATTATTTAATAATTCCTGAATAATATCATTTCTGTCAACAGTTTTCTTCTCGCCATTTTTCATCTGTTCAAAATGATTTTCAAATTCATGTTTCAACACATCTGCCATTCGAACCTGATGTTTTTTAGGTGCATCATCCTTATCTATTGTCGAACATATTTCAAATGTATATACAAAAGGTATATTCATTCGATTGGCTATCGCTTTCATTTCACTAATTTGTTCTAAAATCTCATTCAACACCGGTGTTTTTAAAGATACTCTACTCTAAGTATAATTTTTCTTTTAAGCACTACGTCAACATCAAATCCCTTCTTCTAAGCAGAAAATCTATAATATTCATATGAACTATTCCATCGTGGCTCATATCAATCTTGTCAAGCGACATTACATATTTTGGTGAAGCGTCCGTTATTCTGCTGTATGCTCCAAATTCCCTTTTAACGGTTTCCTCACTCGCTAACAGGTAAGCAACCTGAATAAAACATTTTTTTCCGTTCCTTATTGCAACAAAATCAATTTCCCCTTTATAGGTTTTTCCTGCGAAAACTGTAAAACCTCTTGTCAGAAGTTCGTTATATATGATATTTTCAAGAAAAAAAGTATCTTCATAATTAATCGCATTGGTATTTATTGTTCTAAACCCCATGTCAACCGCATACTGTTTCTCACGATTGCTTAGCGCAGTTTTTCCTACAATATTGTATCTTCCGACACCATGAATCAGATACACTTTCTTCATTCTGTCAATATAATTGTAAACTGTTCTTTTAGATATCTCTTTATTATTTTTTCTGAATGTATCGACAATATTATCTATTGATAATTCTTTTCCCGCATTTGCAAGAATATATAAGGAAATATCCATAAAATTCTTTTTATCAGTTCTTTTGCTCTTTCCTACAATGTCCCTGTTCACAATACCCTCATAAAGATTTGAAAGATATCTGTGAATTGAAGTATCATCCCTATAATCAAAACGTAACGGAAACCCTCCCCATTTAAGGTAGTTAGAAAACAAGTCGTCGCTCCAATCCATTTTATTTATCTCATAGTATTGTTTCATTTCATAAAATGAAAACGGAAGCACCTCAAATTCAACTGTTCTGCCTGTAAGTAAAGTCGAAAGTTCTCCCGAAAGCAGCGTGGAATTACTTCCGGTCACAAACAATGAGACATCAAGGGTCGCTCTAAATGAAGCCAATGCCTTTTCAAAATTTTTTACATGTTGAATTTCATCTAAAAAAATATAATATTTGCCATTGTTATCTATTCTGCTTTTAATTTCACTGTTCAAATCAGAAGCATCGATAATATAGTCATAGTCCAAATCTTCAAGATTCAGATAAATTATATGATTTTCACAAACACCGTTTTCGATAAGTTCATCCTTTATCGTATCAAGCAAAATTGATTTTCCTGCTCTTCTCACCCCTGTAATAACCTTGATAATATCGGACTCATAGTATGGTCTTATTTGTTCAAGATAAGTCTCTCGTTTCAGTCTCATTTTATGCACCTCCTTTTTCATATTTTACTGTTTTTTATATTTTTATGCAAGATATACTTGCACAAATTAAGGTTTTTGCATTTTTATGCAAGCTAATCCTGCACATATTTTAATGTTCTTGTTTCTGTGCAAGCATGTTTTGCACAAAATTGTAATTTTATATTTTATACAATACATCCTGCATAAAATGTAATCTTATTGCTTTGCGCAATTTTAGCTTATACAAAATGCAATTTTAATGTTTTTATCCAATATATTATTTCACTAAATATCATAGCTTTACTTTTATTAAAAAATATCCAGCCGCATCTGCCCATCAATCCAGCATCTCTGCTTTGCCTCATGTATAAAATCCCCCGGCATACTGCCACCAAGCAGGAACAGTCCGCACCGTAAGCTTCCGGTACCCTGCCCTCGGCACATGGTCTTATCGTCATGCCGTATTCTCTTGCAATTTTCACAAATGTGCTGCCTATATAGATTCTGTCATTTTTCGAAACCGCAGCTGCACCCGGCATGTTTCTCTCAACCTTTTTATATATGTCGATAAAGCTGATAACGCAGGTTTTCGTGTAGCCGGACAGATTTTTTGCCATCTTAGAAAACTCATTTATAAGCCAATCGACTGTGTGAACTTTATCGACAATTATAGGGTCATAGCGCCAGCCTACGCTGTCCGTGCCGACAATGTTAGACAGCCTTTTAAAATTCTCCATCACTATTTCTTTTGCCGGAACATTGGGTTCAATGTCCTTTCCGTAAGGAGTAATTGTGACAAACCACTGAAATATCCTCATTCACGCTGACCGACTTGTCCACTATCTCACCCGGCACATATGCCTCGCCCTTGTTGATGCACACATAGAAGGCATTCTTCCAGCCGGCTGCATACTTCCAGAAATTATATTTTATTATACCGGGTGTGTTAAAGCCTACCCCTAATTCAAGGAATAAAATCTTCTGCCCTCTGTAATTTTCCATGAATTTTTCATACCTGTCTGCTGCCATATACCAGCCGTCATCCTGAACAAAAGTGTTGTCCGCACGAAGGTTCATGCTCATCGGTCTGCCGCATTTAGGGCATCTTGGAACAAGTTCTGTTGGTATTGTGAGCTTTATTTCAGTATCTTGCGGCTTTACAAGAATGTTCTCTGTCTTTCCGTCTTTTTCCGAATCCGCACACTGTATATTTTCAATTTTAAAGCCCTGACTTAACACCATCTTCTTTATAATTTCTTCGTTATCGTAAGTCTTGTCATGGCAAGGCCTGCTGCACTGAAAGAGCCCATAATCCCCCTGCGTGTAAAACATCCTCTCCTTGTCAAATCCTGCCTTCTGAAAACAGTGGTCTACATTGGTTGTAAGCACAAAATAATCTTTATTTTTTACCAATTCAAAAATATCTCTATATAAAGGCTTCGGTGGATTCATATATCGGTTCACATACACATATCTGCTCCAGTATGCCCAATACTCCTCTAACGTGTCAAAATCATAAAAACCGCCTGAATACATATCTGTAAAGCCGTATTTTTCTCCAAAATCTGAAAAATATCTGTCAAAACGCTCACCACTGTAAGTAAACCCTGCCGCAGTTGAAAGACCGGCTCCTGCTCCTATTACAACCGCATCAGCCTGTTCTAACTTCTCTTTTATTATATTTATTCTATTTAAATAGTCTTTATTCATTGAATTTTCCCTGTTTAATTCGTCCGTACCGACTGATTTATCTGAGCAGCCTTGTGTATATCTGCTCATCCTCTTCCTTAAAAACATTGAATACCAGCTTCATTCCCGACTGTGTTTTGTTTTTATAGTCTTTAACTGTCCTAACCGCAATCTGTGCCGCCCTCTCATTAGGAAACATAAACACACCTGTGGATATGCAGCAAAATGCAATACTTTTTACATCATTTTTTTCTGCCGCTTCAAGACATGAATTATAGCACGACTCTAAAAGACGCTCATGTTCCCTTGTAAGCCGTCCATGCACAATCGGTCCCACCGTATGAATAACATAATCACATGGAAGATTGAACGCCGGAGTAATCTTTGCCTGTCCTGTCGGCTCCTCATGCCCCTGCTTTGACATCATATCGTTACAGTAATTTCTAAGCTGCACTCCCGCATAAGTGTGAATACAGTTGTCAATACAGCTATGACAAGGCTGATAGCAGCCTGTCATCCCACTGTTGGCGGCATTCACAATCGTTCCCACTCTCAGCCTTGTGATATCGCCGCGCCATATATATATATCCGGCTGTATTTCAGTCATATCATCTATGCTCACTATTCCTTTATCCATATTGACCTGACGCAGATATTCATCCTGAGCTTTTATGAACCCTTCATCAACTGCCCCTGCCATTCTGATATTCATAAGTGAGCGGAGAAGCTTTTTCTGCTCTTGTGTATCAGATGGTATCGATACATTTAATAAATTTTTCTGTTCGTCTAACAATCTTCCTATTAAATAACGCCGTCTTTCACTCTGATTCATACTTATCTCCACCTCCAATTTACCACAAAACATTTTTTCTCTATCACAGCTTACAATATTTTTACCGATTCACTAACGCATATATTTAAAAAAGTACCGTCCACATTGCAGATTAATATATTACCCTCTTCTCTTAACAGCATTTACAGGGCAGTTCTCATAACAGTTACCGCAATGCAGGCAGTGGTTCTGATTAATCATGTACGGCTGCCCCTCATTGATACACCTTTGCGGACAATTTCTTTTACAGGTTCCGCAGCCTATACAGGCATCTGTTATAAAATACCCCTTCTCCTTAATTTCAAAATCGCCGAGATGATATGTTTCCCCGAATATCGGATTCACTCCAAGATTAAAATACTCAACCTCCGCCTTATCAATGCAGAATATTATTCCTATATCTTTCGTGTCTCCCGGATATACATTTGCAAGATACGGCTGCTCTTCAAAAATCGAGTCGCGCCATTTTACCTGTTCGGAATCATCCACCGCATATGCCCTGCCTGACAGCCTTATCATCTCTTTATACTTAGTATAGCACAGAATCTGTACTCTTCCATCCTCCATAAGCTCCCTGCAAAAGTTCTTGCCTCTCGCCGTGAAAAAATATAATGCATCCTGCTCATAATGGATAGCACTGATATTTCTAATCTGCGGTGCTCCTTCTCTGTCCACTGTTGCGAACGCAAGCACACCGACCAACTTCATCTTCTTAAGACATGTCGCTATTGGGACAGGGGTCTGACACCGTGTCCCAAGCGTGTGTCAAAACATGCTTATTCTATTATCTTGATTCGTCCGGGCTTGCACAGTTTGCTGTGAGGCTGTTCGCCGTCTATGTATCCAAGAATCACGAAGCCCTGACAGGCATACCCCTCAGGCACACCCCATTCTTCCATAAAGTCTCTGCCCTCCTCCGAAGCAAATGTCTCATACCCGCACGACACTATGCAGGAGGCAATCCCAAGCTCCGTCGCCTGCAGTACCATATTCTCTATAATACAGAATGCGTCTGCCGTCCTGAACATAAAATTATCCTGCGAAAATACACAGACCACCGTAGGTGCGCCGTAAAAGCCATTTTTTATTGATGGGTCATCAATGGTGCTTGGCTGTTCCTTCGAGACATAGTTTCCGGCTTCAAGTATCTTTTCCAAATCATCCCTGCTAATCTGCTCATCAGTATATTTTCTTATCGAATGTCTTGATTTAATGATATCAAGCAAATTCATAACCGCTCCTCCTTCCGGCATTATGGGGACTATTCTTCGTATATCTATTAAATTAACATTGTCATAGATACCAAAGACACATTCGCAATATTACATTAGTTCAACTCCTGTGAGTTCATTTCTCGTTTTCCAGCACTGAGGGTCTGCGCCGTAGAAATCTCCTGTCGTTCCGTTTGCCACGGCAGGACAGCCACGGCACCATGCCTTAAGCTCACACTTGCTGCATTTTATAAATTTATCATAATCCCTGTACTTCTCCATCTGACATACCCAGACATCCGCCAGCCTGTCCTCAAATATATTTGCCACTCTGCTGTCGGTAACTCTCCTGCATGCCATGATATCGCCGTTTGAAGATATCGTTATATGGCAGTTGCCACAGTTGCAGCCTCCGTAAATCATCCCGTCCTTCGCATTTCCCGGCAATTTAAACTGTCCTGTCTCATACTCATATAGAGTCCACAGATGGTCCTTTTTATTAAAATAAGTCTCGCATCCTGCCGCCTCATATGCCTTGAACTTTGCATCGCAGATTTCAAGAAGCTTTCTGTATTCCTGCGGTGTCATGCTCGTATCTACCTCCCCGCCGGTTGGCACATAGCGCGAAAATGCAAACACTTTAACCTTCGCCTTTACAACCTCATCAATAATATCCGGTATCTCATCCATATTCGTTTTTGACACCGTACTCATAATAACACTCTTAATTCCCGCACGATTAAGGCATTCTATCTTCTCAAGCGTCAAATCAAAGCTGCCCGGCTTTCGAAACCAATCGTGCGTCTTTCTCATTCCGTCAAGCGACATCTGATATTTCTCACATCCGCACACCTTTAACATCCGGCATATCTCACCATCAAGGTGGAACGGATTTCCCATAAGCGTAAATGGGATTTCCTTACTTTTTAGCAAAACCATAAGCTTCCAGAAATCAGGATGAAGAATAGGATCACCGCCGGTGATATAAAAATAAGGTATTCTGTTGTACACCCTGCAAAAATCCTCGCAAGCCTCCACTACATCCTGCATCTGCTGCCAGGTCATGCTCTTTAGATCCTTGCATCCCTTACCCAAAAAAATATAACAATGTTTACAACGCTGGTCACATTCATCCGTGATATGCCACTGGAAAGAAAAATATGACCTTACCTGATTATACTGACTCATCCTAATCTCCCTTTCTTAACAGCCTGCCGCAATGAGGCGATGAGAAATTCACATAAGTGATTTCCCATCTGCCATCAAAGCGATTTTTTAAATCTTTTCACAACAGGCAGCCTGATTCACACATAAGCTTTTACTGCATCTTAATTGACACTATCTGCAATTTAGATATCTTCTACTAATTTTTGTACTCTACTTATCTGCCGCTCCGCATGCTGTCCCGCACGCCGCCGGCTTCTTCTCCTGCTCCACATGCACTTCCACACGCTGCCGGTTTCCCTTCCGGCTTATCCCCCGCTCCACATGCACTTCCGCACGCCGCCGTTTTCTCTTCCGGCTTACCTGCCGCTCCGCATGCACTTCCGCACGCTGCCGGCTTTTCCTCCGGCTTATCCGCTGCTCCGCATGCACTTCCACAAGCTGTGCCTGCCGGCTGCTCATCCTTCTTGCTCCATCCGAAAATGTTTGACAATGACATAATTTTCTCCTTCCTTGACGCCCCATCATCATTAGACAATGATAATAGCATATTTTCATAGGTAGTCCTCCTGTCCAAGACAATCTGTTACAGATAATCTGTTATAGACAATTTTGTTATAGATACTTTTCTCATTATCCCGATGACACAGCGCATCCGTATAAAATTATTTTTCAGGACTATCGCCCTGCTGCAAATTCTATATTAGCAATGCAGCTCGGATTAAAAAAGTACGCACCTTTTTGTGGGTTAGTTACATAAAAGTGACTGATGCGGATTTTAGAGATGTTTCATACTCTGAGGCTTCCGGAAAAAATAATAAAAACCGCTATGGAATTCTTTCTCATAAAAAAGCACCCTCCTCACCGTTTTGTACGGCAAAAAGGGTACATATCACAATTTATCACTATTTTATCAGCAATTTTATTTTATAATATTTCAAAGCTCTGTCCTTTACGGCTGCATGCTTTCCATAAACACAGTCTCAGGCTCATGCCCTGCAATCTCATATCTAATCAACTCTATCACATCATCAAATACAAGAACCTCTTCGTCATACTCATGTGTGCAAAATAATCTTCCACTATCCCCAATCCACACTCTTGCCGGGTAGTAATAGCCGATTTCACCTATCATACAGATAATTTTGTCATAGTCTTTTACAGCTTTATATTCCTGCGACTCCAATACCCCATCCATATCATCATACATAAAGTCTTTTACATCCGTACAGTAAGATTTAGGATACGGAAAAAAGATAAATTCAAAATCATGTCCTCTGCCTGTTTCAGTCTTATCAAAATACCAGTACTCTTTAATCCTGTAATACTCTGCAATAAAATCTTTAGCTTTTGCCGATAATTCGATTCCAAACCTGCCAAAGTAGTCCGTCACTTCATCTATACTCACCTTTCGCCCCGGATACCAGCCTGCTTCTCTCAGCATCATAATTATCTTTTCTTCAACAGTTCCCGATAACCTTTTCAATTCTTAATCTCTTTCGCATATTTTTGTTAAATTATACTATTCCAACAGCCTGCCTACAAGTCTTTGCACCAATGTTGTCTGCCGGCTGTAGTCTTTGTATGTCTTCCAAATTACCATACTTCAACAACTAAAGTAAATTAAATAACCTTAGCAGGCTCTTTACAGATACTTTTTTGTTATGTTACACTCTATTTGAAACTTACATTATTTTTTGATGTATAATAAATCTGCCATGTATGCTGCTCTTTTTTTATTGCCGCAGTTTTTTATACATCAATAAACATCAAAAATACTCAATATTATATTTTTATTTGCAAATCAAAAAAGGGGACACTACAGACCCAAAAAGATTTGTCCCCAATGCTTAAGGAGGTGCTTTTATGCTGACTAAGGAAGAACTGCCTGAATGTCCGGTAGCGACAACAGTACAGCTTATCGGCAGCAAATGGAAACTGCTCATTATGAGAAATCTCCTCGAAAGACCATGGAGATTTAACGAGCTTAAGAAAAATCTTGAAGGAATCAGCCAGAAGGTTCTCACAGACAGCCTGCGTTCCATGGAGGACGATGGCATAATAACGCGAACCGTATACCCGGAGGTTCCGCCGCACGTGGAGTATGCGCTCAGTGAAACAGGTGAATCAATGCGTCCTATCCTCAATGCAATGTACGACTGGGGAACTAATTATAATAAAAATCTGGCATAAAATATTTTCTGGCAGCCATTTATTCTTATATCCCTTAGCTTTACAAAAAATGACTTATTTCAGCTTTGAGGGGACACCCCACTTTTTGTTGAAATAAGTCATTTTTATATACTTTATATAATTCTAGTAATTCTCTTCATGAACCTCAAAATAGCTCTGTGGGTGATTACATACAGGGCATACTTCCGGAGCCTTGGTTCCTACAACAATATGACCACAGTTGCGGCACTCCCATACCTTGACTTCTGACTTTTCAAATACCTGCGCTGTCTCGATATTCTTTAAAAGCGCACGATATCTTTCCTCATGATGCTTCTCAATCTCACCTACAGCTCTGAACTTGGCTGCAAGCTCAGGGAAGCCCTCCTGCTCAGCCGTCTTTGCAAAACATTCATACATATCTGTCCACTCGAAGTTCTCTCCATCTGCCGCTGCCGCAAGATTAACCTTGGTATCACCAATCCCTGCAAGCTCCTTAAACCACATCTTAGCATGTTCCTTCTCGTTATCTGCGGTCTTAAGGAATATCGCTGCCATCTGCTCATAACCTTCTTTCTTGGCTA
This sequence comes from uncultured Eubacteriales bacterium, assembly GCA_900545175.1. Classification (GTDB taxonomy): domain Bacteria; phylum Bacillota; class Clostridia; order Lachnospirales; family Lachnospiraceae; genus CAG-882. Next base: position 10,127 of record UQYF01000032.1, read on the forward strand.
CGGATGCAAAATAAGTGTACTTATTTCTTGCCTGTGACTCTCCTGCAAATGCTTCCTGTAAATTCTTCTCAGTCTTCGTTCCTGCATACTTGTTCACTGCCATGATACGTTTTCTCCGTTTGATATAATCAGAATAATTTTTCATATTGTACATAAATATATACAAATATAGTTTTAATTAATATATTTATAAAATATAATATGATTGAAAATAATTTGCATAGACAAATTATATACCTACAGGAAATAAATATCAAGATAAACGAATACCGATTATTACAAAAGCCCCTTTTAATTCACTTATTCCATTCCCTCCTCAAGCCATCTGGCAATATTGGAAAAATCAATCTTAAGGTTGCCATCGTATATATTGACAGGAACCGGCTGGTCAAATCCATATATAACAGGATAGATATCACTCTCAAAGAAATAGACCAAAATCTTCTCCTGTCTGAAATCCAATATCCAATATTCACGCACTCCGGCTTCCATATACTTAGACAGCTTAAGTGCATAATCCTTTTTCTTGGTAGATGGAGAAATAACTTCCACAAGAAAATCTGGTGCGCCATATATGCCGAATCTCTTTATCTTAGAAGGGTCACAGACAATCCCCACATCCGGCTGAACCATAGTCTTATTGTCACAATCTAACTGCACATCCACCGGTGCGATAAACGGCCTGCAATCTCCACCATGCTCCATTATATAATTGGCAATCTGGCGATGAATCTCTCCACCAATGGACTGATGCCCGAAAGTCGGCGATGACATATCATAAAAATACCCATCAATCAGCTCAACTCTCTGCTCATCTGGAAGTGCATAATAATCGTCTAAAGTATAACTTCCATTCCTCTCATACCTGCCATTATGCTTATATAAAGCACTTTCCCTCAGCACAGGCGTATCCGTAAAAAGCTGTTCAAGTGCAAGCAAAGTATCATAGCGCGGCTTCTCTGTCTCTCCCGAAAATACCTTCTGAACTGTTCCTAACGGTACACCCGATAAATCCGCAATCTGCACATAAGTGTAGCCTTTTTCCTTCTTCTTCTGACGCATCTCATCAATAGTCATATAAAGCACCATCCTTTTAGTGTAAGATTGATTGGTTCTATCTAAATAATAAGTGCTTTATATCCATATGTCAACCAAAAATTAATATATTTTTAACCGTTTTTGGGACAATGGTGTCAGACCCCTGTCCCAAAATCGCATACGGTTCTGAATGTATCACCTACAATGTCAATCCTAAAATCACCGCCAAGTGCATGTGTGTAGGCATCCACAATAGCCAGACCAAGACCGTTTCCTTCGGTATTTCTCGATTTATCACCCCTGACGAACTTTCCCTTCAGCTCGTCTTCTTCACTATCAAGCGGATACGCCGAAACATTTATAATTTCTAAATATACTTTTCCCTCTTTTTTATATGTTTTAACAAATATTCGTGTTCCATCAAGCGAATATTTTACCGCATTGTCGAGCAGGTTCTGTACTATCCTGTACGCATATATGTCATCCCCCATGAAGAACAGTTCTTCCTCTGAAAGATTAACCTGAAAAGGTATCTTTTTATCAAGGTATGTGTCCTCAATATCGCTTACAAGCTGCAATACAAGCTTGTTAAGGTTAAGACGCTTCATGTCAAGCTCTGCTTTTCCACTGCTCGCCTTGGAAAGCTCAAGAATTTTATCAATCATTTCTTTTAAAAGCTCGGATTTCTGAATTACAACCTTAAGATAATCGCTCAGCACAGGAGTCAGCTCCTCTTTCTCCATAAGAGCAAGATAGCCTATAATTGCTGTGAGCGGTGTCTTTAAATCGTGGGTAACATTGGTAAGCAGCTCCACACTCAGCTGATTTGCCTTATTCTGCTCATTCACAGCCTTTCCCTGCTCCTCTATAGCCTTGTCCTTCTCCTCTATTGCAAGCTTTTGTTCATGGCGAAGCTTTTCATTTAACATTCCTGCCCTTAATTCTTTTGCCTTCTCACTCTCAATAATGACCGGAATTGACGATGAAGCTATCGGGACAATATATATAAGTGCCAAAATCCAGCCCATATCATAGAGTATAAAATCATTCCAGTAGGAGGTGCCATGGCTTGTTTTATAAGGAGTCAATATCGCTGTGGCAATAATGGCATATACAATACAGCCAACCAGCTCAAGCACAAATATTTTAAAATAGTATCTTCCAAACGCTAAATCATCCAGCTCCTCAGCCTTTTTTGTCAAATTCATCATGATAACCCTGAAAGAAAATACTATACAGAACACTGCACACAAAAACATAAACGCTACCCAGCCCGGAGCATAGTAGTAACCCTGCACTTGAATCACTACCGCAATAAGACTTATGGCAAATAAAACTCCTGACTCTGTTGCAACAATCACATTATTCTTTTTTACACTCAACCATTCTTTACATTTTTTCCATTTTGTAGCCAATTCCCCACACCACCTTTATATATTTTGGATTTTTTGTGTCAATCTCAATCTTCTCGCGGATACGTCTTATATGTACCATGACTGTATTTTCCACAGCATATCCGATATTGTCCTCCCACACGCGCTCGTAAATCTCCTCCGCCGAAAATACCCTGTTGAGATTGTTTATAAGCAGATTCACAATCTTGTACTCTGTGGCAGTCAGTTTAACCTGCTCACCATCGACCTCCACCTGCTTCGAGGCAGTATCCAATACTATACCACCATTGCAAATGCGTTCATTTACAGATGCTTTATTCCCAGTCATCTCATTCCAAGCGCTGAATCTGCGAAGAAGCGCCTTAACTCTGGCACTTAGCTCCGCCGGATTGTACGGCTTGCAGATGTAGTCATCCGCTCCCATAGTTAGCCCATATACCTTATCGCTGTCCTGCGTCTTTGCCGACAGCACTATGACCGGAAGATGATTGCTCTCACGAATCTTCATAAGAGCCGATATTCCGTCAAGCTTCGGCATCATAATGTCAAGCAGAATCAAATCCGGCTTCTCCTTATCAAGCTGCTCTAATGCCTCAATTCCATCCCTTGCCTGCACCACCTCGAATCCATCATATTCTAAAAGTTTTGACAGGGAAAATAGTATTTCCTTGTCATCATCAACAACCAGTATCTTCTGTTTTTCCATCACTGCCCCCATATCTTTATATACTTTTAGATGATTGCGACACTGCATACATTACTGCAAGATGCTGTAAACTACCTATCGCATATTTTTTACTATTATAATACACCCTGTTTCCCACATTTCTAAGCATATTTTCTTACAAGTTTCTTACAAATATAGCTAAAGCTGCTTTAACTTTTTCCCTCCTCACGTAAAATAATATATCAGATGATTCCGTCAAAACAGGCAATGAAATTTTTACATTTTTCTTAAACTTAAAATCCTGCTTGATGCAGTCTTTAATACATAAATGATATGTGGTTGAATGGGCTTGAAAGGATAAAACAATTTAATTTTATCAATTAATTCTGCTTGCTCATTTCTATATTATACAAAAAACGGAAGTATCTTTTACCAATACTTCCGCCCTTAGTGCTTTCTGCACCTGATAACTATATCTCCTTAATAATTACCGCATCAATAAGCAGCTTACTTATGCTCTTCCATGCCCTTTATGGTAACGCTCAACTGGTTAAACGGTATTTCAATACCAGCTGCATCTAATGCTAACTTATACTGCTCAGTGAGAGCCCATTTTGTATCCCAGTATTTTTCTGAACTAACCCACACCCTTGTCTCAAGCGTAACCTGGCTTGCATCAAGGCTTGCCACAAATACATTAATCGGCTTGTCTTTTAGTATATTCCCATCTTTCTCGATGATTTCCATGAGCACACTCTTTGCTGCTGCAATGTCGGCTTCATAGCTTATTCCCACCTGAATATCTACACGGCGTTTATCCATCGAACTCACGTTCTTGACGCTTGAATTTGCCAGTGTTCCGTTAGGTATAACAATCATCTTATTGTCAACCGTTGCAAGCTTAGTATAAAATACATCAATTCCTACAACTGTTCCCTCGTCACCGCACGCAACGATATAATCGCCTACCTTGAACGGCTTGAAAATAAGTATCAATACGCCACCTGCAAAATTTGCAAGGCTTCCCTGAAGCGCAAGACCTACTGACAATGTGACTGTACCGAAAAGGGTTACAAATGTTGTTGTTGGTATTCCGAGTATAGATACAATCGCTATAAATAGCAGCACATACAAGCCTACTTTTATAATTGAATATATGAACTTTACAACAATCGGCTCAATCTTTCCTTTGTTAAGTGCCTTGGTTGTGAGCTTTAGTATCCACTTAATAATCTTGCTCGCAATAAAATATACAATAATTGCTATCAGTACATTTTTTCCGAACTTCAACGCATAGTCAATCACTTTGTCTAATATCTTGTCCCAGTGTGACACACTTGCCGCCGCTGCATCGGTTACTTGTGTAACCGCAATCTGCTCTCCTGCCATATCTTTTCCCTTCTATATTGTGTTTTGGTAAAATTTAAACTCTGATATTTTCTTGTTCTGCCCTGCGCGGCATTTTCTCTGGCTTGGGGCTAATATTTTTCTTATAAAACCGGCTTTTCTTGCGTTTTCTCTGCCATTATGCGGCTTTTACTACAGTCTTAGACTGATATTCTTCTTTTTAAGCCGGATTTTCACACGTCTTCTCTGCCATTATGCGACTTTTACACCAATCTTAGACTGATATTCTTCTTAGTAAAGCTAGCATTTCACGCTTTTTCTCTGTCCTGCATAATACATCTGGCTATTCATAGGCAGACACTACTCTACCTTTTAGCAGGTCTAGCTTTTTCTGCTCCGGCTTTACCTTATTGTGCTTCACTGTATCTGCCTTCACTTCATCTTCTTTTACTGCATCTTCTTTTACCATATCTGCCTTTTCTGCATCCGGCTTTACTGTACCGCCCTTACTTCATCTTCTTTTACCGCATCCGCCTTTTCTGTATCCGCCTTCTCAGTCTTCTCCTTGTGTGGCATCACTTTTGTTGATACCCCTGCGCCTTCTTCTGTTTCTCTTTCTGAGTATCTTACTGCGTTTCCTTCTTTGTCTCACGCTGCGTCTCTTTCTTCGTCTTCTTCTGCTTCTCTATCTTAGAATCTTTCTGCGTTTCCTTATTTGTCTCCTCCGGTGTCTCTTTCTTCTTTGCCTTCACTTTTTCCGCCTTCGGGACATTTTCTGATTTAGTTATCTTCGTATCGACTATCTCAGGTATCTCAATCTCATCAGCTGTCACAGTCTCCTCATCTACACGCCTGAAAATACACATTCCAAGAGGTGGAATTGTGATGTATATTGAGTCTTTTCGGTTATCGCATTCACTCTCCTGTGACACCTTGACGCGCGAATTGAGCTTGCCTGTTCCACCATACTTCTTGGCATTGCTGTTAAAGATTTCTTTGTAATGTCCGGCTTTTGGCACACCTATCTTGTATTTCTCGCGAAGCACAGGAGTGAAGCTGACAACAACAAGCAGTTCGTCACCATTCTTAGCCCGGCGTACATATGACACTATACATTCATCAGCGGAGATATTATTAATCCACTCGAAGCCTTCCGGGTTATAATCAAGCTCATAAAGAGCTGGTTCTTTCTTATAAAGAACATTCAAATCCTTCATATATCTGTGAAGCTTCTGGTTATATTCCTTGGAAAGCTCGTCCCAGTCGAGGCTCTTTTTCTCCCACCACTCGTTGAACTGTCCGAAATCCTGCCCCATAAAGAGAAGCTTCTTGCCCGGATGCGTATACATAAAGCCATATGCCGTGCGAAGGTCAGCAAACTTCTCCGAAATATCTGTCTCCGGCATCTTGTTTATCATAGAACACTTGCCATGTACTACCTCATCATGCGAGATAACAAGGATAAAGTCTTCGCTGTAAGCGTATATCATGCTGAATGTAAGCTCTCCGTAGCGCCCCTTTCTAAAAAGAGGATCCGCACTCATAAAGTCAAGAAAATCATTCATCCAGCCCATGTTCCACTTGTAATCAAACCCCAGCGAACCGTCCTTTATATCACCTGTCACCATAGGCCATGCCGTAGACTCCTCTGCAATCAGCATTGAAGTCCTGTTCTTCTTTTTGTATACCGCATTAAGCTGCTTGAAAAACGCAACTGCATCAAGATTTTCATTACCGCCGTACATATTGGCAACCCACTCACCATTTTTCTTTCCATAGTCAAGATAGAGCATTGACGCAACAGCATCCATTCTAAGACCATCCACATGGTATTCCTTTGCCCAAAATAGTGCATTGGCTATGAGGAAGTTCCTGACCTGCGGCCTGCCATAATTGTATATATATGTTCCCCACTCTGGATGCTCACCCTGCCTTGGGTCAAGATGCTCATACAAAGCAGTTCCGTCAAATCTTGCCAGCCCAAAATCATCCTTTGGAAAATGAGCAGGAACCCAGTCTAAAATCACACCAATCCCTGAGCAGTGCAGAAGGTCAACAAAATATCTGAAATCGTCCGGCGTCCCATATCTGCTTGTAGGCGCATAATATCCTGTCACCTGGTATCCCCACGAACCATCAAAAGGATGCTCCATAATCGGCATAAGCTCAACGTGAGTATATCCCATCTCTTTTACATACTTGATAATAAGCGGTGCTAGCTCACGATAATTATAGAATTCTCTTCCGTCATCCGGCTTCATAAATGAACCTAAATGCAGTTCATATATGGACATAGGCTTATCTTTGTTGAGGTCCCTGTTCTCAAGATAGTCGCTGTCAGTCCACACATACTTATCGATATCATATACTATCGATGCATTGTTAGGACGAAGCTCACTGTAAAAAGCATAAGGGTCTGCCTTAAGTCCTATCATTCCGCCCTTATATTTTAACTCATACTTATAAATGTCAAGCGGTTTAACACCCGGTATAAAAAGCTCATACACTCCATACTTATCAATAAATTGCATCTGGTGGTCTCTTCCGTCCCAACTGTTAAAATCACCGACAACACTCACTCTCCATGCATTAGGTGCCCACACTGCAAAATGAACTCCCTTTACGCCATCTACCTCCATAGGATGTGCACCGAGAATATTATAAAGCTCATAATTGATTCCTGCCTCAAAGCGTTCAAGCTCCGATTCAAGAATCTGTACCTTGAAGTTGTATGTATCGGGTATCTGTTTCGTATTTCCATCACCATAATCTACAAGCAGCTCATACGCCACACGCCTCTTTCCCGGAATAAGAAGTGCAAAATATCCTGCTTCATCAACCTGCTCCATATCATAAGTCTTATTCTTACCTGTAAGTACAACCTTCACTCCCACTGCCCCCGGCTTAAAGGTCTCAAAAAGCAGCCCATCAGCCGTGACATGCTGTCCTAAAATATCAAGAGGATGCTTACACTCTGAATACACAACAGCTTCAATCTCAGGCCAGTCCATCAAATCATATAATTTTTTATCCATGCAATCCCTCATTTCCGAGCAATATATCGCAAAAGACGATGGAAAATCCACGAATACATTTTCATCCGCCATTATGGCAATCTGTTTTCGCTCATAAACAGACTGCATCTGCAAAAATAAGCTTCCAGCTTATTCCTACACAATCTCACCTTTCACGTTATTTTTATAAATTTATTTTACCACCATTAAATTGTCTTTGCAATTTATTTGTGATATAATAAATTCATTAAAAATATGGAGGTACATTATGCTTCACAATACAGTAGAATTAAGACCTGACTATTCAAAAGCAGGCATATCACACAGCGATTCCGTGGCAAGGCTCACCACATACATTATTGACCATCACAACGAATTCCGCGGCGACAAGACACGTCCTATGGTTCTTATATGTCCGGGCGGCGGCTACACTCATCTGTCTTCTCGCGAAGCAGAGCCTATCGCTCTTAGAATGAACGCACATGGTTATAATGCATGTATTCTCTACTACAGCCTTGCTCCGGATAAATATCCTTCACAGCTTATAGAAGCTGCAATGGCTGTCGATTACATAAAAAAACATGCCGAAGAATGGCATGTCAACACAGATAAAATATGTATATGCGGATTTTCGGCAGGTGCGCATGTAGCCGGAAGTCTCGGAACAATGTGGAAGGACGACATCATAACTAAGACACTCGGTCAAAAAAGCGAAGACTACAGACCGTCATGCATGCTTTTAGCATATCCTGTCATCACAGCAGGCGAGTTTGCCCACCGCGGTTCCTTCGATGCTCTTGTAGGCGGCGATGAGAAGATGTACGACACTGTTTCTCTCGAAAAGAGAGTAAATGATGACACTGTGCCGACATTCATCTGGCATACATTTGAAGACGGTGCAGTGCCTGTCGAGAACTCTCTTCTCATGGCCGGTGCGCTAAGAAAATACAAGATTCCATGTGAGCTCCATATATTTGCCAAGGGCTGTCATGGTCTTGCACTCGCAACAGAAGAGACAGCATGTCTTACAGGCCGCGAAATACAGCCTGAATGTGCATGCTGGCCTGAACTTTTCGCCACCTGGTTTGATAATATGGCTATTTAAAGCTCGTCATATAGTTATTTCTAAGCTATTACCATACAGTCTGACAATATGCAGCTCTAAGCTGCTCTAGTGCCTGTCTGAGAGTCTTTCTTGGACAGGCTATATTTAATCTGATGAATTGTCCACTCTCTTTTCCGAAAATCTTTCCGAAATCCACCCACAGCTTCGCTTTATCCTCAACAAAGCTCTCAAGCTCTTCAACGCTTAATCCGAGCATTTCACAGTCAAGCCATATAAGATATGTTCCGTCCGGCTCTACAAGCCGGATTTTCGGCATGTTCTCTGCAAAATATTCCCTCGCAAAATCAAGGTTGCCTGCAATGTACTCTTTCAACTCTCTGTACCACTCTTCACCTTTACTGTATACCGACCGGCATGCCGTAAGTCCCAATACATTAGGCTGTGAAAAACCAAACGCTTCAAGCTCACTCTTAAATTTCTTCCTGATTTCAGGATTGGGAATAAAAATGTTCGATACATGAAGTCCTGCTATATTAAACGTCTTGCTCGGAGCAGTACAAAAGACTACATTATTTTCAAATTTTTCACCTAATGACGGAAATACAGTGTGCTTATGCCCCTCATATGTAAAGTCGCAGTGTATCTCATCAGATACTATAATGACATTGTGCTTTAAGCAGATTTCACCCATTTTTCTAAGCTCTTCCTCTGTCCATACACGCCCTACAGGATTATGCGGACTGCATAAAATAAACAGCTTCACATTTTCATCGACTATCTTTTTCTCAAAATCTTCAAAATCAATACTGTATTTTCCGTTCTCATATACAAGCTGGTTGTTCACTAATTTTCTCTTATTAAGTAAAATCGCTTCGGAAAAAGGATAGTACACCGGCTGCTGTATCAGCACTCCTTCTCCTTCCTTTGTCAGAGCCCTCACTGCCACCGATATTGCAACAACGACACCCGGTGTAACCGTTATCCATTCCGGCTTTCCTTCCCAGCCAAAATGCGAATAAAACCAGCCTATAACACTGTCAAAATACTCCCTCTTAGGGTCTGTATAGCCGAATATCCCATGTGATACTCTTTTCTGTATATCATCAAGTATATTCTCTGGCAGTGCAAAATCCATATCAGCTACCCATAGCGGAAGCAGATCATCCCTTCCACGCCTCTCAACCTGAAAATCATACTTTAGGCAGCTCGTCCCACGCCTGTCAACTATCTTATCAAAATCGTACATGTAATTCCTCATTTCCACCGTTTTTTATCTGTATCGGCAAAGCAATAATATATTTTCCGAAAACAGATTTTTAATATATACTCCTGCATATCACAACGCTTGTCATGCTGCTGCCGTTAAACAGTCTAAATCAATCTTCAAAATTATTCTAAGCGAATGCCTTTTCTAAATCCGCTATCAAATCTTCTATATCCTCTATTCCGACAGAAATTCTAAGAAGACTCTCCGTTATTCCATTTCTCTCCTTCACTTCAACAGGAACATCCGGATGCGTCTGAAGTGTAGGATATGTAAGAAGTGTCTCAACTCCTCCAAGGCTCTCTGCAAAGCTTATCAGATTAACGCTGTTAAGCACTTTTAACGCGCTCTCCTTTGACTCCATCTCGAATGAAATCATGCTTCCGAAGCCTCTTGCCTGACGCTTCATAATATCATGCCCCGGATGCTCTTCAAAGCCCGGATAATATACCTTCCTGACTTTCGGATTCTTCTTAAGCCACTTAGCGAGCTTAGCCGCATTAGTCTGCTGTCTCTCCATGCGGATTCCAAGTGTCTTGATTCCTCGAAGCACAAGCCAGCTGTCAAAAGGAGAAAGATTTGCTCCTGTCGTCTTAGATACATACAGTATTCTCTCTGCAAGCTTCTCATCTTTCACGACCACAAAGCCTGACAGAGTGTCATTGTGACCACACAGAAACTTAGTTCCGCTATGTACCACAATGTCAGCACCAAGTTCAAGCGGATTTTGAAGATAAGGCGACAAAAATGTGTTGTCTACAATCAGGAGTATGCCATGCTTCTTGGTAATCTCTGCCACCTGTGCAATGTCAGTCACATTCATCATTGGGTTGGTCGGAGTCTCAATATATACTGCCTTTGTCTCCGGACGTATATACTTTTCGACATCCTCCCTGCTTGTGTCAACATATTCAATCTCATATCCATTCTTCTTTGAAATATTGTCAAAGAGTCGAACACTGCCGCCATACAAATCATCGCCCGCTATTATATGCGCTCCCTGTGAAAATATCTCCATGGCAACAGTTATTGCCGCCATTCCTGACGAAAATGCATATGCATGTGTTCCCTTCTCAAGATACGCTACAACACTCTCAAGCTGATTTCTTGTCGGATTGGAAAGTCTGCTGTAATCATAACCGGAGCTAACTCCGACCTGCGGATGCTGGAATGTCGCCGTCTGATAAATCGGATAGCTGAGTGCTCCGTAGTGCTTCTCATCTCCCTGCTCTCTTTCCTCTCCGTATATACATCGTGTATTTATTCCGTAACTCATTGTCATTTCTCCTTCCGAAAATTCTGTTTTTACAGCGAATTCCTACAGCCTCCAATTACAGTCAATCTGTCTTCTGATTCGCCCTTAATTCCGTAAAATCAATCTCTCATTTCCTGCACATACTTTATTGTATGCCTTTCTATGTCTGAAAGTATATCAAACCTATAGGAAAAGTGTTAATACTGTGATTTTATAGTCTGATATAGGTAATATCTATATCTATTCTCTTGATATATAAGATAAAAATACCCTTGAAATGCTCTGCAAAAAGCTTTTCAAGGGTATTTTAAGGTATTAAATAATGGCTTTTAACAATTTTCAATTATACAAAAATATCCTAATCAGAATAACTTCTATAATCCGCCACTCTCCGGCACCTTTACTTCCTGTCTATATTTCTGTGCTAAAATACGGCTCGCCGCCAATTTTTGTACTAATCATTGATTCCATGAAATCAATATACTCCTGCTTGGTAAAAATCGGCTTGTAGTCATTAACAAGCTTTCTTGCCGCTGCTGCTTTGCCCTTTAGAAATCTGTATGTCGTAAGCGCAAATATCTTTGCGGTAACTATGTAGGCAAGTTCCTCGTCATTGATGTCAAAATCAACGCTGTGAAGTCCGCTTCCGACTGCTCCGCCTGTATTAAATGTAAAAACCGGCTGAATATGCTGTAAATCACCGACATCTGTTGAACCTCCGCTTGGCTTATTTGTCCCATCGAACACATTAACATTGTATTTGTCATCTGCCGCAAGACGCGCCGCCTCTACAAGCTCATCCGGCGCATCCACCGGAATTGTAGGAAGATATCCGGGCATTGTCTCTATCTCGACCTGAGCACCCACCGCAACGGCTCCCGCAAGGAAAGCTCTGTCCGTCTTCTTTGACGCATCTAATATTGCGTCCGTATTATTCGCTCTCACAAGCGTCTCTATAACAGCTTCATTCGGAATGACATTTACCAGATCGCCTCCCTTTGTCATAATAGGATGAACCCTGACTGTATCTTTATCCTGAAATGTCTCTCTCTGGTACTGAAGCGCTGTAAGACCTATGGACGCCGCATTAAGTGCATTCACTCCAAGATGCGGGCTTCCTGCCGCATGTGCCGCCTTGCCTTTGTAGCGGATGACCTTGCTCACAAATCCGTTTCCGCTTCCCTTTCTTATCACAACTTCATTTCCTATTGCGGTATGATGAGCAAGATTGATATCGATATCATCGAATGCACCAATCCTTATCAGCTCGCACTTGCCGCCGCCATATCTTATCTTACCTTCATTCTTGAGCTTATTTTTAAATTCTATCTCACCATACTCCTCAGCCGGCACCGCAAAGAATACAACCTGACCGTCAAGTGCTGCTGCAACCTCTTTGTCGGCAAGTGCAAGCGCTGCACCTACAACTCCTGCAAGCTGGCTGTGATGTCCGCAGCAATGTGCGCCTGAAGTCTCCTCGTTGGCATATTTATGGTCGGGAATTCTAAGTGCATCAAGCTCACCTATAAGTGCAAGACTTACATTGTCCTTCTTATCCTGATTAAGATATCCTTTGACACCTGTGACAGCAAGCCCTTCCTTAGTCTCAAGCCCTAATGCCTTTAGTTCATCCGCAAACTTCCCTGCAGTACGGAACTCCTTATATCCAAGCTCCGCATGTGTATAGATATCTCTTGCAAAATCTACGATTTTTTCCCTGTTGTCATCAATGATTTTAATTATCTTCTCTTCTATTTTATCCATACGATTTTCCTTTCATATTCTTATATGCTGTCGAGTAATTGTCAAACTTAAACCTTAAATTTACAACCGGTAAATTTTCGATTCACTTTTAGTACTCCGGTATTGACCACAGATTCCTGTACTCACTCTCATTGTTAGCTTTTAGCCAGTCTGTAAACTCCTTAGACTGGTATGCCGCAACAATATCCTTAGCCCACTGCGTATCTTTGTCGGCATCCTTTACCACAAACTGAAGCCAGAAATTATCTGTCAGATTCTCATTAAAAAGTGCTGTTGAAGGGTCAATGCCGGCATTGTAGACAATACTGCCTGTTATAATACCATAGTCGTAATCTGCAAGTGTAGTAGCAATTATATTGGTTGCAATATCGAGAAATTCAAGATTATACGGATTCTCTTCCACATCCTCAGGACTTGCGGTAGCATAGTCTGTTCCGTCCTTTAATTTTATCCAGCCCAAATCCTGTAACATTACAAATGCTCTTGCCATGTTTCCTTCATCCTGCGGGACAGCAATTTTCATTCCGTCCGCAATCTCATCAAGTGAAGTATGTGTCTCAGAGAAAATTGATGCAGGGACAGTCGGTATCGGTGTGAGTGCTACAAGATTTGAATTGTAGCTGTTATTAAATGCGTTCATATAAGCTATATGCTGCTCAACCGAGAAATCAACATCCCCGTCTGCGATTGCCTCATCCGCATATTGAAGTGAAAGCTCTGACACTTTAAATGTGTATCCCTGCTTTTCAAGTATCGGGATTATATGCTCCTCGAACAATATTGTATATGGGCCTGAACCCTTCGCATATATAAGCTCCTTCTTCTCCTCCCCTGCTGCCGAGCTTGCCTTCTTTCCGCATCCTGCCGCAACCACTGCTGCTAACACTGCTATTGCGATTACTGCTAATCTCTTTACGAACTTTTTCATAATATTCTCTCCTTCTTAATCCAATTTTTATTATCTTCTTCGTGCCTTTCTTGCAAAATAGCTTCCGAGGCTCTGTATAAACTGTGTAATTATGATAAGCACAACCACAAGCGAATACATGAGTGTAAAATTAAATCTGTTATAACCATAATTAAGTACCAATGCACCGATACCACCGCCGCCGACATAACCAGCCATCGCACTTGCACCTATAAGTCCCACAATTCCTGTTGTGAGTGAGAGTATCACTGAGCCAAGTGACTCCGGCAGAATGAACTTTGTCACAAGCTGCAATGGTGTAGCTCCCATGGAAAGTGCCGCCTCTAGTATGCCATTTCCTGTATCGAGCAATGAATTTTCAAAGAGTCTTGTAAGAAGCGGAATTGCATTTACCGTGAGCGGGACAATAGCTGCTGTAGGACCTATTCTCGTTCCGATTATGAACTTTGTCACAGGCATTATCGCAACTAAAAGTACAACAAAAGGTGTACTCCGCACTATGTTTATAATCACATTGATTATATTGTATACCACAGCGTTCTGATAAAGACCGCCTTTTCTCGTAAAGATAAGCACAATAGCAAGTATAAATGCAACAACTGTCGCTATTATGAGTGATATTCCTACCATGTACAAGGTCTCCGCACATGATGTGAGGAGCTTTTCATTCGATATTCCCAAAAATTGTTCCAGTGCCATATCCATTCCTCCTTTTTCTTCTACAAGCCTACCTCTGTGTAACCTACGCCATGCTCTGTAAAATATTTCTGCGCTCCTTCAATAGCTTCAACACTTCCCACAATCTGTACAATAATGATTCCTAACACTCTCTCCTGTATCTCACTTATGTTAGCAAAAAGTATATTTGTCTCAACATCATAATTTTTATTGACGCCCGACAGAACCGATTCTGTGCTGTCGCTGTCAAGGAACTTAAGCTTTAGAAGCTTATTGTTCTTCTTCTCGGATTTTATGCTGTCCACTAATAGCTCCGGCACACTGTCATTGATTACAGTCTTTACAAAATTCTTTGTAATTTCCTGCTGTGGCTCGCCAAACACTTCAAGCACTTCGCCCCGCTCCACAATTTTTCCGTTTTCCATGACCGCTACATGATTACATATGCTCTGAATGACATTCATCTCATGTGTTATGAGAACTATTGTTATCTTTAATTCCCTGTTAATCTTCTTTAGAAGCTTTAATATCGCCTTGGTTGTCTTAGGGTCGAGCGCGCTTGTTGATTCATCACTTAAAAGTATCGAAGGTTCTGTAGCAAGTGCTCTTGCAATTCCTACTCTCTGCTTCTGTCCTCCTGAGAGCTTCGAGGGATACACGTCACGCTTATCCGTAAGCTCCACATACTCTAAAACCTCCTCAACCTTTCGTTTTATCTGCTCCTTCGGAACATGATTTAAAACCAACGGAAGTGCAATGTTGTCGTATACCGTCTTAGTCTCAAGAAGATTGAACTGCTGGAATATCATTCCAATCTTCTTTCTCTTCTTTCTAAGTTCAGATTTCCTTAGAGCGTTTATATCTTCGTCATCCACCAGAACCTGCCCCGATGTCGGAACCTCCAGTGCATTTATTGTTCTTATCAGTGTGGATTTTCCTGCACCTGAAAAACCGATTATTCCGTATATGTCTCCGTCCTCTATCTTAAGACTCACATCATCTAACGCCTTGACCTCGCTCTCCTTGGTCTTGAAAATCTTGCTTACATTCCTTAACTCAATCATATATCCCACTCCATCTGCTCTTTCCGGGAAGCTTATGCCGTACCTATGCACCTTCTCTTTGAATCTGTTTTATTGCTATCTGTTGTCTGAAAGTATAGCAAACCTATAGGAAAAGTGTTAATACGGTGAATTTATAGTGTGATATAGGATAAAGTTATACCAGGTTGTTTGTTATATTATAAATACCGTAAATCTTCCCAGCTATTGCCCTTGCCGGTTATCCATAATAGGAAAAACCATCTCTATAATAAATTCATCCTTCTCTATCCGTGCCCCGATTTCACCGCCCATTCTGTCAACCAATTCTTTTGCGATGGCAAGTCCCAGCCCGGTTGAGGTTCTGCTCCTCGCGCTGTCCGCCTTGTAGAATCTGTCAAAGACATGGCAGACATCGATTTCTCCGGGATTTTTTACGAGATTACTTATCCTAAGCACCGCCTGTCCGCCCCTGCGCTCCAATGTAATGCTTATCCTTTTCTCCCCGTGGTCGAGACCATTTTTTATAATATTTCGGATAACACGGCGAAGCCCCTGCACATTCCCTTTTATGCAGAGCAGCTCCTCCGTAATCTGAATATCCGGCTCAAGCTCGTTCCTCACCCAGTCATCGTAATATGAAAAAACCGTCTCCTTCAAAATTCTGTTAAGACAGCACTGCGTAAGCTTCAGACTGTACGAGTCGTTTTTCAGTTTCGTAAAGGTGAACAGCTCCTCGAGCATCTCATTCAGGCTGTGTATCCTCTCATGGATAATGCCCAGATATCTCCTCTGGTCGTCCACATTTTCGCAGTCCTCCATCAGCTGAAAATATCCGTCCAAGGAGGTCAACGGTGTTCTTATGTCATGCGAAAGGTTGGTGTAGGTGTCCGCAATCAGCGCCTCCTTCTCCAGATAACGGCGCTTTTCTTTTCTTCTCATATCAAGCAGCTCATTTAAAAGGTCAACAAGTCTGCCTATCCCGCCAAAATCAAGCTCTCTGCTTATGAGCATATTGCTGTCCTGCTTCATCTGAAACGACAACTGGCGGCAGATGTCCTTCACCTGCCGCACATGCTTCCATAAAATAATAGCCTGCAAAATAATAATTCCCGCTAATATTCCAATCACAATATACATTTTAAATATCCCTTTTTCTGAAAATGACGCTGCCAAGCGTTGTCACCACAATGCCGAATATAACTGCAACTGCCAGCGATACCAGACATTCCCTGCCGCCCGGCTCCATGCCAAGCATCGCTATCCGCCCGGTAACCGTATACTTGCTTATCACAAAATTGTGAATACCGACCTTATCGATTAGCCGGTCTATCAGGTAGTACACAAGGCTCATCAGGTTCATGGTAATACAGATGGAGATTACCATACTTATAACATTGTTTTTGAGGATAACCGCAATCGCCATGCAGATGAGCACAAGCGCATAGTGGAGTGCTGATTCCGTGAAAAAGTATGCCAGAAATGCATTTAAATTTCCCCATTCAACTTCCCTGAAATAGATGAAATTTGACACTGCCTGTAATAAAAATACTCCCGCCATCGTAATAAGTGTAAACACTGCCAATGCAGCTGCCCTCGAGACAATAAGTGCTCCCCTGTTTTTTACCTGCCCTCCGATATTTTTTATGTAGCCGCTGTTTATATCCGCCGTAGAAAATATGACCGCAAAAATCACTAAAAACAGTGCGTAAAATCTCGACATCGAATTGGCATAAAACACGTCAAATACCGTAATGCTCTCACCGCGCTGCGTCGGCAGCTCCACATTAATTCCTACGTTGACATCTTCCGTTCCCGCTTCGATAAGCTGCTCCTCCTGTGCCGGATTTTCCGCATTTATCGCATCAAAATCCATTTTAACCAGGGCAGTTGTAGCCACTATCACTACAGCCATGACAATCCAGATTACATACATGCTCCTGGTGCAGAACATTCTGTACAAATCCATTTTCAACATGTTAAGCATGAGCTGCACCTCCTGTCAGATTAAGAAAATAAGTCTCGAGCTCCTCGCTTGTGATGGATATTCCCTTCACCGGAATTCCCGCTTTCGCAAGCTCCATATTGACGAGCGCACTCTCGTTTAATCTCTCAAAAATGTGAATACGCTCCTTATCCACCACCTGATAATTGGCAAAGCCCATGGCATCGAGAACAGGAATTGCCTCCCTCGGATTGTCCAGGGTAAGCTCCATCCTCTCACCGCATCTTTTCATAAGCTCATCTCTCGTCAGCTCCTGCAAAAGGCTTCCGTTATGAATAATTCCGTAATCCGTCGCAATCTTTGAAAGCTCCTCCAAAATATGGCTTGAAATACATATTGTCATGCTGCGCTCATTTTTTAACCTCAAAATCGTATCCCTAATCTCGGCAATGCCCTGCGGGTCAAGACCGTTTATCGGCTCATCAAGAACCAATAAATCAGGTTCACCTACAAGCGCAAGTCCAATTCCAAGGCGCTGTTTCATTCCCAGTGAAAAATGCTTCGTCTTTTTCATTCCCACGTTATCAAGTCCGACAACCCTCAGAATTTCCTCGATGTAGCCTTTTTTCTTTATTCCGAAAAGCTTACATTTGATATTCAGGTTTTCATATGCCGTCATGCTGCCATACAGCCCAGGTGCCTCGATAAGACACCCCACGCGCGACCTTATCTGCCGCAGATCCTTTCCCTTATATCCGAAAAGCTCAATCTCACCGTCCGTCGCCTCCGCAAGTCCGCTTATCATCTTGAGACATGTCGTCTTTCCGGCACCGTTTCTTCCGATGAAGCCGTAGATGGCTCCCTTTTTGATATGCAGGCTGACACCGTTTACTGCCTTATAGTGACCATACTGCTTGGTCAGATTTCTCGTTTCCAGTAACATTTCACTCAAGTTTTTCATCTCCTTTTTTTATTTACCTTTATCATAGCCGGACAATCCTAATTAAACGCAAATAAATAGTAAAAAAAAAGTAAAGCTTATTCATGTAAACGGTATCCTATTCCCCACACCGTCTCAATGTATTCCTCAGCCGTGACTTCCTTTAGCTTCTTGCGGATATTGCTGATATGCACATCGAGCGTCTTGGTCTCGCCCATATAAGGCTCATTCCACGCATACTCAAAAATATCCTCCTTGCAAAATACACGCTTTGGATTTCTAAGCAGCAGCTCCAAAATCGCAAATTCCTGTCTGGTTATCTTAGAAAGCATTTTTCCGCATACGCTGACCTGAAAGGTGGATTTGTTGAGCACCATATCCTTGAACGTGATAATATCGTCGGCAACGTCGCTCTCCTGTGCACGGCGGAGCTGTACCTTAATTCTCGCTATGACCTCCCTGACCTCAAATGGTTTCGTTATATAGTCATCGGCTCCGTCAATCAACACCTGCACCTTGTCATCGAGGCTGTCCTTCGCGGTCAGCACAATTACCGGGAGCTTTCCATTGCTGCGTATCTCCCCCAAAACCGTCTCCCCTGGGATACCCGGCAGCATCAGGTCAAGCAGCACCAGCGCATAGCCATGTTCCTTCATATTTAAAAGAAGTCTCGCCTCCGTGCCCGAAAAAGCCTGCTCACAGGAATATCCCTCCTTCGTCAATGCCTCACAGAGCAGATTATTAATATTGGTATCATCTTCCACTATCAGTATTTTCTGCATGATTTACAACTCCTAATTCTTATAACGTCATATAGCAGCCCAAAAAGCACTTAAAACTGCCGTATTATCGTACATCGCTGCCACAATCTATTTATTTAGAAGCATCAAACCTCACCGTGATATCCGCGTTTGATGTGTTCAGCTTAAGCTTTGACTGCCCCTTACCCCCGGTATATTTCTTTCCATGTACCTCGCTGCCAAGCTTAATGCTGCCGTTGCTGGTTTTAAGCTCATAGTAATAATCGCTGTCCTCGCCATAGAGCGATGCCTTTATGCTGCCGTTCGAGGTATGCGCCTCAAGTGCACCATTAAAATACACTTCCCTTAAAGCTATCTCGGCATTGGTGGTCTTAAGAAGAGCCTCAACACCGCTCACCCCCTCAAGTTCGACCTCTCCGTTGCTTGTTTTGACATTTAACCGGTCTGCCTGCACGCTTGAGAGCTGTGCCGTTCCGTTGCTTGTAGTTACTGTAAGTTCTTCAGCCGTAACTCCTTCCACTACGACATTGCTGTTCGTAGTCACTGCACTGAGCGTCTCCCCGCTCACATTTGAAAATGTTATCCTGGCATTCGTCGTGCCTGCGCTCACCTTTCCCGTGGCAGAGATATCCTCGATGACAATATTTTCATTGGCGGTCGACACGTCTATGAACCCGCACCCGCCGTCAGGGATATATAATTTTATGTACTGCTCATCATCATTGAACAGATTGTAGATAAAGCTCAGCCTCGCGCCATTCATGGAATTTTTTATGATGAGCTCATCACCTTCTACCCCGAACTGTATATTGTCATCGTCATAGTTGTACAGCTTTAAATCCACACCGTATTTGCCGTTGTCCGAGCTGTATATGTAGATTTTACAGTTGGCTGCATCTACCGTGACACTCTTAAACGCATCATAGTCCATATCGTTAAATGTTAATTCCTTAAACTGCGCGTCCGAGATTATGCCCTTTCCCGTAAAATCAAAGACTATTCCTCTCCCTCCCATCACCTTTCCTATGGAGAACAGCGCTCCGCCCAGAAATATGCATACAACCGCGGTCAGCAATAACATCTTTTTTTTCATTGTATCCTCACTCCTTTTTCAGATATCCCATAAAATATATAAGCCAGGCTTTTAATTTTTATTAAAAAACATCTTAAAAGCACTCATAATTCCCTTTACAATGTGCACTCCGAGGAAAAATGCGAGTATTCCGGCTCCGAGCATAAACAGACCGCCGCCGAGCACAAGCAGCCCATCCGCAAGTGACTTGCCAAAAGCAAAAAATCCCGCTGCCACGCTTGCAATCCCGGCTATCACACACGCCGCGAACACAACAAATACCGCAAATACAACAGCCACAACGACCAGCAGCAGACTGAAAAGTATTGCCAGCCCCGCAAATGCCAAAGGAACCCATATCGGAGCCGTGCATGCGAGCGCGATTATTTTTCCGGGTGATTTTTTCTTTTTGGTGTTTCCTTCTTCCCATGAATAATCATAGGCTCCTGTGCTGCCATCATTATAACCGCCATATGCCTTTGCCGTATCCTGTGTACTTGTATAATTCCCTGCACTGTAGTTTTCACTATTCTGTGCTCCGTTCCCGCTGCACAGTCTCGCCGCAAGCTTCTCAGGCGCACCAAGCTCCTCCATAGCCGCCCATTCATCGCCCGAATCACTGAAATATTCCAGATAATATCTTATAACATCATCCTTCTCATCATCTGTCATAGTCGTCAGATTATCCCTCAAAATCTGAAGATACTCATCTCTTGTCATCCTTATTCCCTCCCATAATGCTGTCTATAATATTCTTATACTCCTCCCATTCGAGCCTGTATGCCGCAAGTCTCTCACGCCCTGCCCCAGTTATCGAATAGTATCTTCTGTTCCTTCCATTGTACGGCATATCATACACCGTAACCGACTCGTCCTTTTGCAATCGCCTGAGCACCGGGTACAGTGTGGACTCCGATATCTTCATAAGCTCCTTTATCCTCTGCGTCAGCTCGTAGCCGTACACGTCGGACCGTTCTAGCACCGACAACACACAGGCATCCAAAAGCGCTGCACTTACCTGAAAAGCCATGACTGCCCTCCTTTCAAAACCGGTTAAAGTCTTATCGTGCGGACACGAACAACTTTTTGACCATCTGCCTCCGGAATTATATAATATTATTTCTTTTTCAATACTATACGTCGTATAATATTATATGTCAATACAAAAAATCTGCTTTGGGGAATTTCTGTGAAATTTTTCATAAAATGAGCCAAGAGACAAATGGACATAAAATGGATGCTTGCATAAATTTTTATGTCTATGGAACCCGCTAAACCATGAAAAAGCTGCTATTTTTCGTGGAAAAATGTACGGATTTTGAATGATTTCATTGATTTTGAGAGTGCCGAAGGCATACCAGAGGCACGAAGAAAACAATGCAGGCTCATTTGCCGCTTAACTCATAAAATGATTACGGGGCAAAAAATGCAAAAAAGCCCGAATGACGAAATTTTATCCGCCATTCGAGCTTTGTAAGGTGAAAATAAGCAAAGCAGACATTCGCAATCCGCTTTCGCTGCTTGCTCATGAACGCAGTCGCTTTGCTTATTCTGCGTTCATAATAATTGAGATTTACTTTGCAAACACAACGGAAATTTTGATTTCCTTTTCCGTCTCGCTCAGGTCAAATGCGCCGCCGTCTGCAACGCTCACACGCAGCTCATACAGTGTGCCGTCAGAAAGCTTATCCACGGCACTACCTGCTTCATCCGTGATCGACCACAGTTCATTGCTGACCTCCGCCAACATTCCGTCCGCACCGTAGGCATAGAGCTTCAGCTCGGCAGTGCTTCCGGAAAGATTGTTCATTCGGAACGAGACCGTCGTGTTGGGGTGGACGTTTTCGACTGTCACGGTGTTGCGCCAACTTGCAACCTCTCCCTCGCCGCCGTCCTGTTCAAACTGTGCCTGCGACAGCACGTTACGCGCGACCTTATCGAGATCGACCTTGCGGTACGGCATTTCGGGAAGATAGACGAAGCGGTCCTGCAAGCACAGCAGCTCCAAATAACCCGTCGGGCAGTAGAGCGCGTTGCCGCTGTTTCCGGCGTACATCCCGATGGCCATATTGTTGTAGCCAAACTTGTTGGAAACATCCATCGTAAAGACGGTCTCGCCGGTGGCAAAGTCCAGAATGATGTACTGCCACATGCCGCTTTCCAGATCCTGCACATAGCCGTAGATATAGCCCGTCGCGGTGGAGAGTTTGAAAATTGATGTATCGCTCAGGTCATTTCGGGACCAGATACTCTTCATCTCATAGCCGGAATCGGTTTTGATGGTATCGACACGCTCCACACCGGGAGCAATCATGCTGTTGCCCTTCGTCAGCCAGTTTGTGTCATAGATGTTGGCGTAGCTCTGGATGGAAGAGTCACTGTTTGGATCGGCAAGGCCTGCGCTGCCTGCGCCGAACCAGTTGCACACGATAGTGCTGACGGTGCCCTCACTGTCGTCATAGACGATGGCAGAGTTTTCAACCGCCACCTGATAGCCATCGGGCAGCTCATCCAGCACCGGCAGACTTGCAACGATCTCACCGGTCTTCATATCGAGCGCCAGCAGCTTGACGGGGTCTGCGTTGTCGGTGAACATCACAAGCTCCGGTGTCAGCGACGGAGAGCAGCCGCCGCCCCAGGCAAGACCGCCGCCGGTGGTCTTGTCGCCTTCGCCGCTGACTTTTGCGCCGACGCTCTCATACGGTGTGCACCAGACGGCCTCAACGCCGTTATTCGCACGCAGCAGATAGCAGTTCTGGTTTGTCAGGATGACCGCACCGTCCTTGGAGGCGGCAATGCCGTTTTCTGCGCCCTCGCCGGGGGTAAGCTCATAAACAAAGACTGCGTTGGAGAGGTCAGCCTGCTCGCCATTGAGAATTGCGTCGATGGCGGAGTGCGCGATATAGCCCAGCACACCCTGCTGCTCACGCTCCGGGTAGATGCGGAAGCCGCCGGTTGCAAACCAGAGGTTTCCATCGTAGTCAAAAACCACGGACAGAAGATTCTGCGTCAGCTCCTTGCCGAGCGCAGCCTCGGCTGCCGCCTTGATGTCAATGTCCAGTACCTTTTCAAATTCAGGCAGGACGTTTCCTGCTTCATCGGTTGCCCGCAGCATCAGCACATGATTGTTGC